>NZ_JBHFAB010000029.1:0-106149 GCF_042510955.1 Streptacidiphilus cavernicola
AGGACGCCGCCGAACAATCATTCAGAGCCGCGGCCCCAGCGATTTGCTGGTGCCGCGGCTTTTTGTGTTTTGCAGGACCGTACGGAGCCGGCTCGCAGCACGTGAGCGGGCACCCGCCGAGTGCGGGACAATGAGTGTGGTGATGTGGCCGAGAGCGCCGTCACCAAGATGTCGCAGGTACACCAGAAGGAGTCACGTCAATGTCTAACCCCCCTCAGGGACGCCCGGAGCGCCGCTCGGGCGACGGATCGCAGGGTGCGGGGGGCGGCGCGGGCCGGCGTGACTCCCGTGGTGGCGGCTACAACCGTGACGACCGCGCCCCGCGCCGCGACGACCGCCCCTCTGGCGGTGGGTACAACCGCGGTGGCAGCTACAACCGCGATGACCGTGGCGGCCCCCGCCGCGACGACCGCCCGTCGTCGGGCGGCGGCGGTAGTTACCGCCGTGACGAGCGTCCGTCGTCCGGCGGCGGGTACAACCGCGACGACCGGCCCCGTGGTGGCGGTGGTGGCTTCAACCGTGACGACCGTGGCCCGCGTCGGGACGACCGTCCGTCCTCGGGCGGTGGCGGCTTCCGTCGCGACGAGCGGCCCTCCTTTAACCGTGACCGGGACCGGGACGACCGTGGCCCGCGTCGCGATGACCGGCCCTCGTCCGGTGGTGGTGGTTTCCGTCGTGACGAGCGTCCGTCCTTCGACGGCGGGTACAACCGTGACGACCGCCCGCGTGGTGGCGGTGGCTTCAACCGTGACGACCGTGGTCCGCGTCGGGACGACCGGCCCTCCGGGGGCGGTAACTTCCGTCGTGATGAGCGGCCTTCGTTCAACCGTGACCGTGATGACCGTGGCCCCCGTCGTGATGACCGTCCGTCCTTCGGCGGCGGGTACAACCGCGACGACCGGCCCCGTGGTGGCGGTGGTGGCTTCAACCGCGACGACCGTGGTCCGCGCCGCGATGACCGGCCGTCGTCCGGGGGCGGTAACTTCCGTCGCGATGAGCGGCCCTCGTTCAACCGGGACCGCGATGACCGTGGACCCCGTCGTGACGACCGGCCCTCCGGCGGTGGCGGCTTCCGTCGGGACGAGCGGCCCTCGTTCAACCGGGACCGTGACCGCGATGACCGTGGCCCCCGTCGTGACGACCGTCCGTCCTTCGGCGGCGGGTACAACCGCGACGACCGCCCGCGTGGTGGCGGTGGCTTCAACCGTGACGACCGCGGCCCGCGTCGCGATGACCGGCCTTCGTTCAACCGGGATCGTGACGACCGTGGTCCGCGTCGGGACGACCGGCCCTCCGGCGGTGGCGGCTTCCGTCGGGACGAGCGGCCCTCGTTCAACCGGGACCGTGACCGCGATGACCGTGGCCCCCGTCGTGACGACCGTCCGTCCAGCGGTGGTGGGTTCCGCCGTGACGAGCGGCCGTCGTTCAACCGGGACCGGGACGACCGTGGCCCGCGCCGTGACGACCGGCCCCGCGGGGGCGGTGGGTTCGGCCGGGACCGTGACGACCGCGGTCCCCGTCGTGACGACCGGGCGTCGTCCGGTGGCGGGGGTTACCAGCGGGACGAGCAGCGTAGTGAGCCGGTGCGTCGGCTGCCGATCGACGAGGACATCACCGGGCAGGAGATCGACGGTGATGTGCGCCAGGAGCTGATGAGCCTGCCGAAGACGCTGGCCGAGGACGTCGCCAAGAACCTGGTGATGGTCGCGCGCCTGCTGGACGCCGAGCCGGAGGAGGCCTACGCCTACTCCCGGGTCGCGCTGCGGCTGGCCTCCCGGGTCGCGGCGGTGCGTGAGGCTGCCGGGTTCGCCTCCTATGTGACGGAGCGTTACTCGGAGGCGCTGACCGAGTTCCGCGCGTCGCGTCGGATGACCGGTTCGGCCGAGCTGTGGCCGGTGATGGCGGACTGCGAGCGCGGTCTCGGCCGTCCGGAGCGGGCGCTGGAGATGGCGGGCGCGCCCGAGGTGAAGCAGCTGGACAAGGCCGGGCAGATCGAGATGCGCCTGGTCGCGGCCGGTGCGCGCAGCGACATGGAGCAGTTCGAGGCCGCCGTGGTGACGCTGGAGTGCGCCGAGCTGGGCTCGAACGCGGTGCAGCCGTGGACCGCCCGGCTCCGCTACGCCTACGCGGACGCGCTGATCGGCGCGGGTCGCGCGGACGAGGCGCGCGAGTGGTTCGCGAAGGCGGCCGAGGCCGACCAGAACGGCTCGACCAACGCGGCGGAGCGGCTGGCCGAGATCGACGGCATCGAGTTCGTGGACGCGCTCGACCCGGACGTCGAGGTGGAGGACGGAGTCAAGGCCACGGCTGAGGTCGTGGACGAGGCCGGGGACGACGAGGACGACTCCGAGTTCGCCGAGGGTGAGGGCGAGGACTACTACGACGATGACGACGAAGAGGACGAGGAGGAGGGGTTCGCTAGCCCCGCCGCCGAGTAATCGTGACCGTCCGGACATCGCGCTGGACTGAGTAGAGCGGCTGTGGCCCGCACCGGGTGTTCCCCGGTGCGGGCCACAGCCGTGTCAGCGCAGCAGCAGGCTGCGCAGGACCAGGCCGGTGGCCGGCTTGGGGCCGAAGGACGTGGACTTGCGCGGCATGGTGACGCCCTGCTCGGCCAGGCGGCGGACCACGCCCTCCTCGACCGGGTGCAGCAGCACGGCGGTGCCGCCGTCCCTGGCGGCCTCGCGGACCGCCGCCGTGGTGTCGTGGAGGTAGCCGATGTGCTCGGGGGAGTCCGGCACCCGCCAGACCCGGTCCAGCAGGACCGAGTGCAGCACGGTGGCGTCCAGCCTGCGGTACTCCTCGGGGCGGTCGGCCGGGACGGCGGCGTCGAGGGTGGCCCGGTCGGGTCCCGTGAGCAGGCGGAAGGCGCCGTCCCCGGCCAGCACGAAGGCGTTGGCGCCGGTCGCCTTGGCGGCGGCGAGGGCGTCCAGGGCGTCGTCCTGCGACGGGCCGAGGTCCTTGACCTCCCAGGCGGCGCCGAGGGCGGCCAGCGCCCGGTCCGGCGGGAGCCGGTGCAGCACCCGGTGGATGGCCCGGACCCGGAGCGGGTAGCGGGCGGTGTCGACCAGCAGCACCATGCCCCGGTCCCAGGGGCTGTGCGCCAGGTGCCGGTGTTCCCGTTGCAGCCGCAGGTACATGGCCCAGCGGTGGTGCCCGTCCGCGATCAGGGCGCGGCAGGTGGCCAGGTCGGTGCCGACGGCGGCGAGGTCGGCCGGGTCGGTGACGGACCAGAGCCGGTGCCGGGTGCCGTCGGCGGTGGTGCTGGTGAGCAGCGGCTCCCCGGCGGCGGTGCGCTCGACCACCTCGGCTGCGCCACCGTCGCCGCGGTAGGTGAGCAGCAGCGGTTCCAGATTGGCCTTGGTGGTGCGCATCAGGCCGACCCGGTCGGCGACCGGTCGCGGCATCACGTCCTCGTGCGGGAGCACCACGCCCGCGCCCGGGTCGCTCACGGCGAGGGCGCCGATCAGGCCGCGTTGCAGGCCGCCGCCGTCCTCGGGCGGGGACTGCTGCTCGTAGACGTAGAGGGCGGCGTCGGCGTCGGCGGCGAGCACGCCGGTGCGCTGCCAGTCGGAGAGCAGCCGGGCGGCGTGCCGGTAGCCGCTCTCGGGGGTGGGCTGGGGGCGGGGCAGGATCAGCCGGACGATGTTGTGCGGGTCCCCGGTCTCCAGCCGCAGCCGTCCGTCGGGGTCGACCACGTCGTAGGGCGGGGAGGTGACGGCAGCCAGTGAGCTGACCCGGTCCGGGTTGTAGCGCAGGCCCCGGAACGGGGCCAGCGACAGCCCGGCCGCCGCCACCCGACCGGCATCGCCCCAGCCCGGGTCGGCGTCGGCGCCGGGACCGGCGTGCGGGTCGGCTCCGGCGGGGCGGAATTCTGCTTGATCGTCTGCACTGACTGCTCTCACTCTGGGCATGTTAATCGGGTATGCCCGGACGGGTGATCGGAGAGGAGCCGCGATGCGGGAGCGGGCGCGGAGTGACGAGGGCGTTCCGGCGGGTGAGGTGTACGACTGGTTCCGGCGCGGGAGCGAGCTGCTGGACACCGGGCACCCCGCGGCGGCCGAGCAGCTGCTGAGGCGGGCGGCGGAAGCCGAGCCGGGGTCGACGGCGATCAGGGAGACGCTGGCCCGAGCGCAGTTCGACGCCGGTGCGTACGCCGCGGCGCTGGAGAACTTCCGGGAGGTCGCGGAGGCGGATCCGGCGAACGACTACGCGCAGTTCGGCTGGGGTCTGGCGGCGGCGCGGACCGGGGACTTCGAGGTGTCGGCGGTGCACCTGGCACTGGCGGTCGCGATGCGTCCGGACATCGCCCACTACGGCGCGGCGCTGAAGCAGACCCGGGCGACCCTGAAGGCCCGTGCCGGGGGTTTCCGCGACGTCGGGCAGGATGGGCGGGACCAGCAGGACGAGTGAAGCCCGGACGACGAGGAAGACACCAGATGCCTGAGCAGCCGCTGCACCTGAGCTACGACACCGCCCTGCTCGACCTGGACGGCGTGGTGTACGCGGGTCCGCGAGCGATCGAGCACGCGGTGGAGTCCCTGGCCGAGGCGCGCGAGGCGGGGATGAAGCTCGCCTACGTCACCAACAACGCCTCCCGCACCCCGCAGGCCGTGGCCGCGCACCTGAGCGAGCTGGGCGTGGCCGCGGAGCCGGGCGACGTGATCACCTCGGCGCAGGCGGCGGCACGGGTGGTGGCCGGGAAGGTGCCCGAGGGCGCGGCGGTGCTGGTGATCGGCGGCGAGGGCCTGGTCGAGGCGGTACGGGAGCGCGGGCTGCGCCCGGTCCGTTCGCTGGACGAGGGACCGGCGGCGGTGGTGCAGGGCTACGACCCGACCGTGGGCTGGCAGGAGCTGGCCGAGGCCTCCTACGCGGTGGCGTCCGGGCTGCCCTGGGTGGCGTCCAACACCGACCTGACCATTCCGACCGCGCGCGGCACCGCGCCGGGCAACGGGACGCTGGTCGCGGCGGTCCGCACGGCCACCGGGGTGGACCCGGAGGTGGCCGGGAAGCCGCTGCCGCCGATGCACAGGGAGACGGTGATCCGGACCGGCGCGAAGCGGCCGTTGGTGGTCGGCGACCGGCTGGACACCGACATCGAGGGCGCGTTCAACGGCGGGGTGGACAGCCTGCTGGTGTTCACCGGGGTCAGCCGGCCCGAGGAGCTGCCGGAGGCCCCGGCGAAGTACCGGCCCACCTACCTGGCCGCCGACCTGCGCGGACTGCTGCGGGTGCAGCCGGAGCTGGTCGCCGGGGCGGACGGCTCGTACCGCTGCGGCGGGTGGACCGCGACGGTCGCCGACGGCGCGATCAGCCTGGGCGGGGAGCGCGGGGAGGACCCCTGCGACGGGCTGCGGGCGCTGTGCGCGGTGGCCTGGGCGGCGGCGGACGCGGGCGGCGGCACGCCGAAGTGGCGCGAGGCGCTGGCCGAGCTGGGCCTCTGAGCCGTCGGGCTCCCGGAGCCTAGAGCAGCTTGCGGAGCTGGAGCAGGTCGCGGATGCCGGCGTCGAGCTTGACCCGTCCGGTCGCCCAGGCCGAGGCGAAGTTGAGCTTGCCCGCGACCAGGTCCACCAGGTCGTCGCCGGACATCGACAACCCGATCTGCGCCTTCTCGGCGGGGCGGCCGGGGGCCTCGGTCAGGCCGGTGATGCTGCCGCCCTGGAGGCGTCCGGTGAAGGTGATGTCCAGGTCGGTGATCCAGCAGCTGAGCGAGCGGTCCAGGGAGGCCGCGGTGCGGACGTCGCCCTCGGCCTTGCCGAGGTTCCGGCTGAGCTGCTCCAGTGCCGCGCGGCATTCGGCGGGGTTGGCCATGGTGCGGTGTGCTCCTGATGTTCTGTCGGGTACCTGCCTGGCCGACGCTACCGCAGCGGCGCGCGGGGCGACGCGGACGGGCTGGTGAGGCGGTAGCGTCGGGGGCGGGCGGGAAGCCGGATGGTGAAAGTCCGATGTTCCGACGTGACGTCGGATGTGGCGGAGAGAGGGTGAGACGGATGCGCGACGTTGTGCGTGACTGCCTCAAGGTCGCGGCGGATGCCGCGACCGGGGTCGTCGTGGTGGTCGACGGAGCGCGGAGGCGCGCCGAGGACGAGCTGCGCGAGCGGGTTCCGGAGCCGGTGCAGGAGGTTGTGGCCGGGGTCGTCGGCGTGGTCCGCGGCGAGGCCGACCGGGTGTGGAGCCGGCTGGGGGACGGGGTCGTGCAGGTCGGCGTGGTGCTGGAGTTCCTGGAGCAGCAGGTTCGGCAGTTGCAGGGCGGCGGGGAGGCGGGTGCGACCGCGGCGGAGCAGCGGGGGCCTGCGGCGGCGCGGGCGGACACGGCGCGGGCGGAGCAGGCGTTCCCCGCGCCCCGGCAGCGGACCGGCACTGCGCCTCGGCCGGTGCGGGTGGTCGTGGACGAGGACCCGGAGGTGGCCGCGGCGGCGGAGCGGCGGAGGGCGGCCGTGCCGGGGATGAAGAAGGCGGCAGAGCGGAGGGCCGCGGGGGCGGCGAGGCCTGCGGAGGCTGGGGCGAAGTCGACCGCCGCACGGAAGACGCCTGCGGCGAAGCGGGCCCCGGCGGCGAAGAAGGCCACTGCGGCGAAGCAGGAGCCGCTGGCGGCGGAGGTGGCTGCGACGAAGCGGGAACCTGCGGCGAGGAAGGTTGCTGCGGCTAGGAAGGCTGCTGCGCAGAAGGCTCCGGCGAAGAAGGTTGTGGCAAGGAAGCCTGCTGCGGAGCCTCCTGCGGCGAAGGCCGTCCCCACGGCGTCCCCTCCAGGGAAGGCTGCCTCCACGGGGTCTCCCGCCGGGAAGGCGAGCCCGAGGAAGGTCGCTGCGCAGAAGGCTCCGGCCAAGAAGGTCGTGGCCGTGAAGCCCGCTGCGGAGCAGGCCGCGCCGCCTGCCAAGGGCACCGCCGGGGGTGTCGCGAAGACCGCTGCAGCGAAGCGGTCCGCCGCCAAGAAGGCGCAGCCGAAGCAGGCAGGCACCGCCGATGACTGAGTCCCACCCGGCACCCGGGGCCCAGCCGTCGCCCGGACCTCACCCGGCACCTGGGTCCCAGCCGTCGCCCGGACCCCGCCCGGGGCCGCCCGTGCGGGCGGTCCCCGCGCCCGCACCGGCCGCTCCTCGGCTGCTGCCGCCGCCTCCCGCCGCGTCCGAGCTGCCGCCGCAGGCGTCCCTCGGGCCGGTGGAGACCGGGCACGGGCCGGTCGATGCCGCGCTGGCTCGGCTCGGGGAGTTGGACGGGGTGCCGGTGGAGGCGCATGCCGAGGTGTACGAGGGCGTGCACCAGGTGCTGCGTGACACCCTGAAGGGACTGGACGAGCCCCGCCCCAACCAGTGACGGACCCCGATCCCATCCCAACCAACCCCAACCCCGCAGGAGCTGAACCGCACGTGGCAGTCGCACGACGCCGTCTGGACGCAGAGCTGGTCCGCCGGAAGCTCGCCCGCTCCCGGGAGCACGCCAGTGAGCTGATCGCCGCCGGGCGGGTCACCGTGGGCGGCACGACCGCGACCAAGCCGGCCACGCAGGTGGAGACCGCGGCGGCGGTCGTGGTCGCCAAGGACGACAACGACCCCGACTACGTCTCCCGCGGCGGCCACAAGCTGGCCGGCGCGCTGGCCGCGTTCGTGCCGGAGGGGCTGGCCCTCGCGGGCCGCCGCTGCCTGGACGCGGGCGCGTCCACCGGCGGGTTCACCGACGTGCTGCTGCGGGCCGGGGTGGACCGGGTGCTCGCGGTGGACGTCGGCTACGGGCAGCTGGCCTGGTCGTTGCAGAGCGACGACCGGGTGACCGTGCTGGACCGGACCAACGTCCGCGAGTTGACGGTCGATCAGATCGACGGGACGCCGGTGGACCTGGTGGTCAGTGACCTGTCGTTCATCCCGCTCGGCCTGGTGCTGCCCGCGCTGGCGCGCTGCACCGCGCCGGACGGCGACCTGGTGCTGATGGTGAAGCCGCAGTTCGAGGTTGGCAAGGAGCGGCTCGGCAGCGGCGGGGTGGTCCGCAGTGCCGCGCTGCGCCAGGAGATGATCGAGAAGGTGGCCGGTCAGGGCGCCGCACTGGGGCTCGGGGTGCGCGGGGTGGTCGCCAGCCCGCTGCCGGGGCCGTCCGGGAACGTGGAGTACTTCCTCTGGTTCCGGCGCGACGCCGGGCCGCTGGACGTGGCCGACGCACAGCGGGCGGTCGCCGAGGGACCGCAGTAGTCGGGGCTTCCAGCCGGTAAGGTCGAAGGACTGCACCAGTTCATGACCAGTCCCATCTCATGAGGGGGAGGCGCGGGCCGGGCCGAGGGCGTTCGGGCACGCGCTGGAGGAACAGATGAGCGACCGTACGGTCTTCCTGCTCGCGCACACCGGTCGCGCGGAGGCACTGCAGAGCGTCGAGAGCCTGGTGGAGGGGTTGCTCGAAGCTGGGATCCGGCTCCGGGTGCTGGCCGCGGAGGCACCCGACATGGGTTTTCCGGCCGGGGTGGAGTCGGTGCCGACCGGCCCCGGCGCGGTCGAGGGCTGTGAGCTGATCCTGGTGCTCGGCGGCGACGGCACGCTGCTGCGCGGGGCGGAGCTGTCCCGGGAGTCCGGGGTGCCGATGCTCGGCGTCAACCTGGGCCGGGTGGGCTTCCTGGCCGAGGCCGAGCGCGAGGACCTGGCCAAGGTCGTCGAGCGGGTGGTGGACCAGGACTACGAGGTCGAGCAGCGGATGACCCTCGACGTGCTGGTCCGAACGGACGGCCGGATCGTGCACCGCGACTGGGCGCTGAACGAGGCGTCGGTGGAAAAGGCATCACGCGAACGCATGATCGAGGTGGTGACCGAGGTCGACGGCCGTCCGGTGTCGACCTTCGGCTGCGACGGGGTGGTCTGCGCCACCCCGACCGGCTCCACCGCCTACGCCTTCTCGGCCGGGGGGCCGGTGGTCTGGCCGGAGGTGGAGGCGCTGCTGATGGTGCCGATCAGCGCGCACGCGCTGTTCGCCAAGCCGCTGGTGACCTCCCCGCACTCGGTGCTCGCGGTCGAGGTGCAGGCCAGGACGCCGCACGGGGTGCTCTGGTGCGACGGGCGGCGGACCGTGGACCTGCCGCCGGGGGCCCGGGTGGAGGTCCGCAGGGGCAGCATCCCGGTGCTGCTGGCCCGGCTGCACCGGGCGCCGTTCACCGACCGTCTCGTCGCCAAGTTCGAACTGCCGGTGACGGGTTGGCGCGGCGCCGAGTGAACGCCCGGGATCAGGTGCACGGTGCGGTCCGCGGGCCACTACGCTCGCACCGGAACGAGAGCACACACATGGGAGCCGAGGAAACGGTGCAGGTCGACGGCAGTAGCGGCAACGGGCGTCCCCGTCTGGAAGAGATGCGGATACGGTCACTCGGCGTGATCGAGGACGCCGTGGTCGAGCTCTCGCCCGGCTTCACCGTGGTCACCGGCGAGACCGGGGCCGGAAAGACGATGGTGGTCACCAGCCTCGGCCTGCTGCTGGGCGGCCGGGCCGATCCGGGCCTGGTCCGCAACGGCGCCGAACGGGCCGTGGTCGAGGGCCGGGTGGCCTTCGCCGACGGGACCCAGGCCGCGCAGCGCGCGGTGGACGCCGGGGCCGAGCTGGACGAGGACGCCCTGCTGATCAGCCGTACGGTCTCGGCCGAGGGTCGGTCCCGGGCGCATGTCGGGGGCCGCTCGGTGCCGGTGAGCCTGCTGGCCACCCTGGGCGAGGACCTGATCGCGGTGCACGGGCAGACCGACCAGCAGCGGCTGCTGCAGCCCGCGCGGCAGCGCGGCGCGCTGGACCGCTACGCGGGCGGGACCGTGGCCGGGCTGCTGACGGAGTACCAGCTGGCGTTCCGTCGGCTGCGCGAGGTCGGCGCCCGGCTGGACGAGCTGACCACCCGGGCCAGGGAGCGGGCCCAGGAGGCCGACCTGCTGCGGTTCGGCCTGGACGAGGTCGCTGCGGCCGAGCCGGTCGCGCACGAGGACCTGGAGCTGGCCGCCGAGTCCGAGCGGCTGGGGCACGCCGACGCGCTGTCCTCGGCCGCCAGCCTGGCGCACGGCGCGCTGGCCGGGGACCCGTCCGACCAGGACGCGGTGGACGCGGGGACGCTGCTGGCGCAGGCCCGGCGGGCGCTGGAGTCGGTGCGCGGGCACGACCAGCGGCTGGCGGCGCTGGCAGACCGGCTGGGCGAGGTCGGCTACCTGCTCTCCGACATCGGCGGGGACCTGGCCGGCTACGCCGACGACCTGGACGCCGACCCGGCCCGGCTGGCCGCGGTGGAGGAGCGCCGGGCGGTGCTGGCGCACCTGGTCCGCAAGTACGGCAGCCCGGACGGCGGCCTGGACCAGGTCCTGGCCTGGGCCGAGAGCGCCGCGCTCCGGCTGACCGAGCTGGACGGCGACGACGACACGATCAGTGCTCTCGAAACGGAGCAGCAGTCCCTGCACGGAGCGGTGTCCGCGCTCGCCGGGCAGCTCACCGAGGCCAGGAGGGCCGCCGCCGAGGACTTCGCCAAGGCGGTCACCGCCGAGCTGACCGAGCTGGCCATGCCGCACGCCAGGGTCAGCTTCGGCATCACCGCCGCCGCCGACTTCGGCCCGTACGGGGTGGACGAGGTCGAGGTGCTGCTCGCCCCGCACCCGGGCGCGCCGCCGCGTCCGATCGCCAAGGGCGCGTCCGGTGGTGAGCTGTCCCGGGTGATGCTGGCGGTCGAGGTGGTCTTCGCCGGGGCGGACCCGGTGCCGACCTATCTGTTCGACGAGGTGGACGCCGGGGTCGGCGGCAAGGCCGCGGTCGAGGTCGGCCGCCGGCTGGCGCGGCTCGCCCGGACCTCGCAGGTGATCGTGGTCACCCACTTGCCTCAGGTCGCCGCGTTCGCGGACCGGCACCTGGTGGTGGAGAAGACCGTGGACGGTTCGGTCACCCGCAGCGGCGTGACCACGCTCAGTGACGCCGAGCGGGTCAGGGAGCTGTCCCGGATGCTGGCCGGTCTGGAGGACTCGGAACTGGGCCGCGCCCACGCCGAGGAACTGCTCGCCGCCGCACGGACGGTAGCGCCGCCGAACGGGTGAGCGGACCCGGTCCGTGCGGTCCGCGGCACCGCCGCCGACTGTCCAAGACCGGGCCCGAGCTGGCATTGTTGTGCCGCGCCGGCCGCCTCGGCCGGGTCGGCCCACCCACCACCACTGCAGGGGAGACGAACCGGACCGTGGAGCACACCTCGGCAGCCCCCACCGGTGAACTGCACGCCGTCCTCGTCCTGGCCGGCAGTTCCGGCGGCATCGGCGCCCATGTCCGGTCGCTGGCCCAGGGGTTGAGCGCGCACGGGCTGGAGGTCACGGTCTGCGGTCCGGCCGAGACCGACGAGATGTTCGGCTTCTCCGCCTCCGGGGCCCGGTTCCACCCGGTCGAGATCACCCCCACTCCCGGCCCGCGCACCGACGCGGCGGCGGTCGGCGAGCTGCGCCGGGCCTTCGCCCGCGCCTCGCTGGTGCACGCGCACGGGCTGCGCGCGGCACTGCTGTCCGACCTGGCGCTGCGCACCGCGCGGGTGGGGACGCCGCTGGTGGTCACCTTCCACCACGCCAACCTGGCGACCGGGGTCGAGCGCAGGCTGCTGCGGCTGATGGAGCGTCGGGTGGCCAAGTCCGCCGACCTGATCCTCGGCGCCTCCTCCGACCTGGTCAGCCGGGCCCGCGACCTCGGCGCGGCCGACGCCAGGCTCGGCCCGGTGGCCGCGCCGCCGCAGGCGGTGCCCGCGGTCGAGCGCAGTCGGGAGGAGATCCGCAGGTCGCTGCTGGGCAGTCGGGAGCGGGCGGACCGGCCGCTGGTGCTGGCGGTGGGGCGGCTGGTGCCGCAGAAGAACTTCCATCTGCTGCTTGACGCGGCGTCAGGCTGGCGCGGCGGCGAGGAGCCGCTGCTGCTGATCGCCGGGGAGGGGCCGGAGCACGGCGTGCTGAAGGCCAGGATCAAGTCCGAGAAGCTGCGGGTGAAGCTGCTGGGGCAGCGCTCCGACGTGCGGGAACTGCTGGTCGCGGCCGACCTGGTGGCGATTCCCTCGCGCTGGGAGGCGCGTTCGCTGGTCGCCCAGGAGGCGCTGCGGGCGGGGGTGCCGGTGGTAGCCACGGCCGTCGGCGGGCTTCCCGAGCTGGTCGGGGACGCGGCGGTGCTGGTCCCGCCGGGGGACCCGACGGCGCTGGCCGCGGCGGTGTCCGGGCTGCTCGCCGACGCGGACCGGCGCAGTTGCCTGGCGGCGGCGGGGCCGTTGCAGGCGGCGACCTGGCCGGACGAGGCGGCGACGGTGGCCCAGGTGTTGAGCGTGTACGACGAGCTGACGGGGGAGCGGTGACCTGGGGAGCGGGGGCGGGGTCCTGGGTGCGGGTTCGTTTCGCGCAGTTCCCCGCGCCCCTGAGGGTGCTGCCGCTGAGGGCTAGGGGGTGACGGTGAGGGTGAGGGTGCCGGAAGCGGTGGCTGTGACGGTGACCTGGTCCAGGGTGTCCACTGACACCGTCGCGCCGTAGCCGGTGGTGGCGGCGCCCACGCCGATGACCCGCATGCCCGCCGCGAGGCCTGCGGCGACGCCCGCCTCGGAGTCCTCGAACACCAGGCAGTCGGCCGGGGCGACGCCCAGCAGCGACGCGCCGAGCAGGAAGCCCTCCGGGTCCGGCTTGCTCCGGGTGACGTGCTCGGCGGTGACCGCCACCGGCGGCAGGGCCAACCCGGCCGCGCCCATCCGGGCCCGCGCCAGCGCGTCGTCGGCCGAGGTGACCAGGGCGTGCGGCAGGCCGCCGAGGGACAGCGCGGCGAGGAAGTCGGCGGCGCCGCCGATGGCGGTCACCCCCTCGGTGTCCACCGTCTCCAGGACCAGCATCCGGGCGTTCTCCTCGATGTTCTGCTCCATCGGGCGGTCCGGCAGCAGGATCGCCATGCTGGCGAAGCCCTGGCGGCCGTGCACCACCTGGAGCACCTGGTCCCCGTCCAGGCCGTGTTCGAGGGCCCAGGCCCGCCAGACCCGTTCCACCGCCGGTCCGGAGTCGACCAGGGTCCCGTCCATGTCGAGCAGCAGTGCGCGTGCGGTCAGCGTGGTGGCGGCGGTCGTGGAAGCGGCCGTGACGGGCATGTGGCTCCTTGGTAGGACCGAGTTTGTATCTCAATGATACAAAGGTCGCGGTCCTCTCGGTGCTACATGTCCGGCAGCCCGCCGCAGGCGTTCAGCCGCAGCGCGGTGTCGATCAGCGGGACGTGGCTGAAGGCCTGCGGGAAGTTGCCGACCTGCCGCTGCAGCCGCGGGTCCCACTCCTCCGCGAGCAGCCCCACGTCGTTGCGGATCGACAGCAGCTTCTCGAACAGCTGCCGCGCCTCGGCCACCCGGCCGATCATCGCCAGGTCGTCGGCCAGCCAGAACGAGCAGGCCAGGAACGCGCCCTCGTCGCCGGAGAGCCCGTCCAGGCCCTCCTCGCCGCCGCTGGTCGGGTAGCGCAGGACGAAGCCGTCGCTGGTGAGCAGCTCGCGCTGGATCGCCTCGATGGTGCCGATCACCCGCTTGTCGTCCGGCGGCAGAAAGCCCACCTGCGGGATCAGCAGCAGCGAGGCGTCCAGCTCCTGGGAGCCGTAGGACTGGGTGAAGGTGTTGCGGTCCTTGTCGAAGCCGTTCTCGCAGACGTCCTCGTGGATGTCGTCGCGCAGCTGCCGCCAGCGCTCCAGCGGCCCCTCCTGCGGGGTCTCCTCGATCATGCGGATGGTGCGGTCCACCGCGACCCAGGCCATCACCTTGGAGTGGACGAAGTGCCGGCGCGGGCCGCGGACCTCCCAGATGCCCTCGTCCGGCTCGCGCCAGTGCTGCTCCAGGTAGCCGATCAGGCGCAGTTGCAGCAGGTGGGCGTGGTCGTTGCGGGCCAGGCCGGTCATGTGGGCCAGGTGCAGCGCCTCGACCACCTCGCCGTAGACGTCCAGCTGGAGCTGGTCGGCGGCGCCGTTGCCGATCCGGACCGGGGCGGAGCCCTCGTAGCCGGGCAGCCAGTCGAGAGTGGCCTCCTGCAGTTCGCGCTCGCCCGCGATCCCGTACATGATCTGCAGGTTCTCCGGGTCGCCGGCCACCGCGCGGAGCAGCCACTCGCGCCAGGCGCGGGCCTCGTCCCGGTAGCCGGTGCGCAGCAGCGAGGACAGCGTGATGGTGGCGTCGCGGAGCCAGGTGTAGCGGTAGTCCCAGTTGCGCTCGCCGCCGATGTCCTCGGGCAGCGAGGTGGTCGGCGCGGCGACGATGCCGCCGGTGGGGGCGTAGGTGAGGGCCTTGAGGGTGATCAGCGAGCGGACCACGGCCTCCCGGTAGGGGCCGCGGTAGGTGCACTGGGAGGCCCAGTCGAGCCAGAACTCCTCGGTGGTGGCCAGCGCCTCCTCGGCGTCCGGCTGGTCCGGCGGGCCGAGGTGGGAGGGCTGCCAGGTCAGCGCGAAGGCGATCCGCTGCCCTGCCTCGACGCTGAAGTCGGCGTAGGTGGTGAGGTTGCGGCCGTAGGTCTCGGCCTCGCCGTCCAGCCAGACCGAGTCCGGCCCGGCGACGGCGACGGTGCGGGCGTTGGCGTCGTCGGCCGGGTCCTCCAGCTTGTGCACCCAGGGGACGATCCGGCCGTAGGAGAAGCGCATCCGCAGCGCGGAGCGCATCCGCACCCGGCCGCTGACGCCCTCGACGATGCGGATCATCTGCGGCACCGCGCCGCGCTCCGGCAGCCCGCGCGGCGGCATGAAGTCGATCACCCGGACCGTCCCGCCGGGCAGGTCCCACTCCTGCTCCAGGATCAGCGAGTCGCCGCGGTAGCGGCGCCGGGTGGCCGGCGGGGCCGGGGCGGCGGCGGTCGGCGGCAGCGCCCGGAACTCGCCGGAGGCGTCGAAGTCCACCGGTCCCGGCGCCGGCGGCGCGGGCGGCGCGTCCGGGACCGGCTCGGCCGGGCCGATCCGCCAGAAGCCGTGCTCGTCGGTGCCGAGCAGCCCCGCGAAGACCGCGGGGGAGTCGAACCGCGGCAGGCAGAGCCAGTCGACCGAACCGTCCCTGCTGACCAGGGCGGCGGTCTGCATGTCACCGATGAGGGCGTAGTCCTCGATGCGGGTGGCCATGTGGTCTCCAGTTCACGCGATGAAATACACGGCGTCGCCGGTGCGGGGCAGTGTGGGGGAGGAACCTCGCGAAGGAGTCGTGTCCTCGGGGGTCTTCCGTCGATCCGTCAGGTGAAGTGGTGCGCCGGGGATCTGTGGGGTTCCTGATGTGAGGGAACGCGTCCGTGCAGGATACGACGCCGGAAGGGGTGCTCGGGAACACCCGGTTCACGGCGCGCCGCCGCCGGACCGGGCGAGGGCGATCACGCCGCGTCACTGATAGGCTGGTACCCCGTGGACTGGTGCGAGGCACCGCCGCCAACCCGCCCTCCGGCATCCCCCGCGGAGGTACCCGGGGTCCGGCCGCCACCGACGTGAAGACGCAACCACGGGAGCCCCCCTTTGGCACAGCCCCATTCCGGCAGTTCGAGCCGGAGCAACACGACGACCAAGCACCTCTTCGTCACCGGGGGCGTCGCCTCCTCGCTCGGCAAGGGGCTCACCGCCTCCAGCCTCGGGGCCCTGCTGAAGGCGCGCGGACTGCGGGTCACCATGCAGAAGCTGGACCCGTACCTCAACGTCGACCCCGGCACCATGAACCCGTTCCAGCACGGCGAGGTCTTCGTGACCGACGACGGCGCCGAGACGGACCTCGACATCGGCCACTACGAGCGCTTCCTCGACACCAACCTGCACGGCTCGGCCAACGTCACCACCGGGCAGGTGTACTCCACCGTCATCGCCAAGGAGCGGCGCGGCGAGTACCTGGGCGACACCGTGCAGGTCATCCCGCACATCACCAACGAGATCAAGTCCCGGATCCGCCGGATGGCGACCGACGACGTGGACGTGGTGATCACCGAGGTCGGCGGCACCGTCGGCGACATCGAGTCGCTGCCCTTCCTGGAGGCGGTGCGCCAGGTCCGGCACGAGGTCGGCCGGGACAACGTCTTCTTCGTGCACGTCTCGCTGCTGCCCTACATCGGCCCCTCGGGCGAGCTGAAGACCAAGCCCACCCAGCACTCGGTGGCCGCGCTGCGCAGCATCGGCATCCAGCCGGACGCGGTGGTGCTGCGCGCCGACCGCGAGGTCCCGCAGGCCATCAAGCGCAAGATCTCGCTGATGTGCGACGTGGACGAGGAGGCCGTGGTCGCCGCGATCGACGCGCCGTCGATCTACGACATCCCCAAGGTGCTGCATACCGAGGGCCTGGACGCGTACGTGGTCCGCCGGCTCGGGCTGGCCTTCCGCGACGTGGACTGGACCGTCTGGGACGACCTGCTGCGCCGGGTGCACGAGCCCGAGCACACGGTCAAGGTCGCGCTGGTCGGCAAGTACATCGACCTGCCGGACGCCTACCTCTCGGTGACCGAGGCGCTGCGGGCCGGCGGCTTCGCCAACCGGGCCAAGGTCGAGATCAAGTGGGTCGCCTCGGACGACTGCCGGACCCCGGAGGGCGCGGAGCAGCAGCTCGGCGACGTGGACGCGATCTGCATCCCCGGCGGCTTCGGCGACCGGGGCGTGGACGGCAAGGTCGCCGCGATCACCTACGGCCGGGAGAAGCAGATCCCGCTGCTGGGGCTGTGCCTGGGCCTGCAGTGCGTGGTCATCGAGGCGGCGCGGAACCTGGCCGGGCTGCCGGAGGCCAACTCCACCGAGTTCGACCCGGCGGCGCAGCACCCGGTCATCTCGACCATGGCGGAGCAGTTGGAGATCGTCGACGGCAAGGGCGACCTGGGCGGCACGATGCGGCTCGGGCTCTACCCGGCGAAGCTCGCCGAGGGCTCGATCGTCCGCGAGGTCTACGGCGGCGAGCAGTACGTCGAGGAGCGGCACCGGCACCGCTACGAGGTCAACAACTCGTACCGGGGCGAGCTGGAGAAGACCGGCCTGGTGTTCTCCGGGCTGTCGCCCAAGGGCGACCTGGTCGAGTACGTGGAGTACCCGCGGGACGTGCACCCGTACCTGGTCGCCACGCAGGCCCACCCGGAGCTGAAGTCGCGTCCGACCCGGCCGCACCCGCTGTTCGCGGGGCTGGTCGCGGCGGCGGTGGCGCGGCAGGCGGAGTAGTCGTAGGGGGCGGGCCGCCCGGTCGGCGGTGCGGGCAGCTGCCCGGCCGATCGGGCGGTTCCCCGCGCCCCGAGGTGGTTGCATGGTTCCTGTTGGCCCAGACGTTGGAGGTTCGGTGCGCGAGGCGATTGCGGACAGTCCGGAGGAGTGGCCGGTCACGGCCGCGCGGACGTCGTTCCGGGGGAAGGTCTGGGACATCCTCACCGAGGACGTGGTGATGCCGGACGGGGTGGCCGCGGCGCGGGACTTCCAGCGGCACCCGGGTGCGGTCGGCGTCCTCGCGCTGGACCAGCAGCGCCGGGTGCTGCTGGTGCGTCAGTACCGGCACCCGGTGCGGCAGCGGCTGTGGGAGCTCCCGGCCGGGCTGCTGGACGTCCCCGGTGAGAACCCGCTGCACGCGGCGCAGCGCGAGCTGTACGAGGAGGCGCACGCCAAGGCCGGGGACTGGAGGGTGCTGATCGACTTCTACAGCTCGCCCGGCGGCTCCTCGGAGGCGCTGCGGGTGTTCCTGGCCCAGGACCTGGCCGAGGCCGACGGCGAGCGCTTCCAGGCCGAGCACGAGGAGCTCGACCTCCAGGTCGACCGGGTCGACCTGGACGAGCTGGTCCGGCTGGTGTTCGCCGGGGAACTGCACAACGGAGCGCTGGTGTCCTCGGTGATGGCGGCGAAGGTCGCCCTGGACGGGGGAGTGTTCGGCGGGGCCGGGCTCGGCGGCCTGCGGCCGTCCGACGCACCGTGGCCCGCGCGTCCGTTCGAGTGAGCGCGGAAGGGACCGGGCACAGCTGCTGAGCCGTGCCCGGTCGGTGAACTACGCTGCGAGCGTGGCTGCAGCACAGACGGCACGTCAGACCCGCCCGCTCGACACCGCCGGGAGTTCCCGGGCCGAACTGCCCCTGGATTCCCCTTACTTCGCCGGTCGGCGGGTGGAGCTCGCCCAACTCCTCGACGAGGTGGGACGGCCCGCGCTGGGGAGCCTCGCAGGGGCGGGGCCGGACGGGGCGGACGGCGTTGTGCCGTCGCCGTCCGTGCCGTCGTCACCGCCTCCGCCGCTTCCGTCGCTTCCGCTGCCGTACAGCAGGGTGCTGGTGGTGGCCGGGCGTCCGGGGTCGGGGCGGACGGCGCTGGCCGTGCGCTTCGCCAGGACTGTCGCTGAGGACTACCCGGACGGGTGCTTCTTCGTCCGGATGAGCGACCCGGAGGGCGATCCGGTTCCGGCCGGGGACGCGGCGCGGCTGCTGCTCGGCGCACTGGGCGAGCCACGGGGCGGGCTGAGCCCGGACGCCGGCGCGGGGCGCTCCGCTGGGGTGGCAGGGGACGCGGCGGCGGGCGGCGGGGACGGTTCCGGCGGTGCGGTGGGGGACGCTGCAACCGGTGGTGCCGGGGACGGTGCGAGTGGTTCCGTCGGCGGGGCGGCGGACGTTGCTGACTGTGCGGCGTTGCGGGAGGTGCTGGCGCAGCGTCAGGTGCTGTTGGTGCTGGACGACGTGCAGCAGGCGGAGCAGGTGCGGGCGCTGCTGCCGCGCGGGCCCGGCTGCCTGGTGGTGGCGGTCACCGCGGGGCCGCTGACCGGGCTCGCCGACGCCCGGCCGTGCGTGATCGGCGGCCTGGACGTCGCCGCGGCGACCTCGCTGCTGGTCGGCCTGGCCGGGGACACCAGGATCGTCTGCGACCCGGTCGCGGCACGGTTCCTGGTCGAGGCGCTGGCCTGCCACCCGATGGCGTTGAGCCTGGCCGGCGGGTGGCTCAGGAGCAGGCCGATGGCATCGGTCTCGGACGTCCTCCGGATGCTGGCGGCACCCGCCGCGACCGTCCCCACACCCGTCGTACCCGCCGCTGCGGTGCCCGCCTCCGCCGCGCCTGTTTCCGCTGCGCCCGGTTCCGCGTCGCCTGCTTCCGCCGCGACTGCCCCCACGTCGCCTGCCTCTGCCGCGACCGTCCCCGGCTCCCGCCCGCCGACGGCCCCGCCGGGTTCACCCGGTTCACCCCCGGTGTCGGCCGCGCCCGGCGAAGTGCCGTCTGCGGCCTCTGCGCTGTCGCGCTCTGCACGGTCTGCACCGTCTACAGGATCTACGGCGTCCGCGCCTTCCACGCGGTCCTCGGCCTCCGCGCAGGCCTCGCCGTCCGCGACGCCTGCCCAGCCCGCCTCCCCGCCTTCGCCGCAGGCACCCCCTCCGGAGGCGCCCGCACCCGCGCCGCAGGCACCTGCTTCGCGGGCCGGTTCGCGCGGGGTGGAGTTTCTGCCCGGACCGCAGCTGCTGCCCGCGCCGCCGAAGGGCGGGGGCGGGGCCGGGTCAGAGACGCCGCCCCGGCCCCGGGTGGAGTTGGCGAAGCGTCCGGGCGCGGCCGAGCCCGGGGTGGAGCCGTTGCGGCGGGCCTTCGAGCTGGTGCACGGCGGGCTGCCGGCTCCGGCGGCCCGCCTGCTGCGGCTGCTGACCCTCGCCCCGGACGGGGTGACCGACCCGCGGACCGCCTCCGCGCTGCTCGGCTGCCCGGTCGACGCCGCCACCGTGCACCTGGTCACCCTCGCCGAGCAGCAACTCCTGCTCCCCGCGCCCGGCGCGGACCCGCACCGCTACCGGCTGCCCGGCTGCCTCCGCCCGGCCCTGCGGACGCTGCTCGCGGCGGACCGGGCGTCCGAGACAGAACTCGCGCTGGCCCGGCTGCTGGAGCGGTTGAACCGGCTGCTCACCGCCTGCTGCCGACTGCTCGCCCCCGACGCAGGACCGGCCTCCGGTCCCGGCCCCGCGCCGGAACCCCTCCCCGGGCCGCTGCGCTTCAGCGGCGCGGCCGAGGCCTGGGGCTGGCTGGACTCGGAGCTGACGGTGCTGCGCGCCGCCGTCCGCACCGCGCAGGCGGACGGCGCGCTGGACGGACTGGCCATGCGGCTGGCCACCTCGCTGGTGCGCGCGCTGCCGCTGTGGGCCGGCGCGCCCGAGCCGGTCGCGGCGGAGCTCTACGCCCTGCACAGCACCGTGCTGCAGCTGGCCGAGCGCGGCGGCCTGGCCCGTCGGCAGGCCGCCGCGCTGGTCAACCTGGGCGACCTGCACGCCGCTGCCGGGCAGCACGTCCGGGCGCTGGAGCGGTACCGGGCCGCGCTCGGCCCGGCCAGGTCCGCCGACGACCAGACCGCGGTGGGCCGGATCCTGGAGGCCGCGGCCGGCGCCTACCGGGCGGCCGGGGACCCGGTCCGGGCCGGGGACTGGTACGGCAGGGCGCTGGCGCTGCGCCGGGCCCGCGGTGAGCAGGCGGACGAGCTGCGGCTGCTGGGACGGCTCGCGGCGACCCACACCGCCCAGGGCAAGCTGCCCGACGCCCTGCGCGAGTACCGCGCCGCCGCGGCTCTGCACCGCAAGCTGGGCGACGAGGCGGCGGCGGTCGGCGCGACGCTGGGCGCGGCCCGGGTGCAGGAGCTGTCCGGGAGCGCCGAACAGGCGCTGCGCACCCGGCGCGAGGCGCTGGAGGCGGCCCGCCGGATCGCCGATCCGGCGACGGCCCGGCGGCTGCAGGCGCAGGTGCTGCTGCGGACGGCCGAGGCGCTGGAGCGGGCCGGGGACGCGGGTGGCGCGCGGGTGCAGCGGGAGCAGGCGGCGGCCCTGGGGGATGTGTCGGGTATGTCCTGATCTCGAACGGGTAGGTGTTCTGTGTCATAGCAACCGAATACCTCCAGCGATAGCCGCGCAAGCCTACGAAACTGCCAACCGATCGCTTTCATTTGGTCACATTGGAAGGCTGGCGGAACGCTCCGGCTTCATTACACTCGGAGAAGCCGCAACCAGTGCGCGGCCACCCCTCGGCGTTCCCGCCGTCGGGGACCCCCCATGTGCAAGGGACGTGTTTAGCCGTGAAGGTCGGCATCCCCCGCGAGGTCAAGAACCACGAGTACCGCGTGGCGATCACGCCCGCAGGCGTTCACGAGCTGGTCCGCAACGGCCACCAGGTCGTCGTGGAGCAGAACGCCGGCGTCGGTTCGTCCATCCCCGACGCCGAGTACGTCGCCGCGGGCGCCGAGATCCTCGGCACCGCCGACGAGGTCTGGGCCGCCGCCGACCTGCTGCTGAAGGTCAAGGAGCCGATCGCGGAGGAGTACCACCGCCTCCGCAAGGGTCAGACCCTGTTCACCTACCTGCACCTCGCGGCGTCCCGCGCCTGCACCGACGCGCTGCTGTCGTCCGGCACCACCGCCATCGCCCTGGAGACCGTGCAGCTCGCCAACGGCGCGCTGCCGCTGCTCGCCCCGATGTCCGAGGTCGCGGGCCGACTGGCCCCGCAGGTCGGCTCGTACCACCTGATGCGCCCGACCGGCGGCCGGGGCACCCTGCCCGGCGGCGTCCCCGGCACCCACGCGGCCAAGTGCGTGGTCATCGGCGGCGGCGTCTCCGGCTGGCACGCGGCGACCATCGCCATCGGCATGGGCTACGACGTGACCCTGCTGGACCGCGACATCAACAAGCTGCGCGAGGCCGACAAGATCTTCGGCAACCGGATCAAGGCGATCTCCTCCAACACCTTCGAGCTGGAGAAGGCCGTGCTGGAGGCCGACCTGGTGATCGGCGCGGTGCTGATCCCCGGCGCCAAGGCCCCCAAGCTGGTCACCAACGAGCTGGTCGCGCGGATGAAGCCGGGCTCGGTGCTGGTCGACATCGCCATCGACCAGGGCGGCTGCTTCGAGGACTCCAAGCCCACCACGCACGCCGAGCCGACCTTCCCGGTGCACGACTCGGTCTTCTACTGCGTGGCCAACATGCCGGGCGCGGTCCCCAACACCTCCACCTACGCGCTGACCAACGCGACCCTGCCGTACGTGGTCGCGCTGGCCAACCACGGCTGGAAGGACGCCTGCGCCCGGGACGAGGCGCTGGCCAAGGGCCTCAACGCGCACGAGGGCCAGCTGACCTACGGCCCGGTCGCCGAGGCGCACGGCCTGCACGCCGCGGACCTGGCGAGCGTCCTGGCCTGACTGGCCTGATTCGGACCCTGTCCCGCGCAGCGGCGCGGGCACCCCTGGAGGGGGCGTGATTATCGCGGACGACCGCGATAGCGCGCCCCCTCCAGTATGTTGTTGAGCGCTAATGTCGACACATCGTCAACTTGCTGCTCGTCCGCGTCACTCTTGCGCGACTGCCCCGCAGGGCCCCGTAAGGGCTGTTCTGCCGCCTGTTCCCGGGGTTTGTGAGGGCGGGCACGAGCGTTCTTCGGCCAATTGGCAGCGATCTAGTCATATCGACATGTTGGTTCGTGCATCGCTGGTGTGGTGGTTGACGCTACTGTGTCGTTGCTAGGCTGCGGCACGGCACATGCCGCCCAGTGGAGGGGGCACAGCCCCAGAGCCCCAGTTTCCGGTGTCAACGGCGGTCGCCAAGGAGGTAAGACGACTTGTGAATGAGTCGACATTTGCTCCCGGGGGTGGTCAGCCAGGACTGGTGCAGGACGGCACCGGTCTCTCCGGGCAGGACTCGGCGGACGTGCGCACCTTTGACGCCCGTCGGCCGGGAACCGAGTACGACACCCACACCTACCCGGGCGCCACCGCCTCCTACGAGACGGGCGCCCGCAACGCCGAGGCGGTCTACGACACCTCGGCCTTCGAGGCGGTCGAACCCGGCCTGGTCTACGCCGAACTGCCGGACGGTCAGTTCTACGACCCCGACGCCGAGTACGAGCCCGACCCCGAGTACGCCGCCACGCTGGCGCCCGACGCGGCCCGCCAGCGGCGCGAGCGGGTCGGTCCCACCGGCCGTCCGCTGCCCTACTTCCCGATCCCCTCGCCGCTGACCGAGCACGGCCCGGCGAAGATCGTGGCGATGTGCAACCAGAAGGGCGGGGTCGGCAAGACCACCTCGACCATCAACCTGGGCGCCGCGCTGGCCGAGTACGGCCGCCGGGTGCTGCTGGTCGACTTCGACCCGCAGGGCGCCCTCTCGGTCGGCCTCGGCGTCAACCCGATGGAGCTGGACCTCACCGTCTACAACCTGCTGATGGAGCGGGGCCTGACGGCCGATGAGGTGCTGCTGAAGACCGCCGTGCCCGGCATGGACCTGCTGCCCTCCAACATCGACCTGTCGGCCGCCGAGGTGCAGCTGGTCAGCGAGGTGGCCCGGGAGTCCGCGCTGGCGCGGGCGCTGAAGCCGCTGCTGCCGGACTACGACTACGTCATCATCGACTGCCAGCCGTCGCTCGGCCTGCTCACGGTGAACGCGCTGACCGCCGCCGACAGCGTCATCGTCCCGCTGGAGTGCGAGTTCTTCGCGCTGCGCGGGGTGGCGCTGCTCACCGAGACCATCGAGAAGGTCTGCGAGCGGCTCAACCCCGAACTGCGCCTGGACGGCATCCTGGCCACCATGTACGACTCACGCACGGTGCACAGCCGCGAGGTGCTGGCCCGGGTCACCGAGGCGTTCGGCGAGCACGTCTTCCACACCGTCATCGGCCGCACCGTGCGCTTCCCGGAGACCACGGTGGCCGGCGAGCCGATCACCACCTACGCCTCCAACTCGGTCGGCGCCGCCGCGTACCGCCAGCTCGCCAGGGAGGTGCTCGCCCGGTGCCCCGTCGAGTGAGCCTCCCGGGAGCGGACGAACTGTTCCGGACCACCGGGGGGATGTCGCTCACCCCCGCGCCCCGCTCGCCGGAGTCCGGCCAGCCGCGGGACGGTCGCGAGCCGCGCGAGGCCAGAGGACGCGAAGGAGCGGAGGGACGCGAGGCCAGGGAAGGGCACCAGGGCCAGCCCTCCGACACGTCGGGGGAGCACGGCGCGGCCCAGGCCGAGCCGACCGCCCCGGCGCAGCGGCAGCCGGTCGGCCAGCCGTCCGCCCAGCCCTCCCCGCAGCACAACGGGGTGCCCGCGCCCGCGGGGGACGCCGCGGCCCGGCGCAAGCCGCGCGGCGGCAGCCGCTCCCGCCCCACCGGGCGCGAGCGGCACGAGGAGAAGATCACGGTCTATGTCTCCGCCGAGGAGCTGATCGACCTGGAGCACGCCCGGCTGGTGCTGCGCGGCGAGCACGCGCTCGCGGTGGACCGGGGCCGGATAGTGCGGGAGGCCGTCGCCGTGGTGCTGGCGGACCTGGAACAGCGGGGCGAGGCCAGCATCCTGGTCCGGCGGCTGCGCGGGCGCTGAGCGCCGCGGAGGCCGTGGCCGCGGGCGCCGCCGCCGGCGGGCCCGAGGGCGTCCCACGACGCGGGCCGTGCACGCCCTAAGGTGGTCCGGGTGAGCGCCCCCGCAGCAGTCGTCGACACCGGCGAGGAACCCGGGCCGGAGTCCGGGACGGAGTCCCCCGGCGGCTTCCGGGTGCACCTGGACAACTTCGAGGGCCCCTTCGACCTGCTGCTCGGTCTGATCGCCAAGCACAAGCTGGACGTCACCGAGGTCTCGCTGTCCAAGGTCACCGACGAGTTCATCGCCCACATCAGGGCCATGGGCGCGGACTGGGACCTGGACCTGGCCAGCGAGTTCCTGGTGGTCGCGGCGACCCTGCTGGACCTCAAGGCGGCCCGGCTGCTTCCGGTCGCCGAGCTGGAGGACGAGGAGGACCTCGCCCTCCTGGAGGCCCGCGACCTGCTGTTCGCCCGGCTGCTGCAGTACCGGGCCTACAAGCAGATCGCCACCCTGTTCGCGGAGCGTTGGGCCGCGGAGCAGCTGCGCCGCCCGCGCACGGCGGGCCTGGAGCCGCAGCACGCCGAGCTGCTGCCCGAGGTGGTGATCAGCATCAGCCCGGAGGGCTTCGCCCGGCTGGCCGCCAAGGCGTTCGAGCCCAGGCCGGCGCCGGTGGTCTACGTGGAGCACATCCACTCCTCCCCGGTCAGCGTCCGCGAGCAGGCGGCACTGGTGCTGGAGCGGCTGCGGGAGCTGGGCGAGGCCTCGTTCCGGACGCTGACCGCGGACGCGCCGGACGTGCTGACCGTGGTGGCCCGGTTCCTGGCGCTGCTGGAGCTGTACCGGGAGCGGGTGCTGCTGTTCGACCAGCCGGAGGCGCTGGGCGAGCTGCTGGTGCAGTGGATCGGCGAGGACGGGGCAGGGATCGTGGTGGGCGAGGAGTTCGACACACCACCGGCACCGGAGGGTGAGGACGGATGAGCAGCGACGACACGACGCAGGCGGGTGGCCGCCGCAGGCTGGGGATGCCCGGACGTCCCCGTCCGGGCGAGTACCTGGAGAACGAGTACCTGGAGCAGGGCCGGGTGGAGCAGAACGTCTGGCTGGAACCGGGCCTGGGGCCGGATCCGGGTCCGGACCTTGCGCCGGGCCTGGAGGCGCCGGACCCGGTGCAGCCGGATCCGGTGCCCGCGCCGACCCCCGAGCCGTCGCCGCGGCCCGCGCCCGAGCCGTTCCCGCGGCCCGCGCCGGAGCCGGACCCGATCCCCGCGCCGGTCCCGCAGCCGCCGCCGGAGCCCGCGCCGGGCCCGAGCCCGGAGCCCGACCCGGTGCCGTCGCCGCCGGTCCCGCCGCTGCACCCGCATCCGCCGCTGCCGGACCCGGCACCGCTGCCGCTGCCCGACCCGGGGCCGCTGCCGGAGCCCGGCCCGCTGACGGCGCTGGCCGTGGTGGAGCTGAAGCCCGCGCTGGAGGCGATCCTGATGGTCGTCACCGAGCCCACCACCAGCACCCACCTGGCCCAGGTGCTGGAGCGGCCCAAGCGCGCGGTGGACCGGGCGTTGCGCGAGCTGGCCGCCGAGTACACCGAGCAGGGCCGGGGCTTCGAGCTGCGCTTTGTCGCCGGGGGCTGGCGCTACTACAGTCGGGTCTCCTGCGCCCCGGCGGTGGAGCGGTTCGTCCTGGACGGCCAGCACGCGCGGCTGACCCAGGCCGCGCTGGAGACGCTGGCGGTCATCGCCTACCGGCAGCCGGTGTCCCGTTCCCGGGTTTCCGCTGTCCGTGGTGTGAACTGTGACGGCGTCATGCGTACCCTGGTACAGCGGGGTCTGGTCGAGGAGACCGGGTCCGAACCGGAGACGGGAGCCATCCTGTACCGGACGACGAACACATTTTTGGAACGGATGGGGCTGCGCGGCCTGGACGAGCTGCCGGAGCTGGCCCCCTTCCTGCCCGAGGCCGACGACGTGGAAGCGGACTCGCAGGAGGGCTCCGCGATCGCCGAGGCGGTCGCAATGAGCAGGTGAACAGGCAGTGGCACCCGCCCTGGGACGCGGCCCCGACGACGGATTCGACAACGGACTTCTTGATGCCTAGCAGTAGCGGTAACGGTAGGAACAGCAGCGGCGGCGGCAGCGCGGGCGGTCGCGGCGGCGCCGGCGGTCGCGGTGGCGCTCCCCGCGGCAGCATCGGGGGCGGCGGTCGCGGCGGCCAGCGCGGCGGCTCCACCAACAGCAACCGGCGGCGCAGCGGCAGCGGTTGGGAGCGGGAGACGCCGCGTCCCGAGCAGCGCTCGTACGACCGTCCCGAGTACGGGGCGAAGGAGCCGGGCCAGGGGCGCTCGATCGGCCAGATCCGTCCCGGCGGCCTCGGCGGCGGCGCGGGCGCCAGGCGCGGCCCGGCCAAGCCGGTGCGCTCGCGCGAGCTGCAGGCCAAGGTGGAGGACGCGGTCCGGGCCCGCCACGACAAGCCGCAGACCAAGCTGCCGAAGACGCACGGCGAGCCCGAGGGCGAGCGGCTGCAGAAGGTGCTGGCGCGGGCCGGCATGGGCAGCCGCCGCGCCTGCGAGGAGCTGATCGAGCAGGGCCGGGTCGAGGTCAACGGCGAGCGGGTGCGCGAGCAGGGGAAGCGGGTCGACCCGCAGCACGACGAGATCAAGGTGGACGGCCTGACCGTGGCCACCCAGTCGTACCTGTTCTTCGCGCTGAACAAGCCGGTCGGCGTGGTCGCCACGATGGAGGACCCGGACGGGCGGCAGTGCCTCGGCGACTACGTGAACAACCGGGAGACCCGGCTGTTCCACGTCGGCCGCCTGGACACCGAGACCGAGGGCATCATCCTGCTCACCAACCACGGCGAGCTGGCGCACCGGCTGACCCACCCCAAGTACGGCATCCAGAAGACCTACCTGGCCGCGATCCAGGGCCCGATCCCGCGCGACCTGGGCAAGCAGCTGGCCAAGGGCGTCGAGCTGGAGGACGGCTGGGCCCGCGCGGACAGCTTCAAGGTGGTCCAGAACGTCGGCAAGAACTACCTGGTCGAGATCAGCCTGCACGAGGGCCGCAAGCACATCGTGCGGCGGCTGCTGGCGGAGGTGGGCTTCCCGGTGGAGAAGCTGGTCCGGGTGCAGTTCGGGCCGATCCCGCTGGGCGACCAGAAGTCCGGCTGGCTGCGCCGCCTCACCAACCCCGAGGTCGGCCAGCTGATGAAGTCCGTCGGCCTGTAGGGCGCGGGAGCGTGAGATGACCGCGACGGTGCGCCGTACCCGCCTCAGCGACGAGCGGGAGGCCGAGCTGTACCAGGCCGTGATCGACCTGGTCCGCGAGGTCGGCTACGAGGCGATGACCATGGACGCCGTCGCGGCTCGCAGCAGGTCCAGCAAGGCGACCCTGTACCGGCAGTGGGAGGGGAAGCCCAAGCTGGTCGCCGCCGCGATGCGGCACAGCAGGCCGCCGGTGGCCGACGACATCGACACCGGCAGCCTGCGCGGCGACCTGCACGAGCTGGCCCGGACCATCGGCGAGGGCGCCGAGCAGGACACGGTGTTCATGAGCGCGGTGGGCCATGCCGCGCACAGCAACGCCGACCTGGCGGCGGCGCTGCGGGAGATGCTGATCGACCCGGAACTGGCCCGGCTCGCCGTGCTGCTGGGGCGCGCGGTGGAGCGCGGCGAGGTGCGCGAGGACGCGCCGGCGATCGAGTTCTTCGCGCACACCATGGTCGGGGCGCTGATGGCGCGGAAGGTCCTGGAGGACAGCTTCGCCGACGCCGACTACCTGACCCGCTACATCGACGCGGTGGTGCTGCCCGCGTTCGGCGTCAGGGTCTGACCCGCGGATCTATCGAAACGGTTGCGTTTCGATAGATCGCGACATAAGCTGCCTCCGTACGAAACCGTTTCGTTCGGAGAGAAGCCATGACCCAGACCTCCGTCGACGCCCACGTCGACACCCCGCCCGGCGTGGAGCCAGCTCCCGCACACCGCTGGTGGGTGCTGGCCGTCATCGGCCTCGCCCAGCTGATGGTGGTCCTCGACGCGACCGTGGTGAACATCGCCCTGCCCTCGGCGCAGCACGCGCTGGGCTTCTCGGACGCCGACCGGCAGTGGGTGGTGACCGCGTACTCACTCGCCTTCGGCAGCCTGCTGCTGATCGGCGGACGGCTGGCCGACCTGATCGGCCGCAAGATCGTCTTCCTGGTCGGCGTGGGCGGCTTCGCCGCCGCCTCCGCGCTGGCCGGCGCCGCCGGGAACTTCGAGGTGCTGGTCACCGGGCGCGCGCTGCAGGGCCTCTTCGGCGCGATGCTCGCCCCGGCCGCGCTGTCGCTGCTCAACACCACCTTCACCGACGCCAAGGAGCGGGCCAAGGCCTTCGGCATCTTCGGCGCCATCGCGGGCGCGGGCGGCGGCATCGGCCTGCTGCTCGGCGGTGTGCTCACCGAGCACCTCAGCTGGCGCTGGACCCTCTACGTGAACCTCTTCTTCGCGGTGTTCGCGCTGGCCGGCGGCGTGATGTTCCTGCGGCGCGGCGCCCCCGCCAACCGTCCCAAGCTGGACCTGCCCGGCACCCTGCTGGTCTCGGCCGGACTGTTCGGCCTGGTCTACGGCTTCTCCAACGCCGAGTCGCACCACTGGTCCTCGCCGCAGACCTGGGGCTTCCTGGCCGCGGGCGGCGTGCTGCTGGCGCTGTTCGCCTGGTGGCAGACCCGCACCGCGCACCCGCTGCTGCCGCTGCGGGTCCTGCTCGACCGCAACCGCGGCGCGTCCTTCCTGGTGGTGGCGATCTCCGGGGCCGGGATGTTCGGGGTCTTCCTGTTCCTGACCTACTACCTCCAGGTGTCGCTGCACTACACCCCGGTCAACACCGGCCTCGCCTTCCTGCCGATGATCGGCGCGCTGGTGGTCACCGCGCAGCTCTCCACCATCTCGCTGATCCCGCGGTTCGGGCCCAAGCCGGTGGTCCCGCTCGGGATGGCGATGGCGGCCGGCGGCATGGCCATGCTCACCGGCCTCGGCCTGCACAGCACCTACGCGGCCAATGTGCTGCCCGCGCTGCTGCTCACCGGCCTCGGCCTCGGCCTGGTGCTGCCTCCGGCGATGAGCCTGGCCACGGACCGGATCGGCGCGGAGGACGCCGGGGTCGCCTCGGCGGCGGTCAACACCATGCAGCAGATCGGCGGCTCGATCGGCACCGCGCTGCTGAACACCCTGGCAGCCAGCGCCGCCACCGCCTACGCGGCCTCCCGTCCGCACACCCCGGAGGTGCTGGCCCAGGCGCAGCTGCACAGCTACGCCACCGCGTACTGGTGGTCCGCCGGGCTGTTCGCGGCGGGGATGCTGGTCGCCGCGGTGCTCTACCGCCGCGGCAAGGTCACCGTGGACCCGGACGCCCCGGCGGCCGTGCACATGTGACGCGGCGTCGGTCCGGGGGCGGGGCGGGGGCCGGGGTCAGGGCCGGCCCCCGCCCGCTGTCCTCGGCTTGACGGGTGGTCAGCTCCAGGCGGCGAGGGTGGCCCAGCGGCCCGCGGCGTCCCGTCCGACCTCCAGCATCCCGGCGACGGCGGTCCGGTTGACCGGGCCGTAGATGTGCGGGAACAGGACGGTGGGCGCGGTGCCCGGCGGCGGGGTGGGCGCGGCGGCCTCCCAGCGGACCGGGGAGTCGAGCAGCTCCTCGTCGATCAGCAGGACCATCAGCGGCCCCGGGGTATGCCCGAACCGCTCGTTGGCGACGGCCAGTACCTCGGCCTCGCCGGGGGAGCAGTGGATGAAGCCCTCCAGCGCCAGCGAGGCCGTGGCGTAGGGGCGGTCGGGGTGCGCCAGCCAGCCGTCCAGCGTCGTGAGGTGGAGAAGCATCTCCCAGTTGTACCGTTCCCTCCCGGCGCTCACAAGTGATCTCGAAGGCGGACGACGGGGCGGGGCACGCTCTGCTGGACGACCCGCTGGGGCTGTGTTGTGCGGCGGCCGAATTCGGTGGCGTGGGGGATTCGGGGGCGCATAGCGTGGGCCGGTGCGCGTAGTGATGGTGGGCGGGGTTCCCGGTGTCGGCAAGTCCACGGCGGCTCGGCAGGTGATGCGGTTGGCCGAGCGGGGGCCGGGCCTGGTCCAGTGGGTCGATGTGGACGACCTGTGGTTCCACCGGCCGTGGCGGGTCGACGCGCGCACGAGGGCCCTGGTGGAGGCGAATCTGCGGGCCGTGGCCGACAACGCGGCGCGAGCCGGGGTCGACGTCCTGCTGATCACCTGGGTGTTCCAGTCCGCCGAGATGCATCGCCTGGTCGCCGGGCTGCTGCCGCCGGCCGTGACGACCGTGTCGGTCCAGCTGCGCGCCTCGCCGGAAGCGTGGCGCCGGCGTTTCGAGGCCGATCCGGAGCGGGGCCAGGTCACTGACTTCTACCGGGGTCAATACGCTTCGGCTCAGCAGACACCGGCCGACCATGTCATCGAAACGGACGGGCTGACCCCGGCCGAGGTCGCCCGCCGAGTGGCCGAGATCCTTTCGCCCGGCGGGATCGGCGCGCTCGGCGGACGGCAGTAGCGCTGGTCGGCGGCGAAGGGCGAGCCGGGCAGGGCGTCGATCGCGTCGCCGCGCCGGGCGTGATGGACTGCTGCCATGGCCCATGACGCTGAGTTGTACCCCGCCGACCGGATCGAGCGTGCGCAGCAGGCTGCGGCCGAGGCCGGGCTCGATGCCCTGCTGGTGTCGCCAGGACCGGACCTGCGGTATCTGACCGGGTACCAGGCGCTGCCGCTGGAGCGGCTGACCTGCCTGGTCGCGCCCGCGAGCGGTGACCCGTTCCTGGTGGTCCCGCTGCTGGAGCAGCCCGCGGCGGAGGCGTCGCCGGTGGGCGGGCTCGGGATCGAGATCGTCGGTTGGCAGGAGACCGACGACCCCTACGCGCTGGTGGCCTCGCGGCTGCCGTCCGGCGGGGCGCTGCGGCGGGTCGGGCTCGACAACCACATGTGGGCGGAGAAGGTGCTCGCGTTCCGGGCCGCGCTGCCGGGCGCGGAGCAGGCGCTGGCCGGGGAGGTGCTGGCGGAGCTGCGGATGCGCAAGTCGGCCGCCGAGGTCGAGGCGCTGCGGGAGGCCGGGGCCGCGATCGACGCGGTGCATGACGCGGTCGGCGACTGGCTGCGGGCCGGGCGGACCGAGCGCGAGGTGGCCGCCGACATCGCCGACGCGATCGTCGCGGCCGGGCACGCCACCGTCGACTTCGTCATCGTCGGCTCGGGCCCCAACGGGGCCAGCCCGCACCACGAGGTGTCGGACCGGGTGATCGAGGCGGGCGACCCGGTGGTGGTCGACATCGGCGGGACGATGCCGTCCGGCTACTGCTCGGACTCCACCCGGAACTACTGCGTGGGCCAGGCCCCGGCGGACTACCTGCGGGCCTTCGAGGTGCTGTTGGCGGCGCAGACCGCGCAGTGCGCGTCGGTGCGTCCCGGCATCACCGCCGAGCAGCTGGACGCGGTCGGCCGCGACCTGATCACCGAGGCCGGCTACGGCGACCGGTTCATCCACCGCACCGGCCACGGGATCGGCCTGGAGACGCACGAGGAGCCCTACATCGTCTCCGGCTCGGCCCGTCCGCTGGAGCCGGGGATGGCGTTCTCGATCGAGCCCGGCATCTACCTGCCGGGGCGGTACGGCGCCCGGATCGAGGACATCGCGGTCTGCACCGGATCCGGTGGACGCCGCCTCAATCTGACCCCGCGCGAGCTGCGGGTGCTCTGAGCACCTGGCTCAGCAGCCGTCCGCCGTCCACGAGTTGCTGCGGTCCGGCGGCGCAGGCGTAGCTGACCCGGAGGTGCGGGGACGGCGGCTCGGCCGGGAAGTAGGCCTGCCCCGGGGTGACCGCGACCCCGGCCCGCAGCGCGGCGGCGGTGAGCGCGGTCTCGTCGGCGCCGTCCGGGAGGCGCAGCCAGAGGTGGTAGCCCCCGTACGGGAGCGGGCGGGGGAGGAGCTGTTCGCCGAGCCCGGCCGCCAGGCTCTGCCGGCGCTCCCGCAGGGCGTCGGCGACCTGGCGCAGATGGGTGCGCCAGGCGGGGGCGGCGACCAGCTCCAGCGCGGTCTCCTGGAGCGGGCGGGGGACGAAGAAGCTGTCCACCGCCTGGAGCGTGCGAAGCCGCTCCAGCGCCGGGCCGCGCGCGCTGACCGCGGCGATCCGCAGACTGGGCGAGGACACCTTGGTCAGCGAGCGGACGTGCACCACCACGCCGTCCGGGTCGGCGGCGGCCAGCGGCAGCGGTAGCGGCGGCGCGTCCGAGTGGACCAGTTGGCGGGCGAAGTCGTCCTCGACCACGAAGGCCCCGGCGGCGCGGGCGATCCGCAGCACCTCGATCCGCCGCTGCGGCGCCAGTACCGCCCCGGTCGGGTTCTGGAACAGCGGCTGGCAGACGAACAGCCGGGCGCCGGTCGCGGCGAAGGCGTCGGCGAGCAGGTCGGTCCGCACCCCGTCGGCGTCCACCGGGACCGGCACCGGGCGCAGCCCGGCGGCGCGGGCGATGGCGAGCAGCCCCGGGTAGGTCGGCGACTCGACCAGCACCGGCGCTCCGGGCGGCGCGAGGGCGCGCAGGGCGGTGCTGAGCGCGCTCTGCCCGCCCGCGGTGACCAGCACGTCGGCCGGGCCGAGGGTGTGGGCCGGGCCCGAGATGTCGGCCGCGAACCAGGCCCGCAGCTCGGGCAGGCCCTCGACCGGGGGACGGCTCCAGGTCCCCGGACGGCGGCCGGCTCGGGCCAGGGCGGCGCCGAGGGCGCGTTCCGGTTGCAGCGAGGGGTGCAGATAGCCGCCGGCCAGGTCGATCACGTCCGCGGGCGGCACGGTCAGGGTGGCCAGCACGCCGGAGGCGTCCAGCGCCCGCGGGCCCGGTGCCGCACCGGTGGCCGCGCTCAGCGCTACCTGCTGCCAGGAGAGGTCACCGGCTTCACCGGTAGCGCTGCCGTGCGGGCGGACCCGGAAGACGCCCGCGCCGGGGCGGGAGACCACCAGCCCCTCGGCGGCGAGGACGGCGATGGCACGGGAGACCGTACCCGGGCTCACCCGGTGCTGGCCCATTAGCGCCCGGCTGGACGGGAGCATCCGGCCGTCCGGGTAGTGCCGCAGCTCGCGGCGCAGGGATTCCGCGAGCTGGGCCACACTGCTACGCTCGTTCATGAGAGAACATGATAGCGCTACTGCCGTTCTTCGTAACAGTGGTAGCAGTGGGACGGTCTTCGCGGGGCTGGGCGTCCTCGCCTTCTCCTTCACCTTCCCGGCCACCGACTGGGCCCTGGACGGCGGCCACGGCCTCGGCCCGTGGACGGTGACCGGTGTCCGCGGCGTGCTCGCCGCCCTGATCGCGCTGGCCTGCCTGCGGGCCGGACGGGTGCCGGTGCCCGCCCGACGGCACTGGCGCGGACTGTTCGCGGTGGCGCTGGGCTGCGTCGTCAGCTTCCCGCTGCTCAGCACGCTCGCCCTGCAGACCTCCAGCTCCGCGCACTCGGCCGTGGTGATCGGCCTGCTGCCGCTGGCCACCGCCGCCGCGTCGGCCGGGCTGAACCGGACCCGGCTGTCGCCCTGGTTCTGGGCCGCGGCGCTGGCCGGGGCGCTGGTCGTGGTGGTGTTCGCGCTGGGCCAGAACCACGGGCGGCCGACCACGGCGGACCTGTTCCTGCTCGGCGCGCTGCTGGTGTGCTCGCTCGGCTACGCCGAGGGCGGCCGACTGGCCCGGGAGATGCCCGGCTGGCAGGTCATCGGCTGGGCCGCGGTCGCCGCGCTGCCGGTGACCGCGGTGACGGCGGGAGCCGGTCTCGCGGCCGAGCCGGTGCGGCTGACGGCGCACGCGGTGACCGGGCTCGCCTACCTCTCCGCGGTGTCGCAGTTCGGCGGGTTCGTGGTCTGGTACCGGGGGATGGCGGCGATCGGCGTCCCGCGCGCCAGTCAGCTCCAGTTGGCGCAGCCGTCGCTGACCCTGCTCTGGTCGGTGCTGCTGCTCGGCGAGCACCTCCCGGTGTCGGCGCCGGTCGCGGCGGCGCTGGTGCTGGCCTGCATCGCCACGACCCAGCGGGTGGGCCGGGGCGGCACGGCCGGCCGCGTCGGCGGCGGTGATCGCGTCTCGACCGGTGGACCGGCGATGTCGCACCGCGGTCGGCCGGATTAGTGTGACCGGCCAGGACCTGCGGGTGGGGCGCTTCGAGGGGGAGCGCTCCGCCTGCTTCCTCCCCCCGCTGCTCCGGCCGCTCGGGTCGGCCTGCGCCCCGACCCGATCCGCCGGAGGCCGCCGATGTTCCCGGCCGCCGGCCGCCCGCGTGTCCGCCGACCGGGGTGACGGAACGGGGAAACGGTGTCGCAGATGCGGGTGGGGATGCGGAATCATGGGACGAGCCGTCTCCACGGGCTTCCCTCAGCCCCGCACCCGCGCCCCCCGGCACCCACCCCCCGCCGCACCGAAGGACGTAGCCAGCCATGCGTACCGCCGTAGTGATCGGCACCGGACTGATCGGGACCTCCGCCGCCCTCGCGCTGACCGCGCGGGGGATAACGGTGCACCTGCGGGACACCGACCCGGACGCCGCGCGGACCGCCGCCTCGCTCGGCGCCGGGACGGTGGACGAGCCGGAGGGGGCGGTCGACCTCGCCGTCATCGCCGTGCCGCCGCCGCTGATCGCCGGGGTGCTGGCCGCCGCCCAGCGGGAGGGGCTGGCCCGCAGCTACACCGACGTCGCCAGCGTGAAGGCCGGGCCGCGGCAGGACATCGCCGCGCTCGGCTGCGACACCGTGCACTACATCGGCAGCCACCCGATGGCCGGGGCCGAGCGCTCGGGCCCGCTCGCGGCCCGTGCGGACCTGTTCGAGGGCCGGACCTGGGTGCTCACTCCGACCGCCGACACCGACACCGACACCCTCAACGCCGCGCTTGAGCTGGTCGCGCTGTGCGGGGCGGTCCCGGTGGTGATGGACGCCGCCGCGCACGACCGCGCCGTGGCCCTGGTCTCGCACACCCCGCAGGTGCTGGCCAGCCTGGTCGCCGCCCGGCTGGAGCACGCCGAGGAGAACGCGGTGCGGCTGGCCGGGCCCGGGATCAGGGACACCACCAGGATCGCCGGGTCGAACGCCCGGATGTGGGTGGAGATCCTCAGCGCCAACGCCGGGGTGGTCGCCGACATCCTGGAGGAGCTGGCCGCCGACCTGGGCGGCGCGGTCGCCGGGCTGCGCGCGATCGAGGCCGCGGACGAGGCCAAGCGGGAGGAGGGCGCCCGAGCGGTCGAGGACGTGCTGCGCCGCGGCAACGCGGGCCGGTCCCGGATCCCCGGCAAGCACGGCGCCCCGCCGACCCGGTACGAGACCGTCGCCGTGTTCATCGGCGACCAGCCGGGCGAGCTGGCCCGCCTCTTCGCCGAGGCCGGACGGGCCGGGGTCAACATCGAGGACGTGCTGATCGAGCACTCCACCGGGCTGCAGGCGGGCCTGGTCCAGCTGATGGTCGCGCCCTCGGCTGTGGTGGGGCTCACGTCCGCGCTGCAGGAGCGGGGCTGGCGAGTGCGCTCGGACCGGTAACCTTGACGGAGAGACCCCGCCGAGCCCAGCCGTACCCCGGCCGCGCCCGGCCGTAGCCGAGAGAAGGACCTTCGCCGTGGCCCAGGACACCGCACCGAGTGGCGCCGACCGTTCGGATGCTCCGATGATCGTCGTCCTCGACGGTCCGGCCGGCACCGGCAAGTCCACTGTCTCCCGCGAGATCGCCGCCCGGCTCGGCCTCAGCTTCCTCGACACCGGCGCGATGTACCGGGCGATGACGCACTGGCTGCTGCAGAACGGCGTGGACGTCGACGACGCCGACGCCGTCGCGCTGGCCTCGGCCAAGCCGGTGATCCTGTCCGGCACCGACGCGAGCGGCCCGACCATCACCGTCGACGGGGTGGACGTCTCCGGGCCGATCCGCGGGGCCGCGGTCACCGCCGCGGTCTCCGCGGTCTCCGCCGTCCCCGAGGTCCGGGTCCGGATGGTGGATCTGCAGCGCCACTCGGCCGAGGAGGCCCCGGTCGGGATCGTCGCCGAGGGCCGCGACCTCGGTACCGTGGTGTTCCCCGACGCCGATCTGAAGGTCTTCCTGACCGCCTCCGCGGGCATCAGGGCGGTCCGCCGGGCCGCGCAGCTCGGGGTGACCGGTCCCGAGCAGATCGCGGCGATCCTGGCCGACATCGAGCGCCGCGACGCGGCCGACTCGGGCCGCGCCACCTCGCCGCTGGCCAAGGCCGACGACGCGATCGAGGTCGACACCAGCGCGATGGAGCCGGAAGAGGTCATCACGCACATCCTGGGACTGGTGCGCCAGCGCGTGCACGCCTAGCCCCGGCACCGTCCAACGGCAGGCGTCGGCACGGCCGTCCCGGCTCCCCGCACCGTCCATGAGCTTTGCGCGCCCCTCCCGGGCGAACACGAACGAGAGTTGGCACCGCACCATGAGCAACGAGACCGTCGGCGGCAACGCCGGCCACGGCGAGATGGACCCGGCGGACTACGCCGAGTTCATGGCGATCGCCGCCGAGGAGGGCTTCGACCCGGAGGACATCGGCAACCTGGACCCGGATTCGGGACCGCTGCCGGTCCTGGCCATCGTCGGCCGCCCCAACGTCGGCAAGTCGAGCCTGGTCAACCGGATCATCGGCCGCCGCGAGGCGGTCGTCGAGGACAAGCCGGGCGTCACCCGCGACCGGGTCCGCTACGAGGCCACCTGGAACGGCCGCCGCTTCCAGATCGTCGACACCGGCGGCTGGGAGCTGGACGTCTTCGGTCTGGACGCCATGGTCGCGGCGCAGGCCGAGGTCGGCATCGAGAGCTCCGACGCGGTGCTGTTCGTGGTGGACGCCACGGTCGGCGCCACCGACGCCGACGAGGCGCTGGTCAAGCTGGTCCGCAAGTCCGGCAAGCCGGTGGTGCTCTGCGCCAACAAGGTGGACGGGCTCTCCGGCGAGGCCGACGCGGCGATGCTCTGGTCGCTGGGCCTGGGCGAGCCGTACTGCGTCTCCGCCCTGCACGGCCGCGGCTCCGGCGACCTGCTGGACGCCATCCTGGCCAAGCTGCCGCCCGCGCCGGAGCAGCGCTTCGGCGGCGAGGCGATCGGCGGCCCGCGCCGGGTCGCGCTGATCGGGCGTCCCAACGTCGGCAAGTCCAGCCTGCTGAACAAGGTGGCCAAGGAGGACCGGGTCGTCGTCAACGAGGTCGCCGGGACCACCCGCGACCCGGTCGACGAGCTGATCGAGCTCGGCGGCAAGACCTGGAAGTTCATCGACACGGCCGGTATCCGCCGCCGGGTGCACCAGACCGCGGGCGCGGACTTCTACGCCTCGCTGCGCACCGCCGCCGCGCTGGAGAAGGCCGAGGTCGCGGTCGTCCTGATCGACGCCAGCGAGACCCTGGCCGAGCAGGACACCCGGATCATCTCGATGGCGGTCGAGTCCGGCCGCGCCGTCGTGGTGGCCTACAACAAGTGGGACCAGATCGACGAGGAGCGCCGCTACTACCTGGAGCGCGAGATCGAGCAGGACCTGGTCCAGGTCCAGTGGGCGCCCCGGGTCAACGTCTCCGCGCTGACCGGCCGTCACATGGAGAAGCTGGTCCCGGCGATCGAGACCGCGCTGGAGGGCTGGGAGACCCGGATCCCCACCGCGCGCCTCAACGCCTTCCTCGGCGAGCTGGTCGCGGCGCACCCGCACCCGGTCCGCGGCGGCAAGCAGCCCCGCATCCTGTTCGGCACCCAGGCGGGCGCCAAGCCGCCCCGGTTCGTGCTGTTCGCCTCCGGCTTCATCGAGGCGGGCTACCGCCGCTTCGTCGAGCGGCGGCTGCGCGAGGAGTTCGGCTTCGTCGGCACGCCGATCTCGATCAGCGTCCGGGTGCGGGAGAAGCGCGGCCGTAAGAAGTAGTCCGCAGACCGAGCGGAAGGGGCCCCACCGCGGTGGGGCCCCGTCCGGCCGTTCAGGGCTGGGCGGGGCTGAGGCCGTGGTCACGGAGCCACTGGAGCTGGACCGGCACCGCGTCGCCGTAGCCGCCGCCGTGGTCGGCGAAGCGCCAGACGGTGATCTCCCGGTCCTCGCCCGCGTAGCGGTTGTACGCGGCGAACACCGTTGACGGTGGGCAGATGGGGTCCATCAGGCCCACGCTGAACAGTGCGGGCGCGGTCGCCCTGCGGGCGAAGTGCACCCCGTCGAAGTAGCCGAGGGTGGCGAAGGTCCGCTCGACCTCGTTGCGGCTGTGCCGGCACAGGTACTCGGCGACCTCGACGTACGGGCCCATCCCGGCGATCTCCGCGCCGCGCCGGTAGTCGCACAGGAACGGCACGTCCGGCAGGGTCGCCGCGACCAGCTCGGGGGCGAGTCCGGCGACGGCCAGGGACAGACCGCCGCCCTGGCTGGCCCCGGCCACCACGATCCGGTCCGGATCGACCCGCGGCAGCTGCCGGGCCGCGTCCACCGCGCGGACGCAGTCGGTGATCAGCCGCCGGTAGTAGTGGTGCCGGGGGTCCTCGATGCCGCGGGTCATGAACCCCTCGACCCACTGGGTGCCGCCGCCCACGCCGTGGTCCGGGGTGGCGTGGCCCTGGCCGCGGGTGTCCACCACCAGGTGCGCGTACCCGGCGCTGGGCGGCACCAGGTGGTCGGTGGGCAGGCCGCGTCCGCCGCTGTAGCCGATGTACTTCACGATCGTCGGCAGCGAGCCCTCGGCCCCCCGGGGCAGCAGCAGCCAGGCCGCGACCGGCTCCCCGTTCCAGCCGGGGAAGCGGACGTCGAAGACCTCGACGGTGCTGAGCAGCGAGTCGGCCACCGGGACCGCCACCGGCGGCGCGGTGTGGCCGCGGGCCTCGGCCAGGGTCTGCCGCCAGAACTCGTCGAAGTCGGCCGGGGCGGTGAACTCGGGCCGGTACAGCATGAGTTCGTCGTAACTGAGGTCGGTCAGCGGCACAGGTGCGTCCTCTGCGGAATGGTTCGGTCTTCGGGCGCGGGGACTGATCGGCCCCCGCTACTCCCGCCATTCCAACATCCCGACCCGGTGTCGCGACAGGGCATCCCGGCCGCGGTGCGGCAGGCCGCCGACTCAGCCGCGGCCGGGCGGCAGGGCCAGGTAGCCGCGGTGCCGACCCATGCCGCCGGACGCGGCGGCGTACCCGCCGGCGGTCTGGACGGTCGGGGCGGCCGGAGTCACCGGGGCCATGGGCGCCGCCGAGGCCGGGGCGGTCGGGTAGCGCCGGCCGAAGCCGGTGAAGTACAGATCCTCCTCGCCGCTGCGGTCCCCGGGGAGGGCACGGAACAGCCGCCGGAACTCCGCGTACAGCGCGTCGTAGACGGGAGTCGCCGAGGGCGGCTCCGGCTCGTACGAGCGGGGTGAGGGCAGCGGGACGCTCTGCATCGGGGGGAGGCGGTCGTCGGCCCAGCGGGGCGGGGGGAAGGAGTTATAGGTCTGCACGCCATGGCCAACGACCGGACGCCCGGCGGGATGCGGGCTGCGGGTGAGAGCGCGATGAGTTCTCTCAGGTCCCCGCGAGCGGCATCACCGCGCCGACCAGCAGACCGTTCCTGGCCGCACCGTCCATCGCGCTGCGCAGCAGGTCCTCGCGCGGCTGGCGGCCGACGCTGCCGGCGGGCGCCGCGTACATCACCACCTCGCCCTGTCGGGCGGCGGCGGAGCGCCAGGCCTCGGTGACCTGCAGCGGCTGGTGCGCCTGCCACCAGGCGGTGGTGCCGCCGCCCTGGGCCGGCTGCAGGATCGCGTGCAGCTGGCCCATCGCCATCAGTACCGACCAGCCCGGGAGTTGGACCGGCGACTGCTCGACGTCGAGGACCTGGCCGAAACCGTTCTCCAGCAGCATGGCAGCGAAGCTGTCCGTCCCGGCCGGGTCGCCGGGACGGCCGACCGGACCGGTCGGCTCCACCACCAGCGCGGCGCGCGGGACGCCCGCGAAGGGTCCGCTCTGGCTGAGCACCAGCCCGCAGGTCACGCCGAGGACGGCGGCGTCCTGCGGGCTCGGGGAGGCCGGGCGCGGGGCCTGCGGCGGGGCCTGCTCCTGCTGCGCCTGGTGAGTCTGGTGCGCCTGCTGGTACTGCTGGTCCTGCGGCGGGGCCTGGTAGGCGGCCTGGTGCGGGGCCTGGTGTGCGTCCTGCGGCGGGACCGGGGTCCCGGCCGGGGCCTGGCTGATGCTCCGTACGGCGCCCAGCAGTTGTTCCTCGGCGACCGGGACCACCTGGGACGGAATGCAGCGCGCGTGCGCGAAGGCGAGCACCGCTGTCTCCTCGCCGACGAAGAGCACGGTGGCGGTCGACTCCTGGTTGACGTCGCCGGGCGCGCGGCAGTGGGTGCAGTCGTACCGGTCGGGGGCGGTCACTCCGGTCAGCAGACGGTCTGCCTCGTCGTCGCCGATCTCGGCACGGACCTCGTCGCTGACGTCGATCAAGCGCGGCACGGACACTCCTTGGGTCATCAGGGTCTGGCATGTGTGTTCCAGCCGTGATGACAAACGGATCGGGTGTGCTCCGGGTCACGGTCGGGGGCGGTCGGGTCGGCGCCCGAGGCCCGGCAGACTGACAATGCGCTGGTCAGTCGTGACGGTCCGTTGACAATGTGGTCCAGTTCACTCGGATGGAGTTGTGGTTCAGAACACGTAAATCCATGTCGATCTTGACCAAATCGGTTGAATTCGGTCACAGGATGCCCGATTGACAGATCATTACCAGCGGTAACGTGGCTTTGAGCTGCGGCGATTCACATCTGTTTGGACCCGCGGCGGGAGTTGCCTACGTTCGGACACCGGTGCAACGAGCACCACCCGGAACTCACCCTCCTCCGCAGGTTCCCCGGTTCGCGCCGAGGGGCTGTGCCCGCCGCCGCAGGACAGGTCGGCGGCGAGTGGGGGTGCCGGGGCGGACTCCGGTGGGCACGCCTGTGCCGCCGTCCGCCCCGGCGGACCGTGCCGACGACAGGGTGGGCCGCGCGTCTTTGCTGCGCGCTGCCCACGTGTCGTCCGTCGCGGCCGGGGCTGTCGAGAGGTAGTTCATGATCTTCCGCCGCGAGAACGACGCCGTCCGCACCGCCGCCACCGAGGGCGGCCAGAAGAAGACGCGTCTGCGCGCCGTGGCCCTGGCCGGCGTCGTGGTCGCCGCCCCCGTCGCCGGTCTGCTGGGCGCCACCGCGGCGTCCGCCGCGCCCGTCTCCACCTGGGACGCGGTCGCGCAGTGCGAGAGCACCGGCAACTGGAGCATCAACACCGGCAACGGCTACTACGGCGGCCTGCAGTTCGACGCCTCCACCTGGGCGGCCTACGGCGGCACGCAGTACGCGTCCAGCGCCGACCAGGCGACCCAGGGCCAGCAGATCGCGGTGGCCGAGAAGGTCCTCGCCGCGCAGGGCCCCAGCGCGTGGCCGGTGTGCGGGCCCCAGGCCGGCCTGAGCCAGGGCGGCGCGGCGGCCAGCGTGGACACGTCCTCGTCGTCTTCGTCGTCCTCGTCCTCGTCGTCCTCCTCCTCTTCTTCGAGCTCCTCTTCGGACTCGTCGGGCAGCGGGTCCAGCTACAGCAGCGACTCCGCCGCGCCGTCGTCCGGTGGCAGCGGCAGCAGCTACACGGTGCAGTCCGGTGACACTCTGGGCAGCATCGCCGCGGCGAACGGCGAGTCCTGGCAGAGCCTGTACGCGGCGAACACCAGCACGGTCGGCTCCGACCCGGACCTGATCTTCCCGGGCCAGGTTCTCTCGATCGGCTGACGCACGAACGAATGCATTCGGTGGCGGCACGGCACTCCGGTGGGACCGGGGTGCCGTGCCGCCGTCCGTGTGACATGACGGCGTGTCACAAAGTCGGTTGATCTGTTTATGTGATTAACGGATCTAGCGTCCTGTGCCGTGGCTATACGGATGAGGTTGCTCGTCGTCGTGATCACGGTCGCCCTGGCAGGCGCGGTGCCGCCATGGGACGCGGAGGGACGGACGTCCGTCGACACCTGGGACCGGCTCGCCCTGTGCGAGAGCAGCGGGAACTGGAAGATCAACACCGGGAACGGCTACTACGGCGGTGTCCAGATCTCGCTCGCGACCTGGAACGGAGCGGGGGGCCGGTCCTATGCGACCCGGCCGGACCTGGCCACCAAAAGTCAGCAGATCGCGGTGGCGGAACGAATCCTGGTTCAGCAGGGGTGGGAGGCGTGGCCCGCCTGCGCGAGGCAGCTCGGCCTCCTCACGCCCCCGAAGCCCGCGCCCAAGCCGAAGCCGAAGCCAGTACCGGCGCCGATTCCCAAGCCGACGCCGAAGCCTGTGCCGAAACCTTCGCCGACGTCTGCGCCCAAGCCCACGCCGAAGCCTGTGCCGACATCTGCGCCCAAGCCGACGCCGAAGCCTTCGCCGACGTCTACCAAGCCTGAGCCGGTGCCGACGCCGAAGCCTGTCCCCAAGCCCGCGCCGACATCGGTGCCGAAGCCTGCGCCCAAGCCGACGCCGAAGCCGACGCCGAAGCCGACGCCGAAGCCGACGCCGACGCCCGTGCCCAAGCCCGTGCCGACGCCTGTGCCCCGGCCCGTGCCCGCTCCCGCCCCCGCGCCTGTCCCGGCCCCCGCGCCGCCCGCGCGTTACACCGTCCGGGTCGGGGACACGTTGTCCGCCCTCGCTCTGCGGTTTCACATCAAGGGCGGCTGGCCCGCCCTCTACCAGCTCAACCGGGCTGCCGTCGGGGCCGACCCCGACGTCCTGCTGCCGGGGACGGTCCTCCGTCTGCGGTGACCCCGTCCGCCGTCCCGCGACCCGTCCCGGCCGCCGCCGCCCACGCGGCGACCCTCGGCTCGCCGGGTTCGCCGACGAGGGCGACCTCGCCCCGGTGCAGCACATAGACCAGGTCCGGCGACGGCACCCCGGCCGTCGGCTGACGGAGCGTCTGCTCCGCCAGGACCACCGTCCGTCCCGCCGCCACCGCTGCGACCAGCGCCTCGTGCAGCCGGGTCAGCACCGCTTCGGCGAGCCCCCGGCCCGGCTCGTCCAGCAGCAGCAACCGGGAGGGTCCGGCGAGGGCCACCGCCAGCGCGACCATCTGCTGTTCGCCGCCGGAGAGCGTGCCGGCCCGGCGCTCGCGCAGCCGCCGCAGCTCGGGGAAGAGGTCGAGCGCGGTCGCCCTCCCGGTCACGGTCAGCCGGGAGAGGTGCTCGGCGACGGTGAGGTTGGGGAAGACCGCGTGTTCCGCCGGGACCAGGGTCATCCCGAGCCGTGCGCGCTGGTAGGCGTCGTAGCGGGTGATGTCGCGGTCGGCCGCGCCGCGCCTGCCGGTTCCCTCGACGACTGGACCGCTGTTGTCGCTCCAGAGCACGCGTCCGCCGGACAGCGGGACGGTGCCCGCCAGGGCATGCAGCGCGGTGCTGCGGCCTGCGCCGTTCCGCCCGAGCAGGACCGTGCGGCGGGCAGCGGGAATGCGCAGGTCGATGCCGTGCAGGGCTTCCAGCGGGCCGTAGCGGACCCGCGCTCCGGACAGCGCGATCTCAACGCCCATCCGCGGCACGCTCCTCCGCGGTGGCACGCTCCTCGTCTGCGGGACGCTCTGCTGCGGTGGCCTCGACCGCGGCGTCGATCCGTCCGGCGGACATGGTGTGGACCCGGTGGGCGATCCGGTCGATCAGCTCGCGGTCGTGCTCGACCAGCAGCACGGCGCGGCCGTCCTCGGCCAGCGCGCTGAGCAGCGCGGCCAGCAGTTCGGTCTCCTCGGCGTCCAGCCCTGCCGCGGGCTCGTCCAGGAGCAGGACCGTCGGGTCGGCGGCGAGCGCGCGGCCGAGTTCGAGCAGTCGCAGGGTCCCGGTGGGGAGCAGGGCGGCGGGGCGGTCGGCGAGTGCTTCGAGGCCGAGTTGGCGCAGGGTGCGGGCGACGCTGAAGTCCGCTGCGCGGGGGCCGAGGCGTCCGGCCTGCTCCGCGCCGACGCGGAGGTTGTCGGCGACGGTGAGGCCGGGGAACACGGCGAGCTGCTGGAAGGTGCGGGCGAGTCCGAGCCGGGCGCGGGTGTACTCGGGCAGCCGGGTGATGTCGCGCCCGTCGAGCAGGACCTGCCCGGCGTCAGGGCGTTCGGCGCCGCTGAGGCACCGGAACAGGGTGCTCTTGCCCGCGCCGTTGGGACCGGTCAGAGCAGTGATGCGGCCGGGCGGAACGTCGATGGAGACCCCGCCCAACGCGGTCACCCCACCGTAACGCCGGACCAGGGCTTGCCCGCTGAGACCCGTGGCGGGGGGCGCGTCGCCGGGGCTCATCCGTGGCCTCCGCCGAACTGCCGTGCCAGCCGCAGGCCGAGGGCGTTCAACCGCAGCACCGGGCCTCCGGCGGGGCCCTCGGCGGAGACGGCCGCCCCGCCTCTCGCCGGAACGCCCGCCGTGGCCGTCGCGCCCGTTGCCGCCGCATCCGCGGCCGTTACCGCCCGTGCGAGGCTGACTCGGCCCCGCAGCAGGGCGAGTACGCCGATCGCCGCGGCCGAGACGCCCGTTGAGGTGGCTGCGTCCAGCGCGGTCAGTGCCATCGCGGCGAAGACCGCGCCTGCCGCGCTGCCGGTGCCGAAGACGACCACCGCGGCGAACCAGAGCAGGCCGAGGACGGGGTCGAAGGAATCGGGATCGAAGGCCTGGGCGCCGAGTCCCAGCAGGCCGCCGCCGAGGGCTGCCAGCGCCGCACCCGCGGTGAAGGCCAGCAGCTTCAGCCGGGGCACCTCCACGCCGGAGGCGTAGGCGGCTGGTTCGTGGTCGCGCATCGCACCCAGCGCGCGTCCGGTCCGGCCCCGGTGCAGTGCTCGCACCAGCAGCAACGCGACGGCCAGCAGCGCGAGTTCGATGGCGTAGTAGACCCGGTCGTCGGCCCAGGGGCCGCTGCGGTCGAGCCGGATGCCGACAGTGAGATAAGGCTGTTGAAAGACAAGTCGACTCATTGCTGTGCCGACCGCGAAGGTGGTCAGCGCCAGGGCGAGCCCGCGCCGCCGGATCGCGGGCCAGCCGACCAGCAGTCCGAACGGTGCGGCCACGGCGACGGCGACCAGCAGCGCGGGCAGCGCGGGCAGCGCGGGCAGCGCGGGCAGGCCGTGGCCGACCAGGGTGCCGGTGAGCAGCGCGCCCAGCCCCGCGTATCCGGCCTGGCCCAACGAGATCTGGCCGCCGTAGCCGGTGACCACGACCAGCGAGAGCAGCACCAGTGCCAGCGCGGGTCCCGGCAGCAGCGCACGGAGGTCGTTGCCGCGCAGCACCAGCGGGGCGAGCAACAGCACCGCGCAGCCGCCGCGGCGCAGCGTCCGTACGGCGTCGGGGCCGACATGGGCGCCGGCGCCGGGAGCGGACCCGCTCGGCGGCGGCGGGGGCGGTGCAGCGGTGCCGCTCGCGCGGGCGAGTCTGCCGGGCAGGAACACCACTGCCAACAGCGCCAGCACAAACAGGTCGGCGCTCACCGACTGCAGCAACGGGCCGCCCCAGCCTGCCGGATGAACAGCCGTCAGTTCACTCTGCCCCACCCCGAGCAGCAGCGCCGTGCCCACCGCGAGCGGCAGGCTGCGCAGCCCCGCCGCGACCGCGACGGCGAGGGTCTCCATCACCAGCAGCGGCAGCCCGTACGGGTCCAGCCGGAGGCCGGGGGCCAGCAGCACGCCGGTCAGCCCGGCGGTGAACGCGCCGAAGGCCCAGCCGACCGAGGAGACCCGGTCCGCGTCCAGGCCGGAGAGTTCGGCCAGTCGGCGGTTGTCGACGACCGCGCGCAAGGTCGTCCCGAACGGCGTCCAGCGGCTCACCGCGCCGACACCGGCGGCGATCAGCAGCACGATGCCGAGGTCGACCGCGGTGCTGAGCGGGATCCGCGGGCCGCCGGACAGCCCCGGCAGGTGCAGCGGGTCGGCCGGGACCAGCGCGGGCGCGTCGGTGAGCGGGGTCAGCCCCCAGAGCAGCGCCGCCGACCCGATCAGCAGCACGAACACGCCGAGCCCGGCGACCAGGGTCTCGGTGGTCCCCGCCTCCCTGCGCTGGAGGCGGCGGAACACCAGGACGTCCATCAGCACGCCCAACCCCGGTGCGAACACCAGCAGGCAGACCGCGGCGGCGAGGGCGCGCGGCCAGTGCCAGACCACCACGGTCTGCCGCAGCGCGTAGGCGGTGACCATGGCCACCGCGCCCTGGGCCAGATTGAGCACGCCGGTCGCACGGTGGCAGACCACCAGGCCGATGCCGGACAGCGCGGCGGCGCTGCCCACCGCGAGACCGGCCACGGCGAGGTCGACCGGGAGCGGAACGGTCATGCCCCCTCCGGCGGTTCGCAGAGCGGGCAGGGCCGGAGGCCGCGGACGGCGGCGTCCCCGTTCAGCAGCCGCACCGGGTCCTGGCGGCCCAGCACCAGCAGGCAGTCGGAACGGTGGTAGGTCCGCCCACCGGGGACGGCGAGCAGCCAGGGCAGGTTGTCGGTGGCGTCGGGCCCGCCGTTGTCGCCCGCCTGCTCGGCCCGTTCGGCCCGTTCCGCCTCTGCGGCCTCGGTCAGCAAGTGGGTGAGCAGCGCTAGTTGACGCTGCATCTGGTCGACCTCCGGGGACGGCCTCGCGTTGCGGCGGCGGGCCGCGAGCAGCAGCGTGCCGCCGACGATCAGGGCGGTCCCGGGGGCGGTCGCCGAGGCGAGGTAGGGGATCTGCCGGGCGGCGTAGCGCTCGCCGGACACCCCGTACCAGCCGAGCGCGCAGAGCAGGACCCCGGTGGCGCAGCAGATCCAGCCCAGCCGCTCGCGCAGCACCGCTGCCGCTGCCGTCGCTGCTGCCGCTGCCCGAGCAGTGTTCGTCGTCGGTCTGGGTGATGCCGGCACCGGGACCCCCTGTCGGGCTGTCGGACCGCCGTTGCGGACGGTCACGTTCCTCAAACGTTTTCGCCGATGCGTGCAGCGACGGAACCATCATCCGCCGAAACGGGTAGCTTGGAAGCAGCTGACGGTGCGTCAGATAGATTACTTGTTCGGACGGTGAGGGTTCCCATGGGATACGGTTCCGCAGGCGTTCAGAGGCACCTCCCGCGCGCCGCCGTCGGTGCGGTCGTCCTGCTGCTGGCCACGGCCTGTGGCAGCAGCGGCGGTTCGTCGTCCGGGGCGTCCTCCGCGCCCGCCGCCACCACCCCGCCGCCCGCGACCACGGCCGCGGCGCCCACCAGCGCTGCCGCCGCACCGGCCGCCTGCGGCACCGGCGCGGCGCCGACGGTCAGCGGCACCGGCCCCAGCGACACCGCGGGTGCGGCCACCCAGATCGCCGCCGCCTACCAGAAGTTCTTCGACCCGGCGACGCCCTCCGCGTCCAAGATCGGACTGCTGGAGAACGGCGCCACCTTCGTCCCCGTGCTCCAGGCGTTCGCCAAGAACCCGCTGGCCGCGAAGGCCACCGCGACCGTGCTGACGGTCAGCTTCACCAGTGCGACCGCTGCCGACGTCACCTACAACCTCTGCGTCGGCGGGGCGCCGGCGCTGCCCGGTTCGGCCGGCAAGTCGGTTCTGGCGGGCGGGTCCTGGCAGGTCGCGGACGCGACCCTGTGCGGCCTGATCAAGCTCAACGGCGGCACCATCCCCGCGCAGTGCTCCTGATCCACCGTCAGCGCCCGCGTGCGGCAGCGATGATGGTGCTGCTGCTCGCCACCGCGGCCGTGCTGCTGAACGCCGCCTGCGGCAGCCGGCTGCCCGAGCGCGACTTTACGGCGCCGCCCGCCGCTGCCGCCTCCGGCAGTGCCTCGGGCGGCGGCCCGCTGCCGCCGATCACCGTCGGCATCGTCACCTCGGTCTCCAGCGTCCTCGGGACCGAGGCGTTCAGCGGGCCGCTCTACGGCGCACAGGCGTTCTTCCGCGCGCTGAACGCGAAAGGCGGCATCGGCGGACGCCAGGTCAAGGTCGTGACCTGCGACGACAGCGGAAGCGGCAGTGGAAACCAGGCCTGTGTGCACACGTTGATCGACCGCGACCACGTGGTCGCCCTGGTCGCCACCAGCGCCCTCGACTACGCGGGCGCCCCGTACGTCAGCGCCCAGGGCGTGCCGGACATCGGCGGGGAGCCGATCGACAGCGCCTACGACCGCTATCCGCACCTCTACCAGATCGGCGGCAGCAGCGAGCCGAGGGACGGGAAGTCGCTCGGCTGGAACGGCGTCCAGTACGCCACCACCGAGGTCTACCGCTACTTCACCCAGAAGCTCGGGCTGCGCTCCGCCGCCGTGGTCGCCTACAACCAGGCCGACTCGGCCCGCTACGCCGCCCAGTTGGTCCAGGGTCTCAAGGCCGAGGGCTACCAGGTGCTGAGCCAGACGGTCGACTTCGCGCTGCCGAACTTCGGCGCCGTCGCCGCCCAGATGAAGGCGCACGGAACGCAGTTGCTGCTGGACGCGATGGACACCCGGGGCAATGTCGCGCTGTGCCAGGCGATGGCCGCGGCGGGGGTGACCGTGGCGGCGAAGGTGACGAACGTCCAGAACTGGAACGCGCAGGCCGGGGCCGACTACCAGTCCGTGCCCGGCTGCCTGGACGCGCTCTGGGTGACCTCGGGCAGCCGCTCCTACGAGGACGTGAGGTACCCGGCGGTGGCGGCGTTCCGGGCTGCGATGAAGCGTTACTTCCCTTCCAGGGAAGGCAAGTTGTCCCAGTGGGAGCTGGAGGGATGGGCAGCCGCGCAGTGGTTCGCCGACGCGGCCGGATCCTGCGGCGCGCAGGTGGACCGGGCCTGCCTGGACCGCTACATGCAGCGCCCGCAGCCCTATGACGCACACGGGCTGCTGATCCCCACCGGCTTCACCCCGAAGCCCGCGCCGACCGGCCCGCAGAAGGCCTGCCTGGACGTGGCCCGCTGGCAGGGCGGCGCGAACGGCGGCTGGGTCACCCAGGTGCAGGACATGGACACCGACTGCTTCGAGGTCCCGGCCCTGCCGTACCGCTCCTGAGCCCTCCCCGGGGGAGCCCCGGGCCTGCTGGTAGCGTCGGCTGACATGGACGACTCCACCGGATTCAGCGGCATCTCGCCGACCACCCTCGCCGACCTGCTGGGGCGGGAGCAGGTCATGGACATCGGCATCCGCCCGCTGTGGGCCTCGGCCGGACGGGTCGCCGGTCCGGCGTTCACCGTGCGCTGCGCTCCGGGGGACAACCTGATGCTGCACGCGGCCATCCACCGGGCCGAGCCCGGCTCGGTGATCGTGGTCGAGGCGGGCGACCTGGACTACGCGGTCGCCGGGGGGAACGTCTGCGCGGTGGCCCGTCGTCGTGGGATCGCCGCGTTCGTGGTCGACGGGGTGATCCGCGACCTCGCCGAGGTCCGCGCGATGGGCTTCCCGGTCTTCGCCAGGGGCGTCATCCCCGTTCCCGGCGTCAAGGCGGTGGTCGAGCCGCTCAACGGCCCGGTGCGCTGCGGCGGAGTGACGGTGAACGCCGGCGACGTCGTGGTGGCCGACGAGGAGGGCGTCGTGGTCGTCCCGGCCGCCCGCCAGGCGCAACTGCTCGCCGACGCCCGCGCCAAGCAGGCCAAGGAGGAGGCGGAGTCCCTGGACGCTTGGGAGGAAGCCCACCGCGCCAAGATCGACGGCATCCTGGCCGAGAACGGCTTCACCGGCTGAACCAGGTGACCGGCTGCCTGGTCCAGCTCGGTCCGACTGCCATCTCTGACGGCCTCCTTACTTCGTGTGGGTATCATGTGCGGCTCGTACGAACATCATGTGATCGCGCAGCAGGGGACGCTCGTCGTCGTGGGTGCCGCACCCCTCTACTACGGCTACAAGACCCGGGGCGTCTGGGGCGCCAACCTGAAGCGTGCGTACCAGGTGTCCTTCGACCGCCCCTACATGGGCAGCGGCCTGCCGACCTGGTTCGAGCTGGAGTTGGCGTACATCCGCTGGGCGGAGCAGCAGGGCTACGACGTCGGCTACGCCAGCAGCCTGGACCTGCACGAGGGCCGGGTCGACCCGGCGCTGCACCGGGTCCTGTCCTTCTCCGGCCACGACGAGTACTGGTCGCCGCCGATGCGCGCCGCCGCCGAGCAGGCGGTGGCCGGAGGCACCCACCTCGCCTATCTGGCGGCCAACAACATCTACTTCCAGATACGCCTGGAACCCTCCGCCGCCGGCACCGCCAACCGCACGGTCGTCTGCTACAAGGAGGCCGTGGATCCCGCCCCGGACGCCAACGGCCCGACCATACGCTGGCGGCAGCTGGACAAGGACCACAGCCGGGCCGAGCAGGCGCTGCTGGGCGTGCAGTACAACGGCATGCTGGCCAAGCCGGTGCCGCTGGTCGTGAGCAGCGCGGACCACTGGCTGTGGGCCGGCGCCGGGGTGAAGGACGGGGAGCAGCTGCCCGACCTGGTCGCGATCGAGGCCGATGGCCGGGACCACACCATGCCGTTGCCGCCGAGTGCGTCCCAGGTGCTGCTGTCAGCCTCGCCCTACCCCGACAAGATGGGGCGCGGGATGCGGACCCAGAACACCAGCCTCTACCGGACCGAGCACGGGACCATGGTCTTCGCCGCCGGGACGTTCTACTGGCCGCTGGCGCTGAGTGAGCCGGGTCGGGTCGACCAGCGGGTGCAGATCGCGACCCGCAACCTCTACGACCACCTGCTGCGGAACCCGGGGAGGACCGCGAGTCCCGCGAACCCCGCGAGCTGACCAGCGGGAAAGCCGTCCGGTGGGGGAGGATGGGCGCGGGGACGACGATGAGGAGCGCGGCATGGGCAACCCGGTGGACCAGTTGGTCGACCTGCTGGATCTGGAGCAGATCGAGGTCAACATCTTCCGCGGGCGCAGCCCGGAGGAGTCGCTGCAACGGGTCTTCGGCGGGCAGGTCGCCGGGCAGGCGCTGATCGCGGCCGGGCGCACGGTCGCGTCCGACCGGCCGGTCCACTCGCTGCACGCCTACTTCCTGCGGCCCGGGATGCCCGGGGTGCCGATCGTCTACCAGGTCGACCGGATCAGGGACGGCCGCTCGTTCACCACCCGCCGGGTGCTGGGCGTCCAGCAGGGGCGGACGATCTTCGCGCTCACCGCCGACTTCCACCTGCCGGAGGAGTCGCCGTTCACCCACCAGCTGCCGGCGCCGCCGGTCCCGCAGCCGGAGACGCTGCCGACGGCGCTGGACGAGGTCGGCTCGGTGCTCGGCGAGATCCCGCCGTTCATCAGCCGCCGCCAGCCCTTCGACGTCCGCTACGTCGACCGGCTGCGATGGAGCGCGGAGGAGCTGGCCGGGGTCGAGCCGCGCAGCGCGGTGTGGCTGCGCACCAACGGCGCGCTGGGCGACAACCCGCTGGTGCACGCCTGCGCGGTGACCTACGCGAGCGACATGACGCTGCTGGACGCGGTCCGGCTGCCGGTCGAGCCGCTGTGGGGGAGGCGGCACTTCGACATGGCCTCGCTGGACCACGCGATGTGGTTCCACCGCCCGTTCCGGGCCGACGACTGGCTGCTCTACCAGCAGGAGTCGCCGGTGGCGGCCGGTGCCCGCGGCCTGGCCAGGGGTCAGCTGTTCAACCGTCAGGGGGAGCTGGTGGTGTCGGTGATGCAGGAGGGGTTGTTCCGCCGCATCGCCGAGCCGGGGTCGGGTCCGGTGGGCTGATCGGTCCTCGGCATAATCTGCCGCATGACGATCAGTCCGGTTCACATACGCACGCTTGCCGACGACCTGTACGCCTGGCTGCCCGAGGAACGCGGGTGGGGGCTGGCCAACTGCGGCCTGCTGGTGAGCGATCGCACCGCGCTGTGGATCGACGCCCCGTACGACCGGGCGCTGGCCGGGCGCTGGCTCGCCGAGTCGCAGGCCAGGATGCCGGACGGGGTGGCGGTGGACCGGGTGGTGGTCACCCACGCCAACGGCGACCACCTGTGGGGAGCCGTGGTGCTGCCGGAGGCCGAGGTGGTCACGACCCGGCACGCGATCGACAACGCCCACTTCGAGCCCACCCCCGAGCAGCTCCAGCAGCTGGTCCAGGGCCTGGACGGGGACACCCCGACCGGCTGGTACCTCAAGCAGAACTTCGGCCGCTACGACTGGACCGCCACTCCGGTGGTCGAACCGGCCATGCTGGTCCAGGGCGAGCTGGAGTTCCGGGTCGGCGCGTACCCGGTGCACCTGATCGGCCTCGAACCGGCCCACACCACCGGCGACCTGATCGTCCACCTGCCCGCGCAGGACACCGTGTTCAGCGGCGACGTGGTCTTCGCGTCCACCCCGGAGCAGCCGGGCGACCACGCGGTGCACTGGGCCGGGCCGCTGAGCGGGGTGCTGGCGGGGTGCGAGCGGGTGCTCGCCACCGGGGCCGGGACCATCGTCCCGGGGCACGGTCCGGTGCTGGACCGGGCCGGGGTGCGCGCGCACATGGACTACCTCGCGCACGTCCAGGAGCGGGCGCACGAGCGGCACCGGGCCGGGGTGCCCGCGGTGCAGGCCGCCCGGGAGATCATCGCCGAGGGCCGGTACCCGGAGCTGGGGCTGCCGGAGCGGCTGGTGGTGACCGTGGGCACGGAGTACCGGCACCTGGACGGCAGCCCGGAACGCTCGGCGCTGGAGGTGATGGGCGAGCTGGCCCAGGTCGCGGCGGAACTGCGGATCCCGGCACAGCGGGGCGGCGGCTCCGGAGTCGGGGCCGGGCTGGCGATCTGACCCGGTCTGTCCTGGTCAGGGGTGGATTCGGAGCGGAGATTCCGGACCCGCCGGGGGACGGAGCCGGGCGGCGGGTGATGATGTCATGTGCCCAAAGAACCACTGACGCCGCCCGACACCGCCCCTGCCGGGCCTCTGGCCGAACCTGACGGCCGCGCCGACGCCTCCGCCGCTGCCGTCTCCGCCGCCACCGCTGCCCCCGTTCCGACCGCCTCCGTCCCGGCCGCCCGTGCCGTCCCGACCGACGAGACCGTCCCGGGGGCGGAGCCGTCCGCGTCGGGCCGTCTGGGGCGGCTCGCCCGGGGCGCGCTCGCCGACGTCACCCCGCTGCGCACCAGTGCGCACTTCCGGCGGCTCTGGTTCGGACAGAGCGTGTCCTCGATCGGGCAGCAGATGACCGCGCTGGCCATCTCGGTGCAGGTGTACGCGCTCACCGGATCGCCGTTCGCCACCGGCCTGGTCGGGCTGTGCTCGCTGGTCCCGCTGGTCGCCTTCGGCCTCTACGGCGGGGCCATCGCCGACACCATGGACCGCCGCAAGCTGGGGCTGTTCGGTGCGTCTGGGCTGGCCGTGCTCTCCGCCGGGCTCGCGGCGCAGGCCTTCTTCGGGGTGCGCCAGGTCGGCGTGCTCTACGCGATCGTGGCGCTGCAGGCGGTCTGCTTCGCGCTGAACGCCCCGGCCCGCGCGTCGATGGTGCCCCGGCTGGTGCCCGCGGCGCAGCTTCCGGCCGCCAATGCCTTGTCCACGGTCAGCATGAATCTGGGCCTCACCGTCGGACCGATGCTCGGCGGGCTGCTGATCGGGGTCTGGAGCTACCAGGCCGCCTATCTGTTCGACGCGATCGCGTTCAGCGCCTCCCTCTACGCGATGTGGCGGCTGCCGTCGATGCGCCCGGAGACGACACCCGGCGCGATCGCCAAACCACGTGCCTCGGTGCTGGACGGACTGCGCTTCCTGCGCGATCGGCCCAATCTGCGGATGAGCTTCCTGGCGGACCTCGCGGCCATGGTCTTCGGCATGCCCCGGGCGCTCTTCCCGGCCCTCGCCGTGGTCCTCTACCACGGCGACGCCGGCACGGTCGGGCTGCTCGCCGCAGCCCCCGCGGTCGGCGCGCTGCTCGGCGCGCTGTTCTCCGGCTGGGTCAGCCGGGTGCGGCGGCACGGCCTCGCGGTGATCTTCGCGGTGCTGGCCTGGGGCCTGTCGATCGCCGGATTCGGCCTTGCCAGGCAGCTGTGGCTGGGCCTGGTCCTGCTGGCGCTGGCGGGCGCGGCGGACACCGTCAGCATGATCTTCCGCAACACGATCATGCAGGCCGCGGCCCCGGACGACATGCGCGGACGGCTCCAGGGGGTGTTCATCGTGGTGGTGGCCGGAGGGCCGCGGCTGGGCGACTTCGAGTCCGGCTCGGTCGCCCAGCTGACCTCACCGACCTTCTCCGCCGTCAGCGGCGGCCTCGCCTGCGTCGCCAGCATGCTGCTGCTCGCGCTGCGGTATCCGGCGTTCGCCCGCTACGACGCCAGGAATCCCACCGCCTGAGCCCGCCGTCCGCGCGGCGGGATCGCGGCGAGAACGGGTCGGGAAGGGGACCGGAAGGGGTCCGGAACGGGGGCGGCGCGCGGGGAGTCAAGGCCGCGTATGGATCCGCACGGCGGCCGTATGGGAGCCGTCAAGGCCGGTCGCGGAGCGGGGGTGATGGGGATTCCATGGATCCAGGCACCCGGTCCGGCTCCCCGCTCCGGGGCCGTCCGGCGCGTTGGAGGTCCCCATGTCCGGCACTCAGCTGCTGTTCCGCACAGTGGGGCGCCGCGGCCGTGTGCTCCCGGCCTCCGCCCCGGTCACGCCCGCCGCCCCGGCCGCCCGCGCCGGGCTGGTGGCGCCGATGGCGCTGGTGGCGGCCTTCGCGGTGGCCGCGCCGGTCTCGGTCCTGCTCGCGGCGACGGGGGAGCGGCCGCATCCGACGGTGGTGCTGGTGGTGCTCACGATGGCGGCCTTCGGGGTCGGCCTGGCCGCCGCCGACCTGCTCGGCGGCGTCGCGATCGGGCTGGTCTGCTGGCTGTTCCTGGACGGGTTCGACGCGGACCGCTGGGGCGTCCTCGGCTGGGACGGGCACGCCGACGCGGTCCGGCTCGGGGTGCTGGTCGCGGCCGGGATGCTCGGCGCGCTGGCCCGCTGCCTCCGGGTGCGCTACCTCAGCTCCCGTCAGCTCGGCTCCCGCCCGCTCCGCTCCGCAGACCCGCTACGCCGAGGCTGACCGCCCGAGTGCCGAAGGCCCGTCGAGCAGCCCGGCCAGCAGCGTCCGGTAGTGGTCGAACGGCGGTACCGGCAGCTCCGGGTTCTTGGCCCGCTCGTCCCAACGGCGCAGCCGGACGGCGTCGTGCGCGTACGGGTCGGCCTCGAACTCCGCCGCCTGGGCCGGGGTCATCGGGCCGCCCTGGACCCGCAGCGTGTGCACCGAGGCCGCGGAGAGCCGACCGAAGTAGCCCGCCTCGACCGCGCACAGGTAGCGCTTCGCGGCCACGTGCAGCCGTACCGGCTCGGTGACGCCGGGGCCGAACCACTGGGCCAGCCAGTCCGCACCGGTGTGGCTGTGCCGGTTGTCCGTCCCGGCCATCAGCACGTCCCCGTCGCGACCGCCCTGGGCCGCGGTGAGCGCGCCGAAGTGGCCCACGTCGTGCAGCAGCGAGGCCGCGACCAGGGCCGGTTCCGCCCCGGCGGCCTCGGCCAGGGCCGCGGTCTGCAGCATGTGCTCGGCCTGGGTGACCTCCTCGCCGAAGTACTCGGCGGCGCCCTCGCCCGCGAAGAGGCCGGCCAGCAGATCGAGCGCGGTGCGGTCCACGGTGGTCATGAGGAGAACCTGGCACCGCCCGGCATCGGCTCCGTGACGGCCGAGCGGCGGCCCGGTGAACGTTCACGGTTGTGGGGAAGGGGGTTGGCGTTCCGGCCGTGGTCACTCTCGGTAACTCTTCGAGATGCGGCGTGACTTGTCCCCTGCGAACGTGGAGGAGGCGCCCGCCGGATGCGGGTTCCACGTCATAGTCGACGAGTTGTACTGACCATGCAGGAGACACACTCATGTCGAAGGTCAAGAACCGCGACCGCAAGCAGAAGTCCAACGGCCACGCCGACCACAGCGTCAAGGACGGCCGGACGAGCAAGGCCACGATGATCGACATGCACGAGGGCGACAGCAGCCCGGTGCTCACGCCGACCGCTGTGGTGCAGTCCGCGCCGCGGAAGAAGGAACGGCGCTACGGCCACAACTGACCCGGCCTGCCTGGTCTGACGCGGCTGTTGCGGCAGCGGCGAGGTGCGCGTCCTTGCGGGGACGCGCACCACAGGCATGTCAGGAGGGCGCCGCCGGCCGCGCGGGGGCCGTACGCGGGCCGTACGGGCTGGAGGGGGCTGGCCGCAGGGGGTTAACCCCCTGCGGGGGCGGGTGGGTGCTCCATGGTTCGGGGCGGGGGGTGATCCCTAGGTTGGCGAGGGCGGGGCGGCGGAGGGCCGTTGCGCTTGCCGATCGAGGAGATTCGGATGCCGACGCAGGTCAGTGCGACCCTGATCAGGGGTCAGGGGACCGATCGAAGCACGGACGAGGGCAGTGAGTTCAGTCCGCTGCTGCGGAGCGTCCGCGCGGCCGGGCTGCTGGAGCGGCGGACCGGCTGGTACACCCGCTCCATCGTGCTCAACCTGCTGCTGGTCGCCGCGACCTGGACCGCGGTCGCGCTGTTCGGCGGCTCCTGGTGGGTGCTGGCGCTGGCCCTGCCGGCCGCGGTGTTCGGCGCGCGGACCGCCTTCGTCGGGCACGACGCCGGGCACCAGCAGATCGCCGCGAGCCGCCGCGCCAACCGGGTGCTCGGCCTGATCCACGCCAACCTGCTGTTGGGGATGAGCGTCGGCTGGTGGACCGACAAGCACAACCGGCACCACGCCAACCCCAACCACGTCGACAAGGACCCGGACGTCGGCGTCGGCGCGCTGGTCTGGACCCAGCGCCAAGCGGCCGAGCGGGACGGCTTCGCCCGCTGGCTGACCCGGCACCAGGCCGGGCTGTTCTTCCCGCTGCTGCTGCTCGAAGGCGTCGCCCTCAAGCTGTCGAGCATCCTGGACCTGCGACGGCAGCGCGGGCGCGAACGGCTGGTCGAGGGCGGGCTGCTGGCCCTGCACCTGGCCGGGTACGCGACCCTGTTGCTGCTGGCGATGAACCCGCTGCAGGCGCTGGCCTTCGCCGCGCTGCACCACGCCCTGTTCGGGCTGCACCTGGGCTGCGCCTTCGCGCCCAACCACAAGGGCATGGAGATGCCGGACCCGGAAGGACCGCGACTGGGCCACCTCCGGCGCCAGGTGCTCACCTCGCGCAACGTCCGCGGCGGCCCGGTCACCGACTGGTTCCTCGGCGGTCTCAACTACCAGATCGACCACCACCTGTTCCCGAGCATGGCCCGGCCGAACCTGCGGGCTGCCCAGCCGCTGATCCGTTCGCACTGTGTCGCGCTGGGGCTCCCGTACACGGAGACCGGGCTGGTCGAGTCCTACCGGCAGGGGTTGCGGCACATGCACGAGGTCGGCGCCGAGCTTCGTTGACGATCAGTCAGTAATGGCCTTTCGGCTAGGCGTTGAGGGCGGCGAGGAGCAGTGCGGTGACGCTGCCGGCCTCGGTGACCGCGCCCTCGCGGACGGCGGCGACGGCCTCGGCGAGGGGGCGCCAGTGCAGGGTCATCCCCTCCTCGCCGGGCTCACGGGCCAGGACGCCGGGGGTGAGGTCGCGGGCGGTGAAGAGGTGGGCCCTGGCCGTTGTGGCGGTGGGGAGTTGGTCGATCACGCCGAGCGGCTCCAGGGTCCCGGCCCGCCATCCGGTCTCCTCCTCCAACTCGCGCCGGGCCGCCGCCGCGGGGTCCTCGGCGCGGTCGACGGCGCCGCCGGGGACCAGCAGCATCCGGCGCTGCTGGAGGTAGAACCGGTCCTCGACGAGGGCCACCCGGCCGTCCGGGTCGAACGCCACCACCCGGACCGCGTCGGACATCTCGAACCAGTCCCAACTGCCGGTGACCCCCTCGGAGATCAGCAGGTCGTCGCGGTAGGCACGGAGGAAGCGGCTCTCGGTGAGCTGGGTGCGGTTGGTCCTGGACCAGGGAGTACTGCTCATCGGCGGTGGCCGCCTTCCGGCTTCGGGGATCAGGGCCTGACCCGGAACGAGTCCAGGATCGACCAGGCCGGCCCCGGTGAACAGGTCGGCACCCGCGAAAGTCCTGGCAAAGACAGCAGAGGCGGGGTGCTGCGCCCGGCGGGTAGGTTGGTGTCGTACGGGTGGGTCGGGGCGGGTGACGTGGGACGGACGGAGAAGTCGATGGGCTCCGGTGGGCGTGTGGGGCGGGTGGTTCTGGCCACGTCGGCGGTCGGGCTTGAGCGGGATGTCGACCTTCCGCCGGTGCTGGACGCGCTGGGTGCGCTCGGGGTCTCCGCCGAGGCTGTGCGGTGGGACGACGAGGGCTACGACTGGGCGGCGTGCGACAGCGTGGTGATCCGCTCGACCTGGGACTACGCCGAGCGGCTGGACGAGTACCTCGGCTGGGTGGACCATGTCGCCGCCGTGGCCCGGCTGCACAATCCGGCCGAGGTGGTTCGCTGGAACAGCGACAAGCGGTATCTGCGCGACCTCGCCGCCCAGGGCCTGCCGATCGTGCCCACGGTCTTCCTCGCGCCGGGTGACCCGGTCGAACTGCCGGGCCACGAGCAGTTCGTGGTCAAGCCGTCGGTCTCGGCCGGGGCGCACGACACCGCCCGCTACACCGCCGACCAGGGCGCGCTGGCCGAGGCCCACATCCGCTCGCTGCAGGCCGCCGGGCGGACGGTGATGGTGCAGCCGTACCTGTCCCGGATCGCCGAGGGCGAGCGGGCGCTGGTGTTCCTCGGCGGGGAGTTCAGCCATGCCCTGCGCAAGGGTCCGGTGCTCACCGACATCGGCGTGATCGACAACGCCAGGGTGGCGCACCCGGATCTGGTGATCCATCAGCCGTCACCGGCAGAAAGGGAGTTGGCGGTGGCGGCGATCGCCGCCGCGCCCCGCTCCAAGGAGATCCTGATCGCCCGCGCCGACCTGGCGCTCGCCGACGACGGCACGCCGGTGGTGATGGAGCTGGAGTTGATCGAGCCGTTCCTCTTCTTCGGGCACACCCCGGAGGGGCTGGAGCGGTTCGCCCGGGTGGTGCGGGAGTGGACGGCCTCCGGGGTCGGCTGAGGCGGTCCACTCCCGCACCACCCGGTCAGGAGCGGGAGCAGCAGTCAGGGGCAGGAGCAGCAGAGCCCGGGTCAGCGGGTGGCGAAGACCCCGGGCGGGAAGGCGCCGTTGGCCAGCGCGGTCTGGGCGAGCCGCCCGGCGATCTCGGTCAGTCGGGCCACCCCGGCCTCGCCCAGGTGCTGGTACGGGCCGTGGCCGAGGGTGTCGGTGAGCGCCTCGACCTGGTGCCGCTGCTCCCGGCCCGGCTCGGTCGGCTTGCCCTCGGCGTCCAGCAGGCCGCGGTCGCGCAGCCGCTGCTCGCAGGCGCTCCACTCCTCCTCGGACCAGCCGCGGCTGGCGCGGGCGAACTCAGGGGTGAACGCCTTGCCGGTGGCGGTGTGGGTGACCAGCGCGTCGATGCCGTCCAGCTCGGCCGCGGTCAGCGCGGCCAGGTGGCCGTCGCCGCGGTGCTCGCGGAGCAGCGTGATCGCGTGCCACAGCGCCAGGTGCGGCTGGTCCGGGACGGGCAGTTCGGCGTGCGCCGCGTAGAGCGGGCGTCCGGCGGCGGAACAGGCGGTCGCGGCCTCCCCGGCCAGCTCCGCGGCCTCGGCCAGCGCCGGGTCGGCCAGCGCCTCCGCGCCGAACAGCCGGCGCAGGGCACGGTCGACGGCGCGCAGCCGGGCGTCCAGGACGGCGGCCGGCGCGGCCAGCTCCCAGGCCCGCGGGATGTGCTTGGCGACCAGCGCGGGGCTGAAGTTGAAGAAGGTGGCGGTCACCGTGCCGGGCCCGACCGCGCCCATGGCCGCGGACCGTCCGGCGAAGTAGCTCATCCGGCCGGGGCGCAGGCCGGCCGCGGTGAACTCCTCCTCGGCCTCCGGGGCGAAGTAGATCAGCGAGTGCAGCGGGTTGAGCGCCTGATAGCAGCGCCTACTCTCCAGTAGCGTCGTCATGGTGGCCACTCTAGGCCTACCGATGGCTGGCGCCGATGCCGGTGAGGCGGGCGGCGGCGACCCGGCGGGCCTCGGCAACGGCGGTGTAGGTCTGGGCGGTGGCCTCGGCCGCGGAACCGGTCAGCTGGATCGGCGCGCCGACGTGCACATGCAGCCGGGGACGGCGCAGCGGGGCGGTCAGCAGTCCGGCCCACTGCTTGGCGGTGCCGCCCGAGGTGATCCGGCGCGCGCCGACCTGACCCAGCGGGACCACCGGGGCGCCGGTGGCCAGCGCCAGCCGGGCCACCCCGGAGCGGAAGCCCTCCGGGTCGCGGTCGCCGGAGTCCAGCCGCCGCGGCAGCCGTCCCTCGGGGTAGATGACCACGACCCGTCCCTGCGCGATGGCTCGGGCGGCGGCGTCCAGCGCGTCGGCGGCCCTGCGGTCGCCCCGGTACACCGGGATGTGCCCCTCGGCCCTGAGCCTGCCGCTCAGCACCGGTATCCGCCACAGCCCGGCGGCGGCCAGCACCACCGGGCCGCGGACGCCGCGGCGGGCCAGCGCCGCGAGCACCACGCCCGGGTCGATCAGCGAGCTGTGGTTGGCGGCGACGATGCTGCCGGGCGCGATGCCGCTGGGCGCGGGGCCGGCGTCGTCGGCGGTGACGCGGAGGTGGCCGAGGACGGGGAGGACGCGGCGGGCGATGTCGCTGAGCATGGTGTCAGCGTGGCGCGTTCGCCGCCGCCGCACCTGAGCACGCGTACCCGAGTACCGCGCTCAGGAGTCGCAGGGCGTCGGCAGCGCCCGTCGCCGTCGCTGTCCGGCTGGTTCTGGCAGGTCAGTTGGCGCCCTCGCGGGATTCCGCGACCACGTCGGCGAAGCCCCGGCCGACCGCCCTCGGACCGTCCGGGCGGCTGCCGATCAGGAACTCGCCGACCGAGGACTCCGAGGTCCAGTCGAGGCCCAGTGCCCGCGCCGCCGCGTCGGTGTCGCCTGAACCGAGACCGCACGGGCCGAGCCCCATCGCCGTCGCCACCAGGTAGAGCGTCTGGTAGAGCACCCCGACGTGCTTGAGCGTCAGCGCGTAGGCGATCTGGCTGTACTTCCACGACAGCCTCCCGAACCGGGAGGTCACCGTGATCAGCACCTGCGGCTCGACCGTGCAGTCGGTCGCCCGCCAGGCCGCGGTCAGCAGTTCCCGGAACGCCGCCTCGTCAGCGGCGCCACTCCAGTGGCGCGGCTGCAGGCGGTGCGCCGCCGCGTCGTAGCGGTAGACACCCGGCTCCAGGCCTGCGCAGTCGGCGACCGAGAGGTAGACCTCCAGCTCGCCGGTGGAACCCCCGGCCGGGTAGGGCCGGTCGACGATGTCGTACGCGGTCGGCGACTCCGGGTCGCCGGGGATGATCCGGCGCACCCGGGCCGCCCGGTAGAGCAGCTCGCCGAGCTGATCCAGCGTCACCGGGGCGTCCCCGTAGGAGCGGACCGAGCGGCGGCCCTCCAACACCTCGCTGAACGCCGGGTCGCGGGCCACCACCTGGGCCCACTCCGGCACCGGCAGGTCCACGCCGGGACCGTCCTCGCGCGGTCCCGCGCCCGGGACGGCGGGCAGTTGCGGCTGGTCGGGGTGGGCGAAGACGCCGCCGCTCGGGTAGTCGTGCCGACCGGCCCGGCTGCGCGAGTGGAACAGCAGGTCGTGGAAGTCCCACAGCGCCGGGTCGTTGCCGGAGCCGGCCCCGGCCGCGGGCTCCAGGAAGCCGGTCCCGGCCAGCAGCCCGGCCAGCTGCTCCCCGGCGGCGACCGGCAGCCCGGCCACAGCCGAGGCCTGCGCCACGGTGCGCAGCGAGGTCAGCGCTGCCACGAAGGCCCCGGCCGAGGGCTGATGCAGGGTCACCCGGTAGTAGGCGAGCGGGGATTCCACCACGCAGGCGCCGGAGTTCTCCTCCGGAAGCCGGCGCAGGTAGGCGAACCGGGACAGCACCACCGGGGTCTGCGCCGGGACGTCCGGGGAGGCGGCGGGCGGCGAGGCAGCCGGTGACAGGGCGGCCGAGCGGGCGATCGGCACGGCGGTGGCCAGCGGGTTTCCGGCCGGGTCGGCCAGCACTGTGGTCACCAGGAACGGAAAGCGTTCCAGCAGTCGGGCCAGCCGTCCGCCGTCCGGGCCCTGGGCTGCGGCGTCGGCGTCCAGGTCCTGGGCGGCGAGCCGGGCCAGCCGGGTCACGGTGGCCGTGCCGAGGGCGCGCACCCGCTGGCGGCCCCACGGGTGGGTGAGTTCGACGTCGTCGCCGTCGGCCTCGACGACCACGTCGGGACGGAGCCGGAGCAGGCGGCGCAGCGGGGGGCCGCCGTCGGCGGCGGAGGAAAGCTGGTCCTGGGCGAGGGTCATGGCGCACCTCTCGGAGCGGTCGGCACGTGCGGTCCAGCCGGCCGGGCTTGACCGGAACGTCGTACAGCCTGCCAGGAGCGAACCGGGCCCAGAAGGGGCGCGTTCCGGGCACGACCGCCTTGGCCGCCGGAAGGCCCGCGTCAGGACGGGGCCGGGAGCCGCGCCGGGGCTGAGCGGCCGGGGCTGTGCTGAGCGGCCGGGCCGGGGCCGGGGCCGGGTGGCAGACTGGTGGGGCAACGGCATGTTCGCGCGACGGAGAGAGACCAGTCATGACCGACAAGCCCGTGCTCCAGCCCGGCCCGAACCACCCGATCACCGTCGACGCCAACCCGTCGCGGGTCGTCGTCACCGTGGCCGGCAAGGTCGTCGCCGACTCCCGCCGGGCGCTGACCCTGCGCGAGGGGAACTACCCCGCGGTGCAGTACCTCCCGATCGAGGACGTCGACCGCTCGCTGCTGGAGCGCACCGACACCAGCACCTACTGCCCGTTCAAGGGCGACGCGAGCTACTACAGCATCCCGGTCGGCGGGGAGCGCTCGGTGGACGCGGTCTGGGTCTACGAGCAGCCGCACCAGGCCGTCGCCGAGATCAAGGACCGTGTGGCCTTCTACTCCGACCGCGTCGACAGCATCGAGGAGCACCCCGCAGCCTGAACGGCAACGGCCGCCCACCCCTCCGGGTGGACGGCCGTTGCCGTGTCGCGCCGTGGATCAGCCGCGGATCAGGAGAAGATCTGCAGCTCGGAGAGCTGGGCCGCGGGCCAGCCGGTGTTGCCGGTGACGTTCAGCCGCAGGTAGCGGACCGAGGCGGTCGGCACGGTGATGGTGACGGTGTTTCCGGTGCTCGGGTCGAAGGTGTAGCCGGCCGAGGCCTTGAGCGTGGTCCAGTTGCTGCCGTCGGTCGAGCCCTGGACCGACAGGGTCTCGGTGCGGGTGGCCCAGGCCGCGGCCGGAGGCAGGTCCAGGACCAGCGTGGTGACGCTCTTGGCGCTGCCCAGGTCGGCCTGCAGCCACTGCGGGAAGGCGTTGTCGGTGCTCTCCCAGTAGCTACTGGTGTTGCCGTCGTTGGTGTTGCCGGGGGTGTAGTTCTGGGTGGAGCCGCTGGCCGACATGGTCGCGGCCAGCGCCAGGTCGGTCCCGGTGCCGCCGCCCCCGCCCGCCGCGTTGCCGGTGCCGCCGAGCGCGACCGTGAGCGGGCCCGCCGGGTCGTTCGAGGCGATGCTGACGGACCCGCTGCGGGCGCCCGCAGCGGGCGGCGTGGAGGTCCCGCTGACCGTGCAGGACGCGCCGACGGCCAGGCTCGCGCCGCAGGTGGTGGTGTCCTTGAAGTCACCGCTCGCGGTGACCGCGCCGAGGGTGGCCGCCGCGGTGCCGTGGTTGCTGACGGTGGTGCTCTGCGCCCCGCTGGTGCTGCCGACGGTCTGCCCGGCGAAGGACAGGCTGGTCGGCGCGGCCGACAGCGCCGGCGCGGTGGTGCCGCCGCCCCCGCCGCTGCTGCCGCTGCTGCCGCCGGGGAAGATCTGCAGCTCGGAAAGCTGGGCCGCGGGCCAGCCGGTGTTGCCGGTGACGTTGAGCCGCAGGTAGCGGGTGCTGGTCCCGCTCGGCAGGGCGATGGTGACGGTGTTTCCGGTGCTCGGGTCGAAGGTGTAGCCGGCCGAGGCCTTGAGCGTGGTCCAGTTGCTGCCGTCGGTCGAGCCCTGGACCGACAGGGTCTCGGTGCGGGTGGCCCAGGCCGCGGCCGGGGGCAGGTCCAGGACCAGCGAGCCGACCTGCTGCGACGAGCCGAGGTCGGCCTGCAGCCACTGCGGGAAGGCGTTGCTGTTGCTCTCCCAGTAGCTGCTGGTGCTGCCGTCGTTGGTGTTGGACGCGGGGAAGCCGCCGGTGCTGCTGCTGGCGGTCACGGTCGCGCCCGGCGCCAGGTCGGTGGTGGCGGAGACGCCGGTCCCGGAGAGCGTGGTGCCGACCGGGGTCGTGGTGGTGGAGTTGGCCACCGCCAGGGTGCCCGGCTGCGAGCCCCCCGCGGTCGGGGTGAAGGTCACGCTGACGGTGCAGGACGCGCCCGCGGCCAGGGTGCTGCCGCAGGTGTTGGTCTGCGCGTAGGGGCCGCTGACGGTGATCCCGGACAGCGTGGCCGCGGCCGGGCCCGGGTTGCTGACGGTCACCGTCTGCGCCGCGGTGGTGGTGCCGACCGGGACGCTGCCGAAGGCGAGCGAACCGGGGCTGGCGGAGATCGGGGTGTGCACCGTGCTGCCGCCGTCGGTGCCGATCAGCGCCACCGTGTGCGCGCCGCCGCTGTGGTTGTTCGGAACGGTCAGCGTGCCGGTGGTGATCCCCGAGGTGGGCGCGGTGTAGGAGACGTCGACCTGGCACCACATGCCCGGGTCGGTGTCGTTGGCCGCGTCCAGGCTGGTGCCGCAGGGCTTGGCCGGGTCCGGGGTGACGGTGAACCCGCCGGTGGCCGAGATGGCGCCGAGGGTCGCGGCCGAGCGGCCGGTGTTGTAAACGGTCACCTTCTGCACCGGGGTGGCCTGGCCGACCGCGGCGTTCTCGAAGGTCAGCACGCTGGGGAAGGAGGTGACCGGCGCGTTCGCGGGGAAGCCGCAGGTCGAGGTGGTGGACCAGCCGCTGTTGCCGCTACCGGCGTTGAGCGCGAAGCCGGAGGCGCAGTCCTCGACCCCGCCGACGCCGACGCCGGTCGCGGTGACCCCGGAGACGGTCGCCGAGCCCGAGGTCTGGTCCTGGAAGACATAGGTGCCGACGTTGGTCACGGTGTCGTTGCTGATGTTCACATTGCTGATCGGCTTGCCGCCCTCCAGCGTCCCCTGGAACTGGAACGCCTCGTAGGGGCTGTCGTCGATCTCGTTGCCGGTGACGTTGATGGTGCCGGTCATCGCCGAGTCCAGGGCGAAGAACCACATCGCGCCGACGCCGTAGTCCCAGCCGGGGTCGAACTGCCCGGTGCGGACCAGCTTGTTGCCGCTGATGGTGGTGGTCCCGGCCAGGGCGACCGCGCCGAACCGGTTGCCGACGTGGATGCCGCCGCCGCGGGTGACCGTGTCCTGGAGCAGGTTGTTGGTGGCGCTGTTGTCCGAACCGCCGTAGAAGGCGATGTTGTTGGCGAGCCCGGGGGAGTCCACGGTGTTGTGGTCGAAGACGTCGCCGCTGTCGTTGGTGGAGGACCACAGGGCCAGGCCGTCGTCCTGGGTGTTGCGCAGGAAGCTGTTGCTGACCGAGGAGTCGGCCACCCCGCCGTCGAAGTTGATGCCGTCGGCCAGGGTGTCCTGGATCCGCATGTTCTGCAGCTTCAGGTTGGTCGTCGCGCCGACGATCCACGCGCCGACCTTGGTGTTCTGGATCCACACGTTGGAGATGGTGGTGTTGTTGAAGCCGCCGTTGAAGCCGTTGACCGAACCGTCGCTGTCGTCACGGGTGTTGACGTTCCCGAAGATCGACAGGTCGTGCACGGTGACCCCGGTGGTCTGCCCGACGTTGCCCTGGAACTCCACGTTGTGGCCGGTCAGTTCGGTGTACCACTCGCCGGCCCCGGCCACCCCGACCTTGTTGAGCCCGATCGGCGCGGTGATCTTGTAGAGGCCCTGCGGCAGGTACACCCCGGTCCCGGCGGCGGAGGCGTCGTTGACCGCCTGCTGCAGCGCGGTGGTGGCGTCGGCGACCCCGGTCGGGTCGATGTCGTACGGCGCCTGGGTCACGTCCAGGTAGCCGGCCGGCTTGGGCAGCGGCGCGGCGACGTTCTCGAAGTCGGCGGTGTTGATCGCGTACCAGGGGGCGTTGTCGCCCGCGTCGACCTGGAGCTTGACCACGGTCCCGGCCGGCAGCACGGACGGGAACATGGTCCGCACGTTGTCGTAGAAGTCGTGCGGCACCGCGCTCTGCGGATCGCCCACGTCCGAGGGGGTGTTGGTGAAGGTGTAGGCCCCGTAGAGCCAGCTGTTCTTCGACGTCAGCTGGAGGTCCTGGGTCTTGGTGCCGTTGACGTAGACGCTCAGCGGGGCAGTCAGTCCGGCGCCGTCCAGCGAGTCCGGGATGGCGTAGTGGAAGTCCACCGCGTTGGCCGGCGCGGTCAGCGTGAACTGCACGTACTTGCCCTGGCCGACGAGTTGGACCGCCTGCCGGCCGGTCGCCTCGGAGGCGAGCGAACCGTAGGTGTAGTCGGGGGCGAGCACGGTGCCGTTGGTGGAGGCGTCGGCGGCCAGGTACTCGGTGAACGGGACTGCGGCCCCGGGCGGGGTGGCCGCGGCGGCCGTGGTGGCCGGCAGGGCCAGCAGCGGTGCCGCTGCGAGCAGCACCCCTGCGGTCAGTCCCGACGCCAGGCGTCGGAAGACACGGGCGGGTGCGTGGAACACGTACGGCTCCTCTGACTCGAGCCCTGCCGACACGGGTGGGGGACATCGGTCAGTGGCGGGAACACTAAACCATTTCTGACAGATGACGACAAGATGTCAATTATTCTTTGCAAGATATCGACAGTCTGTTGGGTATGGCTTTCGCCTGCCGAGTCGGGCCGAGTCAGGCCGGGCCGGGCCGTTACTGGCCGGGCGTCACCGGGACGGTGCTGACGCCCGATCCGGCGCCGGTGACGGTGTTGGACGCGTACACCGTGTTGGGGTTCCCGGCGCAGGCGGCCTGGTCGGTGATGTCGAAGCCGTAGCCGGGTGCGCCGCCCAGGTCCAGGATGTTCCGCGCGAAGGAGTTGCCGCAGCCGAAGCCGGGGTACAACTGCTCGACCAGGAAGCCCTGCTGGTAGGCGTGCTGGCCGGTGTTGCCGGTCACGGTGTAGTCGTTGCCCTTGACGTCGACCCAGGCGACCGCCGAGTTGGCGCCGGCCTCGCCGGTGGAGTCGAAGGAGTTCCCGGTGACGAAGCCGCCGGTGGTCCCCTCCTTGATGTCGATGTTCTCGGCGGTGATGTTCGGGCCGAGGGTGTTGCCGCTGATCGTGTCGCGGTCCGAGGCGTCCGGCAGGCCGCCGCTGTAGCTGCCCCAGTTGCTCTTGGCGGAGCCGACGTAGATGCCCTCGCCGTACCCGGCCTGGTACCTGCCGGTGTCGTGCACGCTGTTGTGCTCGATCAGGTCGTCGCTGCTGAACGCGCGCAGGTGGATGCCCTCGTCGCCGATGTTCGACACGGTCAGCCCGTCCACCGTGTCGTGGTTCGCGCCGTCCAGCACCACGCCCTTCTGGAAGGTGCTGACGCTGAAGCCGCGGAGGGTCACGTAGTCCGCCTCCAGGTGGATCCCGTAGGCGCTGGCGACACCGGTGCCGGTGATCACGGCGTCCGCCGGGCCCTGCAGGGTGATCGGCGCGGCGGCCGTCCCGCTGGTGCTGACGGTGAACTCCCCGGCGTAGCTGCCGGCCGCGAGCTGGATGGTCTCGCCCGGGACCGCGCTGTTCAGCGCCTGATGCAGCTGACTCCCGTTGGCCACCTGCACGGTGGCGTACGCGATGTCGCCGGGGTTGGCCAGTGGGACGGCCGTCGAGGCGGCGGCGGGTGCGCCGCCGACCGCTGCCAGCAGCCCGGCGGCGCCGGCGCTCAGTGCCACTGCGGTCGCGAACCTGCCCCGGTGCGTCATGGGCCAAGGATTGGTATGGACCATCCCGGCTGTCAAGTACCCGTCACTGCCCTTGACTCCGGGCATTGGTCTGGACCACCGTAGAGGGGCCGCGGCCGGTCGTCCCAGGGAGAACCCCCACATCTTCCCCTCAGCAGCACGGCTTCCGTGCTGCCCCCACGCCGAGGAGCACACGCCCATGAGGCGCGTCACCTTGCACGTCACCGCCGCCGCGGCGCTGTTCGCCGCCCCCCTGCTGGTCCCCGCCACCGCACACGCGGCCGGCGGGCTCACCGGGCTGATGGCGAACTTCGCCGTCACCTCGACCTGGGCCAGTGGCTTCGAGGGCACCTACACCGTCACCAACAACACCAACGCGACCGTCAGCACCTGGTCCCTCGGCTTCGACCTCCCCACCGGCGAAGCCGTCACCAGCACCTGGAACGGCACCCTCACCCAGTCCGGCAACCACTACACCGTCACCGCACCGAGCTGGGCCTCCCCACTGGCCCCCGGCGCCAGCGCGGACGTGGTCGGGATGGACTTCTCCACCGGGGCCACCCAGACCCCGCCGGCCAACTGCCTGATCAACAACGCCCCGTGCGCCGGCCTCCCGGCCGACACCGTCGCGCCGTCGGTCCCGACCGGACTGGCCGTCAGCGGCACCGGGCCCGGCAGCATCGCACTGTCCTGGCACGCGTCCACCGACAACACCGCGGTCACCGGCTACCACGTCTACGAGGGCACGGCCGTCGCCGCGACCGTCACCGGCACCACCGCGAACCTCACCGGACTGCTGGCCGGCAGCAGCCACACGCTCAGCGTCGCGGCCTTCGACGCGGCCGGCAACGAGTCGGCCAAGTCGGCGACGGTCACCGCCGTGGCGGGCAGCGGCACGGTGCCCGGCGCGTCCGCGCCCTACGTCGACCTCGGTTCCTGGCCCACCCCGAGCCTGCCCGCCATCGCGTCGGCGACCGGGCTGAAGCAGTTCTCACTGGCCTTCATCATCAACGGGGCCAGCCCCTGCACCGCCAGCTGGTTCGGCGCCTACGACCCGGCGACCGGCTGGGACAAGGCGGACATGGACGCGATCAGGGCGGCCGGCGGCGACGTCCGGCCCTCCTTCGGCGGGGCCAACGGCACCGAACTCGCCCAGTCCTGCACCACCGTGGCCAGTCTCGCGGCGCAGTACCAGAAGGTGGTGGACGTCTACGGCCTGGACCGGATCGACTTCGACATCGAGGGCGCCGCAGTGGTCGACCACGCCTCGGTCGACCGCAGGTCGGCGGCCATCGCCGCGGTCCAGGCCGCGCAGCGGGCCAAGGGCCGGGACCTCAAGGTCAGCCTGACCCTGCCGGTGCTGCCCACCGGGCTGACCGCGGACGGCGTCTACATCCTGCAGTCCGCCAAGAACGCGGGCGTCAACGTGGACGTGGTCAACGTCATGGCGATGGACTTCGGCGACTCGACCGCGCCCAACCCGGCCGGGAAGATGGGCGCCTACGCGATCCAGTCGGCGCAGTCGACCGAGGCCCAGATCGCCTCGGTCTGGACCGGTCTGACCACGGCCCAGGCCTGGCGGATGGTCGGGGTGACCCCGATGCTCGGGGTGAACGACAACACCAGCGAGGTGTTCGGGCTCTCCGACGCCCAGCAGCTGATCACCTTCGCCCAGCAGAACCACCTGGGCGAGCTTGCCTTCTGGGAGGTCACCCGGGACGCCCACGCCTGTCAGGGCGGGCTCTCCAGCTGCACCAACATCACGCAGACGCCGTACCAGTTCTCCAAGATGTTCGCCGGCTTCACCGGCTGAGTCGACCCGCACGACCGTTGACGCACGACCGCTGACACACGACCGCGGACGGCGGGGCCGGGCCCCGCCGTCCGCAGCGCGGAGCAGACGCGTCAGCTGGCGCCGGACTCGGAGATCACGATCTTGGCCTTGGTGGTGCCGCTGCGCGAGCCCAGGGCCTCGATCTTCTTGACCAGGTCCAGCCCGTCCTGGTCGGCGACCTCGCCGAAGACCACGTGCTTGCCGTCCAGCCACGGGGTCAGCACCGTGGTGATGAAGAACTGCGAGCCGTTGGTGTTGGGTCCCGCGTTGGCCATGGACAGCAGGCCCGGCTTGTCGTGCTTGAGGGTGAAGTTCTCGTCGGCGAACTTCTCGCCGTAGATGCTCTTGCCGCCGGTGCCGTCACCGCGGGTGAAGTCGCCGCCCTGCAGCATGAAGTCCGGAATGACCCGGTGGAACGCGGAGCCGGCGTAGCCGAACCCCTTCTCGCCGGTGGCCAGGGCGCGGAAGTTCTCCGCGGTCTTCGGGGCCACGTCGTCGAACAGGTTGAAGTTGATCCGCCCCGCGGGGGCGCCGTCAATGGTGATGTCGAAGTAGGCCTTGATCGTCATGTTCCTATCTTGGCATTGTCTGCTCCTCCTTCGAACATCATCGGGCTTCGGCGTTTCGGGGTGGGATCAACGCCCGGAACACGGTGGCGGCGTAGGCCAGGCCGGAGACGGTCAGCAACAGGAAGTCCTCCGGGCGCAGCGTGCACAGCCGCCACACCGCCGCCGAGAGCCACAGCAGCGCGGTGCTGCCGCTCCAGGCGGCCAGCCCGGTCCGCAGCCGGTCCTGGCCGCCCCGGGACGAGGCCGCCCCGGTCGGCTGCCAGCCCTCCGGCCTGCGGCGGAGCAGGTCGGTGATCGCGAAGACATGGGCCCAGCTGCAGATCAGCCGGGCCGACCAGGCCTCCAGCCGGTAGGAGCAGCGGTGCCACCAGGGGTAGACCACGGTGGTGTAGAGCAGTGCGGGCAGCGCCAGCAGCGAGCAGCGGAAGCTGACCTGGTGCGGCAGCGCGAGCAGCAGGGTCAGCGGGACCAGCGGCGCCATGAACACCGACACCGCGGTCTGCAGGTAGTGCATGAAGCCGGACAGGTAGCAGAGCCGGGCCACCGGCCGCAGCCTGGTGCGCCAGAACGCCGGGTTGGTCATCATCGACAGCGATCCGGTGCACCAGCGGTACTGCTGCCGGTAGAAGGCGGTGAGGTTGTCCGGGCACAGCCCGGTCGCCAGCACCAGCGGGATGTAGCGCAGCTTCCAGCCGGCCGCCCCGAGCGCGAAGCCGGTGTGCACGTCCTCGGAGTGCTCGATCAGCGCGGTGCCGCCGATCTCGTCCAGCGCGGCCCTGCGGTAGACCGCGCAGCTGCCGACGCAGATGGCGGCGCCGTGGTGCTGCCGGGAGACCTGCACGCTGCGGTAGAACAGCTCCTGGATCGCCCCGGCCCCGCGCTCGATCCAGTTCTGCTGTTCCCGTAGCACCCGGAAGTGCTGCGGGGACTGGACGATCCCGATCCGCGGGTCGGCGGCCAGGTAGGGCAGCATCTCGTCCAGCAGGTCGGCGCTGGGGGAGAAGTCCGCGTCCAGGATCAGGATGAAGTCGCCGTCGCTGTGGGCGAAGCCGTGGCGCAGGTTGCCGGCCTTCTTGAACCAGCCGCGGTTCGGGCGGGTGGTGTAGTCGAAGCCGAACTCCGCGGCCAGCTTGCGGACCGCGGCGGAGGCGGAGTCGTCCAGCACCAGCGGCCGTACCGGGCCCGGGTAGCGGTGCGCCAGCAGCCGTACGTGGTGCCAGGTGTTGCGCAGCACCGGCAGCGGCTCGCCGCAGACCGGGAGGAACACGTCGACCGAGGGGTGGACGTCGGGCTGCCAGGCCGCCGCCACCTCCTCGTGCGCGGACAGCCGGAAGCCGCGGCCGAAGGTGTTCACCCACAGCGAGGCCAGGTAGTACAGCGCGGTCATGGCGAAGAACGGCAGGAAGGCCAGCAGCCAGCGGGAGGTCCCCATGAAATGGATCTGGGACACCGCCAGGCAGCCGAAGCTGACGAAAGAGCAGAGTGCCAGAACGCCCGCGTTCCGGCGCAGATAGGTGAAGCGCTCGGCCACGCTCGGCGCCGGGAAGAGCGGCGCCGGTGCGGCCGGGACGGTGGTGCTGAATTCTGATGACGAGAGGTGAGTGTTGTCATCCACGCGCTCTTCCTATCAGGCGGATAAAAGATGGGGAGGAGTGTGCGGCGAGGGGCGGAGGAGAGTCACTCGCGTGGACCGCAGGGACGGGTCCCTTTGGCGGCACCGGGAAAATGTGATGATGGGATCGATGGAACAGGCCGGTGTCCGGGGAGAATTGACCTCCTTTTCGGGATACATTTCCGGGAAACCCGCCCCGATAGGGAAAGGACCACGGATGGCCCTGCTCGAACGAAGCCGCCGATGGGCCGTCGGCGTGTCCGCCGCGGTGCTGGCCGCCCTCGCCCTGGCCGTTCCGGCCCTGGCCGTTCCGGCCCTGGCTGTGCCCGCCCCGGCCGCGGGCGTCTCCGCCGCCCCGGCCTCCGGCCGGTCGGTGCCCGCGCCCACGCTGCTCGACCCCGCCGCGAAGTACCTGGGCCTGGCCCAGGACCGGGTCCCGCAGGACGCCGGGCTGCTCGCGGCGGCGGCGACCCGGCTCGGCAAGGCGCCCAACCTGCTGGAGTACTACGCGAGCTTCAACGAGGAGTTCAACGCCGCGGCGACCAGGAACGCCTGGAACAGCGGGGCGCTGACGCTGCTGACCTGGGAGCCGTACACCGTCTCGGTGGCCGACATCGCGGCGGGCAAGGACGACGCCTATCTGCGCAGGTTCGCCGGGCAGGTGCGGGCGGCTGACCTGCCGGTGGCGCTCAACTTCGGCCATGAGATGAACGGCGGGTGGTATCCGTGGGGCAGTGCCAAGTCCAAGCCCGCCGACTTCGTCGCCGCGTACCGGCATATCCACCAGGTATTCCAGCAGGCCGGTGCGAAGAAGGTCATCTGGGTCTGGACCGCGAATATCGTCAACCACGTTCCCGGGGTGCCGCTCGAACCGCTCTACCCGGGTGACTCCTATGTCGACTGGATCGGAATGTCCGGATACAACGAGGCCTGGGAGCACTGGACTTCCGCCGACGTTTTCGGGAAGACCGTCCAGGAGGTGCGCGGATTCAGCCGGAAGCCGCTGCTGATCGCCGAGACCGGCGTCGACGCGGGTCCCACCCAGGCGACCCGGATCAGTGAACTCTTCGACTACGTGGCCAAGAGCAGGGACGTCATCGGGCTGGTCTACTTCGACTACGACCAGCGCATGGACTGGCGCTTCGAGACCGCCGCCGACTCCCTGGCCGCGGTCCAGCGGGGCGCCGCCGCACCGCAGTTCGGCTTCGATGTCCGCACCACTGCGCTCCGCCCGGCGGCCAAGCACCTGACCAGGTAGTCCGGGGGCAGGGCGGGCGAGCGGCCGGAACAGCGGCGTCCCGTCCTGCCACGAAGCGGGGCGCCGCTGTGTGCATCCAGGGCCAAGTGGACACCCGCAGATAATGTCATGTACGCGGCTTGGTTGCCAGGGCCGTGCGGAACGATCTGACTAGGATGGTTGGTATGCCTCTTGACGGTGAGTACGAGCCGAGCCCGGAGAAGTGGGTGCGCGAGCAGGTCGCGCTGTACGAGGGTTCCGGTGGGACCGAGGGGACGACGATGCGCGGCATGCCCGTGATCGTCCTCAGCACCCGCGGCGCGAAGAGCGGGAAGATCCGCAAGAACCCGCTGATGCGGGTGGAGCACGACGGCGCGTACGCCGCCGTGGCCTCGATGGGCGGCGCCCCCAACAACCCGACCTGGTACCACAACGTGCTGGCCGACCCGCACGTGGAACTCCAGGACGGCCCGGTCCGGCAGGACATGACGGCCCGTGAGGTCACCGGCGCGGAGAAGCAGCTGTGGTGGGAGCGCGCCGTCGCGGCCTACCCGGACTACGCCGACTACCAGCTGAAGACGGACCGGCAGATCCCGGTCTTCGTGGTGGAGCCGACCCCGGCGGACCACGACCGCTGAGGACTGTCGGCGGGGCTCGTTACAATCGCCGGATGAGCGTTCCGAGCCCCGCCGAGACCGCCCCCGCCACCCCCGACGACGACGGCTTCCCCGACGAAGACAGCGCCTTCCCCGGTGAGGACGCCTTCCCCGAGGACGTCTACCCCGGCGACGACGCCGCCGCCGAGGCCCACGCCGTCTTCGCCGACGCCGCCGCCGCCCCGGCCGAGGCCGAGGGCGCCACCGCGCTCTCCGTGCTGCGCCGGGTCTTCGGCTACGACGCCTTCCGCGGCAGCCAGCAGGAGGTGGTCGAGCACGTCATCGGCGGCGGCGACGCGCTGGTGCTGATGCCGACCGGCGGCGGAAAGTCGCTCTGCTACCAGATCCCCGCGCTGGTGCGCCCCGGCACCGGCGTGGTGGTCTCGCCGCTGATCGCGCTGATGCAGGACCAGGTGGACGCCCTGCGCGCGCTCGGCGTCCGGGCCGGATTCCTCAACTCCTCGCAGGGCTACGACGAACGACGGCTGGTGGAGGCCGAGTTCCTGGCCGGTGAGCTGGACCTGCTCTACCTGGCGCCGGAGCGGCTCCGGGTGGAGGCCACCGTCCGGCTGCTGGAGCGGGGCGCCATCTCGCTGTTCGCGATCGACGAGGCGCACTGCGTCGCCCAGTGGGGCCACGACTTCCGGCCCGACTACCTGGCCCTGTCCGAGCTGCGGGCGCACTGGCCGGACGTGCCGCGGATCGCGCTGACCGCGACCGCCACCGAGGCCACCCACGCCGAGATCACCTCCCGGCTGGGCCTGGAGGACGCCCGGCACTTCGTGGCCAGCTTCGACCGCCCCAACATCCAGTACCGGATCGCGCCCAAGGACGAGCCCAAGAAGCAGCTGCTGCACCTGCTCCGGACCGAGCACCCGGGCGACGCCGGGATCGTCTACTGCCTCTCCCGGGCCTCGGTCGACAAGACCGCCGCCTACCTGGTCGAGCACGGCATCGACGCGCTGCCCTACCACGCGGGCCTGGACGGGCGGGTCAGGGCCGAGAACCAGTCCCGGTTCCTGCGCGAGGACGGCATGGTGATGGTCGCCACCATCGCCTTCGGCATGGGCATCGACAAGCCGGACGTGCGCTTCGTCGCCCACCTGGACCTGCCCAAGTCGGTCGAGGGCTACTACCAGGAGACCGGCCGCGCCGGCCGCGACGGGCTGCCGTCCACCGCCTGGCTGGCCTACGGGCTGCAGGACGTGGTGCAGCAGCGCAAGATGATCGACACCTCCGAGGGCGACCAGGCGCACCGCCGCCGGCTCGGCGCGTACGTGGACGCGATGCTGGCGCTGTGCGAGACGGTGGAGTGCCGCCGGGTCCGACTGCTGGACTACTTCGGGCAGAAGAGCGGCCCCTGCGGCAACTGCGACACCTGCCTGACCCCGCCCGACTCCTGGGACGGGACGGTGGCCGCGCAGAAGTTCCTGTCCACCATCGTGCGGCTGCAGCGCGAGCGGCGGCAGAAGTTCGGCGCCACCCAGATCGCCGACATCCTGATGGGCCGCAAGACCGCCAAGGTGATCCAGTTCGACCATGACGGACTGAGCGTCTTCGGCGTGGGCGCCGACCTCTCCGAGGCCGAATGGCGTTCGGTGGCACGGCAGTTGCTGGCCCAGGGGCTGGTCGCGGTGGAGGGCGAGTACGGCACGCTGGTGCTCACCGAGGACAGCGCCGAGGTCCTCGGCGGACGGCGCCCGGTCGCGCTGCGCCGCGACCCGGAGAAGGTCCGCGCCGCGAAGGCCAGGTCCGGCGGCGGCTCGGGCCGCAAGGCCGCGCCGGTGGACCTGCCCGCGGAGCTGCTGCCGGTGTTCGAGAGCCTGCGGGCCTGGCGTGCCGCCACCGCCAAGGAGCAGGGCGTGCCCGCGTACGTGGTGTTCCACGACGCGACGCTGCGCGAGATCGCGGCGTCCGCGCCGACCACCCTGGCCGAGCTGGCCGCGGTCGGCGGCGTCGGCGAGAACAAGCTGGCGACCTACGGCCAGCAGATCCTCGACCTGCTGGCCGACGGCCGGCAGGGCTGATGTCCCGCCGGGCTGATGTCACAGACCGCGGGGCTGTCCGGTCTTCCCCGCGGAGCAGCTGACACGGACGAGTCCGAGAGGGTGGCGGTATGAGGATCGCGGTGGCCGGCGGGACCGGTGTGGTCGGACGGCATGTGGTCGAGGCGGTGCGGGCGGCGGGCCATGACCCGGTGGTGCTGGCCCGTTCCACCGGGGTCGACCTGGCCACCGGGGCGGGCCTGGACCGGGCCCTGGCCGGGGTGGACGCCGTGGTCGACGTCAGCAACCGGATGACGGTGAGCCGGGCCAGGGCGGTCGCCTTCTTCGAGGCGGCGACCGGGAACCTGCTGGCCGCGGGGAAGCGGGCCGGGGTGGCGCACCATGTGGCGCTGTCGATCGTCGGCGTCGACCGGGTCGGCTACGGCTACTACCAGGGAAAACTGCGCCAGGAGGCGCTGGTGCTGGCCGCGGGCGAGTCCGTCGGCGTCCCCGGAAGCGTGCTCAGGGCCACCCAGTTCCACGAGTTCGCGGCGCAGATGCTGGAGCGCGGCGGCCCGTTCGCGGTCGCCCCGCGGATGCTGACCCAGCCGGTCGCCGCCCGCGAGGTCGGCGTCGCGCTGGCCGCGCTCGCCGCCGGGGAGCCGGTCGGCCTGGCGCCGGAGCTGGCGGGCCCGGAGCAGCACCAGATGGGCGATCTGATCCGTCGGCTGGTGCGGGCCCGCGGCCTGCGCAGGCTGGTCGTGCCGCTGTGGATGCCGGGCGCGGTCGGGAAGGCGATGACCGGTGGCGGCCTGCTGCCGACCGGCCCCGGGCCGCGCGGCAGCCAGACCTTCGACCAGTGGCTGGCCGACGACGCGGCGGGGTCTGTCAGCGGCGGCGCAGGGTCGTGATGGCGACCATCGCCGCGTCGTCGGCAAGCGGGCCGGTGACGTAGTCGTCGAGGTCGGCGTTGAGCCAGGCCAGTAGCTGGTCCGGGTCGCTCTCGGCGCCGTGTTCGAGCCGGTCCGGCAGCGGATAGAACCGCCCCGCCGGGTCGCGGGCCTCGGAGATCCCGTCGGTGTAGAGCAGCAGCAGGTCACCGGCCTGGAACGGGAACGCGGTGGGGGTGTAGCGGGTGTCCGCGAGCCGTCCGAGGCCCAGTGGCGGGGCTGGCTCCCGGACGTCGAGGGTCACCGCGCGGCCGTGGTGCAGCAGCAGTGGGGGCGGGTGGCCGCAGTTGATCACGGTGACGGTCGGCCGGTCGTCCGGGATGTCGATGATCACGGCGGTGACGAAGCCCTCGCCGATCTCCAGGTGGTCCGGGTCTCCGCCGTTGACCGAGGCCAGCTCGGCCAGGCCCCAGGAGACGCTGCCCTCCAGGTAGGCGGCCAGCACCGGCAGCGGGGCCTGCTGGTGGGCCGCCGCCCGGAACGCGCCGAGCAGCAGCGCGGTGTCGCCCAGCGCCTCAAGGCCCTTGCCGCGTACGTCGCCGATGATCAGGCGGGTGCTGTCGGCGGTGCGCGCCGCAGCGAACAGGTCGCCGCCGACATGGGCGTCGGTTCCGGCCGCGCGGTAGCTGGAGCCGATCAGCAGCGGGCCGACCCGGTCCGGCAGCGGGCGCAGCAGCACGCTCTGCGCCGCCTCGGAGACGGTGCGCACCCGGGCCAGCTCATGTCTGCTGTTCTCCCGCAGGTAGTCGAAAAGCACCACGAAGGCCGAGATCGCGATCAGGGCCGCGATCTGGACCTCCAGGTTCTCGGTGGTGAGCACGTCGCGGGTGGCCCCGATCGCCACCAGCGCCGCCACGGCGAGTGCGCCGACGGCGGCGGTGGTCCTGGGACCGGCGAAGGAGGCGGTGATGGCCGGGGCGACCACCAGCAGCGGACCGAGGTGGACGTCGCTGGGCGAGAGCACGTCCACCACCGCGATCACCGTCATCAGCACCAGCGGGATCAGCAGCAGCACCCGGGGTGCGCGCCGGTCCTCGCCGTCCGGGCGGAGTGCGCGGCTTCGGGCCATGGATCCTCTTTCCCCAGCGGGCTCCTCGTGCCCCTGCGGGAGGAGGTTCCCGCCCTTCATCGCACGCCCGCGCGGCCCGCCCCGCAACCCGGGGTCGGCGGCGCTCCGGATGCCCGGCCCCGGGCCGGGCCTTAGCGTGTGGGCACAGGCGGAAGGAATGCGCGATGGAACCCGATGCTCGGCAGAGCGACCGACTCGATCCCCAGCGGATCCCCGGAATGGCCCTCGGGGCGCTCGGGCTGCGCCTGCTCGCCGAGGCGGCGGCGGACGCGGACCAGGGGGAGCCGACCGGCATCGACGTGACCGCCGAGACCGGCCGCTACGGTCAGGACCCGGCGGTCAGGGAGGCGGTCATCGAGGCCTGGGCCTGGCTGCACGCCCAGGGGATGACCGTGATCACCTCGGGGTCGGGCTCCAGGATGGTGGTGTCGGTCACCCGGCGGGGCCGGAGGGCGCTGGCCGAGGGGATCGACTGGGCCCGCCGGAATCCGTTCCACGAGGCGTGAGCGCGGAGGTCCGGCTCAGTAGCCGGCCTTGGTGTAGGCGATGGTCTCGAAGGTGCCGTAGCGGTCGTTGGCGTAGCGGACGCCCGCGATGATCGAGTCGACCGGGTCGAGGATGTCCTTGTGGCCCGGCAGGCTCCACTGCGCGAACGTCGGCTTGATGGTCTGCAGCAGGCCGAAGGTGCCGCCGTACAGCGCCTCGTTGGAGTCCCAGTGGTTCTCGGCGCGCGGGTTGCCGGAGGACTCGGTCATCGCCCGCGCGTGGATCGCCGAGGCGGACGGGACCCGGTCGCCGTGCTGCGCCAGGACCTGGCGGGCCTCGGCGATCCAGCCGTTGAGGTTGTTCGGGTAGACCGGCTTGGCCGGTGCGGGCTTCGCGGCCGGGGCGGCGGGCTTGGCCGGGGCGGCCGGGGCCTTCGCGGCGGGCTTCGCCGGGGCGACCGGGACGACCGGCTTGGCCGCGGCGGGCGCCGCGGCGTCCTGGGAGACGGTGTGGGCCGTGGGCTGCGGGTGGGACGGGCCACTGGCCGCGAACGCCGTGCCGGCTGCCATGGTGGACGCGAGCACGATGTAGGCGGCGACACCTGCGGACGTACGGGCATGGAAACGCATGACACTCCAGGGGACAGGCTGCCGCGGGCCGCACTGTTCCGCGGGCTGGCGGCCGGGGCGGCCGGGAGTCCGGGATGCGGGGACGACAGGTGGGGTTCGGCGCTCAGCGGCTGTTCTTCGACAGTCCCGACCGAGCGGCGGAGCGGCAGCGGCGTTGGAAACGGCCCGTGGACGGGCCTGTCGCTTCGCTGTGCTCCGGGCAGGCGTCTCATCGGCCTGCTTCTCCACCGTCACACGCACCGGGGGCAGGAACAAGGAACCGCGGCCAAAAGTGCCGGAGGCCACATTTCCGCAGGTGAGCGGGGCCACATCGAAGGGAGCGAGGGTGGCCTGGGTCACTAGAATGGGAGGAAATAGCCCGAATCGTCCCCCCGCTTCGGTCGGATCGGCCGGGCCGGGCCGGCGAACGACGGAAGGACCGCGATGACCAGGCAGACGACCAGCCAGCCGTCCCCCAGGCAGCAGCGTCAGGCCGAGGACTTCCTGCACGACCGGGGCCTGCTGGGCCCGACGGCGTCCATGCCGCCGCTGCCCGCCGCGGGCAGCCTCGGCACCGGCCGGGACGCCGCCGCTCCGGCCGCCGCCGCGTTCGCACACCGGGGGATGGGCGCGGCGTCCGTACGCCCGCTCGTCTCGGCCGAGGCCGCGCACGCCGAGCAGCCGGGCCACCGGCACCGTGGGGCCGAGCGGCACTCCGCCCACTGACCCTGCGTCAAGGAGCCACCCCCCGACCCTGGAAACGATCGGGGGGTGGCTCCTTGACGGAAGGTCAGTCCAGCGCGGGCCGGTCCAGCAGCAGTTCCAGCACGCCGAGGGCGGACCACAGCGTCTCCCGCTGCTCGCCGCTGAGCTCGGCGACCCGGTCGGCGAGCAGTTCGGAGCGCTCCCGGCGCACCCGCAGCATCAGCTCCCGCCCCTTGGCGGTGGCGCTGACCAGGGAGGACCGGCCGTCGCTCGGGTCGGCCTCGCGCTCGATCAGGCCGCCGTAGCTCAGCGCGGTGAGGGTCCGGGTCATCGAAGGGGCGGCCACCGACTCCCTGGCCGCCAGCTCGCCCAGCCGCAGCGGCCCGTGCTCCTCGATCCGGGCCAGCGCCGACAGCTGGGCGAAGGTCAGGTCCTGGCCGTGCGAGGCCTGGGCCATCTGCCGGTACAGCCGGGCGACGGTGAGGCGGAGCCGGGTGACCTGGGTCTCCTGATCGGCCATGGAATGTGACATGGGGATGCTCCCTACCACTTACTTCTGGGTACTTAGCGCACGTAAACTAAGTATCGCCCGGCCCAGGAGGGGTGGCGAGGTGTTCGAACGCGGGACGGACGGTCCCAAGGTGATAGTCGTCGGTGTGGACGACTCGGAGGCGTCCTGGCGGGCCGTCGCCTACGCGGTGGGTCTGGCGCGCCGCCAGGGCGCGCTGCTGGCCATGGTCCATGTGCGGCCGGTGTCGGCGATGGCGGCCGTGGCCGGGGTGTCCGTGGTCACCGCCGAGCCCGGCACGGCGACGGCCGAGCGGATCTGCGGACGGCTGCGCGCCGGGCTGGCGTCGATGACCGAGGTCCGGTCGCTGCGCTGGGAGTTCCACAGCGTGGTCGGCGGCGACGTGGTGGCCGCGCTGTCCCAGCAGGCCGACGAGCTGAAGGCGGACGCGGTCGTGGTCGGGGCCTCGCACGGGCTGGGCCACCGGTTCGTCGGCTCGGCCGCGGTACGGCTGGTGCGGGCGCGGCGCTGGCCGGTCACCGTCGTCCCCTGACGCAGGCGGCCACCACCACGAAGGGCCACAGCGCCTCCAGCCCGGTCACCAGGCGTTCGGCGACGCCGGCCGGGCCGTCGCCGCGCAGCGAGACCAGGAACCACAGGGCGGAGAGCAGGCACAGCCCGGTCACCGCGGCCGCCAACCAGGGCCTGAGCACCCAGCGGGCGGCCGGGCCTCGCTCCGAGGCCAGCAGCGGCCACACCGCGAGGGCGACCACCCCGACCACCGCGGCGGCGGTGTGCCGCAGGGTGGGGCCGGCGGCCGGTTCGGGGGACAGCGCCACCAGCACCGACGCGGCCCCGCCGCAGGCCAGCGCGATCCGGCCGGGCGCCGCCACGCCGCGCAGCCCGGCCGCGGTGGCGGCGTAGCAGGCGCCGACGGCGAACATCACGCCGGTCATGATCCAGCGGTAGGCCGCGCCGTATCCGGCCAGGGCGCTGATGGTCTGGGTGAGCGGGTCGTAGCCGGACCGTTGGAGCGCTCCGGCGACGGCCCAGCCGCCGACCAGCAGGACCGGGGCGCTCCCCGACGACAGCAGGGCCCACCGGGGGAGTGGTTGCATCCCGCCACGGTAGGCACGGGCCCGCTGCCGGAGGCCGGAGGACGCGCGGAGGACCGGCCGAACGGGGGACGGGCTCCATCGATAACAGTAGGGCAACGAGTCCAGTCCAGTTGTGGGCTCTCCTTCATGTCCCTGCCATCTTTGGCGGGGGCCTGCGACACCTTGTTACTGGAGAGTCGGTCCCCGCATCGAGCCGCACCATCGATCCGGAGGACTCCGTGGCGCCCGTCACCCGTCGTACATTCCTCGGTTCCGCCGCCGCTCTCGGCGCGGCGCTCGGCCTGGAGGCCGTCCCCGGCTCCGCGGTGAGCAGCGCCGCCGCCGCGACCGGCACCATCGCCGACGTCAAGCACGTGGTCGTGCTGATGCAGGAGAACCGCAGCTTCGACCACTACTTCGGCTCGCTCAAGGGCGTGCGCGGGTTCGGCGACCGCAGCGGGATCACCCTGCCCGGCGGCTACTCGGTGTTCAACCAGCCCAGCGGCAGCGGCCGGCAGTACCCCTGGCAGCTGAGCGCCACCGGCACCTGGTACTTCGGCGCCAGCGGCGAGACCCTGGCACAGTGCGACGGCTCGCTGGACCACGGCTGGTCCACCCAGCACGGGGCCTGGAACAACGGCCTGATGAACAGTTGGGTCTCGGCCAAGGGCTCCAGCCGGACCATGGGCTTCCTGAACCGCTCGGACATCCCGTTCCACTACGCGCTGGCGGACGCCTACACCGTCTGCGACGCGTACCACTGCTCGATCCTGAGCGCGACCGGCCCCAACCGCACCTACCTGTGGGGCGGTTCGATCGACCCGGCGGGCAAGGCGGGCGGGCCCGCCTACGACGGCGGCGACGAGTCCGGGCTGAGCTGGCAGACCTACGCCGAGGCGCTGCAGAACGCCGGGGTCAGCTGGAAGGTCTACCAGAACGCGAGCGACAACTACGGCGACAACGGGCTCGCCTACTTCAGCCAGTTCGCCGGCGCGGCCTCCGGCAGCGCGCTCCACCAGCGCGGGATGTCCTCGGTTCCGTCCACCGGCTCCACCCCGGACGACATCGCCGCCGCGATCAAGGCGGACGCGCTGGCCGGCACCCTGCCGCAGGTCTCCTGGGTGGTCGCCAACCAGGCCTTCTCCGAGCACCCGGACGCGCCGCCGAACGACGGGGCGCACTTCGTCAACCTGGTGATCCAGGCCCTGGCCGCCAGCAGCAGCGTCTTCGACTCGACCGTGCTGTTCCTCAACTACGACGAGAACGACGGTTTCTTCGACCACGTCCCGCCGCCGGTCGCCCCGGCCGGGACCACCGACGAGTCGTACGACGGGACGCCGATCGGGCTCGGCTTCCGGGTGCCGATGGTGGTGGTCTCGCCGTGGACCAGAGGCGGCTGGGTGGACTCGCAGGTGTTCGACCACACCTCGGTGATCCGGTTCATGGAGACCTGGACCGCGGCCCTGGGCACCCCGGCCACCTGCGGCGCGATCAGCGCCTGGCGGCGCAGCGTCTGCGGCGACCTGACCAGCGCCTTCGACTTCGCCAATCCGGTGCACGGGCTGCCCGCGCTGCCGTCCACCAGCAGCACCATCGGCCAGTCGTACTGCAATGTGATGGTGAACCCGGCCCCCGGAACCAACTCCCTGCCCGTGCAGGAGAGCGGGACCCGGCCCGCCCGCGCGCTGCCCTACCAGCCGAACGGGTCGGTCGACCACATCGAGTTCGACAGCGGCGGCAAGACCCTGGTCTGGATCAGCATGGCCAACCAGGGCGCGCAGGCCACCGCCGCCGCGCACTTCTCGATCTATGCCAACGCCGACCGCACCGGCGGCCCCTGGCAGTACACGGTCGCCCCGGGCGGCAGCACCAGCGACTTCTTCAACGTCGGCACCGGCTACGGCAACGGGAAGTACGACCTGACCCTGGTCGGCCCCAACCGCTTCCTGCGCCGCTTCGCCGGGGACACCACGGCGGCCGGGCACGCGGTCGAGGCCGTCTCCTCCTACGCGCCGGCGCCCGACACCGGCAAGCAGGCGGTCTGGTTCGCCCTGGCCAACACCGGGACGACCGCGGCGACCTTCACCATCAGCTCCACCCAGTACCGCTCGGACGGCCCGTGGACCTACCAGGTCCCGGCCGGGGGCAGCACCTCGGACTACTTCAACGCGGTCGCCTACACCAACGGCTGGTACGACTTCACCGTCACCGTCAGCACCGACGCGTCCTGGAGCCGCCGCTTCACCGGCCACATCGAGACCGGGGCCGCCAGCGTCAGCGGGTAGCGGTGAGCCCGGTCAGCAACTGCCGGACCAGGGTCGGGGCCAGCTGGTCCGCGAGCGGTTCGTGACGGAGCATCAGCCGGTGGTAGACCGGGGCGAACAGCTGGTCGGCGGCGGTGGCGGGGTCGGTGTCCGGCGCCAGCTCGCCCCGCGCCACCGCCTCGGCCAGCAGCCGCAGCGCCACCTCCCGGCGCGGGCGCAGCCACTGCTGGTCCAGGGCGGCCCGGATGTCCGGGTCGGCCTGCGCCGCGGCGATCAGGTCGGCCAGCTGCGGGCCGCTGCAGGTGTCCCGGAACAGCTGTACCAGCGCCAGCAGTTGCTTGGTCAGCGCCTCGGCCAGGGAGTCCGCCGGGTCCACCGCGAGGGTGCCCCTGCTGCGCTCGAAGAAGCTCTCCAGCATCACGTGCGCCCTGGTCGGCCACCACTTGTACACGGTGGCCTTGCTGACCTGGGCGCGGGCGGCGATCGCCTCCATGGTGACGGCGTCGATCCCACCGTCCAGCAGCAGCTCCGCCGCGGCGTCCAGCACCGCCGCGCGGGCCCGCTCGCTGCGCGGGCGTCCGCGCCGGGGGTGCTCCGCGCCGTCCCTGCCGTCGCCGGTCATCCGGTCGCCTCCTTCGGCCCATATAATGGTCGCACCGTACAGTAAAGAGCGAAGGATCGAGGGCGGCCACGACCATGACCATCGGACGACACACGCGGGCGACGGCGGCGCTGGCCGCGCTCGCCGTCGGCGCCTTCGCGATCGGCACCGGCGAGTTCGCGGTCATGGGCATCCTGCCCGACATCGCCGGGAACCTGTCGGTCGGCATCCCGACCGCGGGCCACCTGATCTCCGCCTACGCCCTCGGTGTCGTGGTCGGCGCCCCGGTGCTGGTGGCGCTGTCGACCCGGCTGTCCCGGCGGGCCACCCTGGTCCTGCTGATGGGCGCCTTCGCGGTCGGCAACGGCCTCTCCGCCGCCGCGCCCGGCTACGGCTGGCTGCTCGCCGCCCGCTTCCTGGCCGGACTGCCGCACGGCGCTTACTTCGGGGTCGGCGCGGTGGTGGCCGGCGGCCTGGTCGAGCCGTCCCGGCGGGCCCGCGCCACGGCGATGATGTTCACCGGGCTGACCGTCGCCAATGTGGTCGGCGTCCCGCTGTCCACGCTGGCGGGGCAGGAACTGGGCTGGCGGGTGGTGTTCGCCGGGGTCGGCGTGGTCGGCGCGGTGGCCGCCGCCGGGGTGCTGCTCACCGTCCCGAGGGACGGCGAGCACACCGCCGCGCTGCGGCTGGGCGCGGAACTGCGGGCGCTGCGCCGCCCGCAGGTGTGGCTGGCCCTGGTGGTGGCGACGCTCGGCGGGGCCACCCTGTTCACCACCTACAGCTACATCGTGCCGATGCTCACCCGGGTCAGCGGCTTCACGCCGTCCGGGGTGACCTGGCTGCTGGTGGTCTTCGGGCTCGGCATGACCGCGGGCAACCTGGTCGGCGCCAGGCTCGCGGACCGGGCGCTGATGCCCTCGCTCTACGCCTTCCTGGTGCTGGAGGGGCTGGTCGCGGCGCTGTTCCTGGTCACCCTGCACAACCAGGTCACGGCCGGGATCACCCTGTTCGTCTTCGCCGCGGCCACCTTCGCGCTGGTGCCGGTGCTGCAGACCCGGATCATCACCCAGGCCGCCGGGGCGCCCAACATCGCCTCGGCCGCGGTCCAGGCCGCCTTCAACATCGCCAACGCGCTGGGCGCCTGGCTCGGCGGCCTGGTCATCGCGGCCGGGCTCGGCTACGCCGCGCCCAACGCGGTCGCCGCGGCACTGGCCGGCTGCGGCCTGCTCGCCGCGGCCTACGCCGGGACCCTCGCCCACCGCCGCCCCCGGACCACGATCCCGGACGGCCCGCCCCCCACCCTCCCCGACCCGCGCCGGCCCGAAGCGGAACCCTCCGCCCCGGCCCTCTGGTCGGGCCCGGACCACCGCTGAACCGCACTGGGTCAGCTTGCGAAGTCCTGGGTGAGCCAGACGGTGCCGGAGCTGTCGCGGTAGACGGCTATGCCGACCCGGGTGTAGCCGGAGTTGAGGATGTTCTTGCGGTGGCCGTCGTCCGGGGGCTTCTCGTCCAGCATCATCTGGGTCAGGCCGACCGCGCTGGCGGCTATCGCCGCCTCGGTGTTCGCGACGCCGCCGCCCTCGCCTATGTTCTCCCCGGCCGAGGTCCAGTGCACCCCGGCCGCGGTCTCCCGGTCGCCGAAGGCCGCCTCGCCGGGGCACTGGTGCGAGAGTCCGCAGCCGGAGGCCATCACCTGGTTGTGCGCGGCGGCGCTGGTGTTCAGGCCGGAGAACAGGGTGTAGGGGGCGAGGCCCTGGGCGGTGCGGTTCTTGTTGATCAGGGCGAGCACCTGCTGCACCGCGCCGTCGGCGGTGCTGCCGCCGCCGCTGCCGCCCGAGGCCGTCGTGGGCGCGGCCGAGGCCGCGGGGGACGAGGGCCGCGGGGCCTGCGTCGTCGGTGCGGGTTTGACGGTGTGCCGGGCCGGGGCCGGGCGGCGGCTCGCCGTGGACGTCGATGGCGCCGCGGTCGGCCGGGGCGAGGCGGTGCTGGTCAGCCAGCCCGCCTTCTGCGAGCCGAGCCGGTACGCCCCGTGCCGGGCCGCGTCCGCCACCGGGGAGCCGCCGTGCAGCGGCATGCCGGTGCCCAGGCAGGCGAAGGCCGTCCCGCCGCCGAGTACGGCGAAGGCCGCCGCGCCGGTGAGCGCCAGCCGCAGCCGCGGCTTGCGCCGCGAGCGGTGCTGACCGGCGGCGCCGCGCGAGCGGGAACGATGGGGTGCGGTCATCAGGGACACCTCGTGAAGGGGGAGAAGCGTTCTGCGGAGCGGTCCTGCGGGCATGACCCTAGGCGGCTTCCGCGCCCGGGAACCCCCGCGAGCGCCAACTTCAGGTTGCGCTAAGGAAGGCCGCACCCTCCGCTGCGCCGGACCGCACCCGTGGCGCACGGGCGGTGACGCCGCGTCACCAGGAGACCTCGCGGGTGACCTCCTGCGCCTGCGGCTGCAGGCTCGCGGTCAGCTCCGAACGGTGGTGCGCCCCGGTGAAGGTCACGGTCAGCGTGTCCGCCGCGGACTGCGCGGTGCCGGTGGTGAAGCCCAGCGCGGGCACCGCGGAGACCAGGCACACCGCCGTGGCCCCGAACCGGACCGTCACCTGGCCGCCGGTGGACTCGAAGCTGTGCGTCCCGGCCCCGCCGGAGCAGTCGGCGGAGGACGGCCGCCCGGCCGCGGTGTGCGGGGCGGGCGGCGGCGACGGGTGCGCGGCCGGGGCGGACGGTGTCGGCGGACGGCTGCTGGTCGGCGGCGCGGTGTCCGGCGTGGACACCGGCGCCCCGATCGCGGCCGGCGTGGTCGGACCGGCCGCGGACCCGGTGGCCTGCGCCAGCACCGTCGACACCCCCTGCGCGGTCGGCGGCAGCGGCGCGGTGGAGCCCACCACGAAGGTCACCGTCAGGAACACCGCGGTGGCGGTGAGCGCGGTGCAGGACAGCCAGACCAGGAAGAAGCGTATGAACCGGGGCACGGCCCCATGATGGCCGATCGGCTACGGTGTCCCGCATGGCCAGCCTCCTCGTCGTGGAAGACGACCCCGGCATCCGCGCCGAACTCATCGACATACTCACCGGGGACGGGCACGTGGTGCGCAGCGCCGCCGACGGTTTCGGCGGGCTGCGCGAGGTCACCCGGGGCCCGCTGGACGCGGTGATCCTCGACCTCGGCCTGCCCGACCTCGACGGCAGCGACGCGCTGCGCATGATCCGCGGCATCTCCCGGGTGCCGGTGCTGATCGTGACCGCCAGGGACGAGGACGCCGAGATCATCCGGCTGCTCAACGCGGGCGCCGACGACTACCTGGTCAAGCCCTTCTCCGGGGGCCAATTGCTGGCCCGGCTCGGCGCGGTGCTGCGCCGCGCGGCCCCGCAGCCGGGCCCCGCCGCGGACGCCCGCACGCTCCAGGAGGGCCCGGCGCCGCTGCGCGAGCCGGTCAGCGTCGGCCCGCTGCGGATCGACCCCGGCTCCCGCACCGCCCATCTGCGCGGCCAGGAAGTCCCGCTCACCCGGCGGGAGTTCGACCTGCTGGCGTTCCTCGCCGCGAACGCCGGGCTGGTGGTCTCCAAGCGGCGCATCCTGGACGAGGTGTGGCGCGAGCCCTACGTCGAGGACCAGACCATCGACGTCCACCTGTCCTCGCTGCGCCGCAAGCTGGGCGAGACCGCGGCGGCGCCGGTGCTGCTGCGGACCGTGCGCGGGGTGGGCATCAAACTGGTGCCGCCGCGATGAGACGCACCCTGGCCGGGGTGGCGCTCGCGGTGACCTCGATGGTGGCGCTGTCCTTCCTGATCCCGCTGGCGCTGCTGGTCCGCTCCGAGGCGCGGACCCAGGCGGTCACCGCGGCCGAGCAGCGCGCCGCCGCGCTGGCGCCGGTGCTGACGCTGACCGCCGACCCGGGGCAGCTGCGGCAGGTGCTCTCCGGGCTCGACCCGACCGGCCGGCTCGGCGTCCACCTGCCCGGCGGGCAGACCGTCGGCTCGGGCCGGGCCCCGGCGGCGCTGCTGCTGCGGGCCCAGCAGGACGGCGAGTCGCTGGCCCAGGGGCTGCCGGATGGCGGCTGGGTCTACCTGCAGCCGGTGGTGCTGGGGCAGGGGCGGGTGGCGGTGGTGGAGGAGTCGCTGCCGAAGGCCGCGCTCGGCCGCGGGGTCACCGCCTCGCTGTGGGTGATGGCGCTGCTGGCGCTGGGCCTGGTGCTGGGCTCGGTCCTGGTCGCCGACCGGCTGGCGGCCCGGGTGGTGCGCTCCTCGCGCGGACTGTCCCGGGCCGCGCACGCGCTGGGCCGGGGCGACCTGGAGTCGCGGGTGGAGCCGATGGGCCCGCCGGAACTGCTGGAGGCTGGGCAGGCGTTCAACGCCATGGCCGAGCGGATGCTCGAACTCCTGGCGGTGGAACGCGAGTTGGTGGCCGACCTGTCGCACCGGATGCGCACCCCGCTGACCGCGCTGCACCTGGCCACCGAGCGGATGCCGCCGACCGCGGACGCGGCCAGGATCACCGCCGCGGTCACCCACCTGGAGTCGGAGCTGCATGCGGTGATCACCGCCGCGCGGACCCCGCTCGCGGTGGGGCCGATGGGCGGCTTCGCCGACGCCTCGGGTGCCGCCGGCTCCGCCGAGCGCCGGTCCGGTTCCTCCGGCCGCCCGTTCGGCCGTGGCGGGCGCGGGGGCGTGGGGCAGTTTGCTGACGGTGGGTCAATTGACGGTAAGTCAGCGGGTGCGGCTCCGGGGCGGGAGCGGGTGCTCTGCCCGGCCGCGGAGGTGGTTCGCCGCCGGGCCGGATTCTGGTCCACCCTGGCCGAACAGCAGGACCGTCGCTGCCTGGTGGAGGTGACCGGCGAGGACGCCCCGGTGGACCTGCCCGAGGACGACCTCGCGGCGGTGGTCGACGCACTGGTCGGCAATGTCTTCCGGCACACCGCCCCCGGCACCGGCTTCGCGGTCCGGCTGGCCCGCGCGGCGCAGTTGGTGCTGCTGACGGTGGAGGACGCCGGTCCCGGCATCCCCGATCCGGACGACGCGCTGGTGCGGGGCGCGAGCGCGGCCTCCACCGGGCTCGGCCTGGACATCGCCCGGCGGGCCGCGGCGGCGACCCGCGGGTCGGTCCGGATCGACCGCGGCCCGTTGGGCGGCGCGCGGATCGTGGTGACCTTCGGCCTGGCCGCGTCGCCGCCGCGCGGAGGCTCGCTGAACCGCCGCCGCGGGCGGGCCCGCCGGGCCCGGAGCTGAGCGGCGCGGAGCCGAGCGGGAACCGGGCCGAGTGGGCGCGGGGCGGGGCACGGAGCGGGCTCGGAGCGGGGGCACGGAGCCGGGCGGGCTCAGGGCGGGGCCCCGGTCGGTGTCGGCCGGGGCCCCGCAGGGTGTTATTGATGATGCGTCAGGCAGGGAGTGACCACTGCTGGTTGGCGCCGCCGGTGCAGTCCCAGATCTCGACCTGGGTGCCCGGTGTGGTGGACCAGCCGGTGTCGTCCAGGCACTTGTTGGACTGCGGGTTGTAGTAGGAGCCGTTGGACTGGTGGATCCAGACCTGGGCCGCCGTGTTGTTGCAGTCGTAGAGGTCCACGGCGGTGCCGTCGGCCGTGCCGCCTCCGTTAATGTCCAGGCACTTGCCCAGCACGTGCAGGGTGGTGCCGGCCTGGACGTAGGTCCACTTCTGCGCGGCGGTGCCGTTGCAGGTGTAGACCTGGACCGGGTTGAAGTTGGCGGTGCTGGCGGCACGGTCGTCCAGGCACAGGCCGCCGTAGCCGGTGATCGCGCTGCCGCTGCCGGTGCCCCCGCCGCCCCCGCCGCCACCGCTGCCGGTGGTGGTGTACGCCGCGACGTAGCCGACGCTCATGGTCCCGCCGGAGCTGGTCGAGGAGCTGGGGCTGGTGCAGCCGCAGACGCCGTTGGGGAATCCGCCGCCCATCGCCAGGTCGAAGATGATCGACAGGTTGTGGTCGAAGGCCGCCTGCCAGGTCGAGGTGCCGACCTGGCTCTCGTTCACGCTGAAGTACGAGGTGCCGTCGAGGTAGAAGGTGATGGACTCGGCCGAGGTGTTGGTGCGGTCGAGGATCATCGTGTAGGTGTGGTAGCCGGTCTGGCAGCCCGAGCAGCCGCGCAGACCGCTGCCTATGCCGTTGCCCTCGTTGCACACGCCGCCGGGGTAGGTGCCGCAGTGGATCGTCCCGGCCACCTGGGAGAGCGCGTTGACGTCCTCCATGATGTCGATCTCGCCGTTCTCCGGCCACTGGCCCGGACCCAGCATCCAGAACGCGGGCCAGTAGCCGAGGCCGTTGCCCGGGTTCGGCTGCTGGATCGACGCGGTGACCTCCAGCTTGCCCCCGGCCGGTGCGCCGACGTTGGCGCTGGGGGTCTGGATCCGGCCCGAGGTCCAGTTGCCGCCGTTGTTGATGGCGGTGATGTTCAGGTGGCCGTTGCCGTCCAGGTGGACGTTGCTGGTCGAGTTGGTCATGGTCTCGATCTCGCCGGTCCCGAAGTTGGAGCCGGGACCGGTGTCGTAGATCCAGTTGGACGACGAGGGCGCGCTGCCGGAGGCTCCGGCGAAGCCGTCGCTGAACACGGTGCTCCAACCCGACGGCGCCCCGGGCACGGTGACCGCGCTCGCGCCGGTGGGGAAGGCGACGAACGCGGCGAGCAGGCCCACCGTGGCCAGCACCACGGTGCTGCGGGCGCGGTGGCCGCGTCCACGGCCGCGCCGGAAGAGGGAGAGTCCGCGCCGCGGGGTGCGGCGGGCTCGTTCGGTACGGATCATCTGCGGCTCCCAGAGTGTGGGGGAGGGAGGAGATACGTCGTCCTGGGAGCGCTCTCTTTTTGCTGCGAGACGCTCCTCGGAGCGACGGTGGGTGTATCAGGGGAACTATCGACCTTGGCATGGACACGCGTCAATGGTTGTTCATCATGAGGTTTTTGTCGGTCCGTTGGCTTCACCTTGTGAAGGCAGCGGACCGCTCACCCGGAGGCGGCGCCGAACCACACGGGCAGCTGGCTGAGCAGGTCCTGCTGGTCCTCGCCGACCCAGGCGACATGGCCGTCCGGGCGCAGCAGCACCGCGGGCGGGTCCAACTCCTCGCTGACGTCGGCGACCAGGTCGACCCGGTCCGACCAGCCCTCGACCGAGAGTCGTCCGGTCTGGTCGAGCAGCAGCCCGCGGCCGGCGTGGGTCAGCCCGTAGAGGTGGCCGTGCTGCTTCAACTCCAGGTCCCGCAGCCGCCGTCCGAGCAGGTGGTGGCCCTCGCCGAAGTCGTAGCGGATCCCGGTCGCGGTGATCTTCTCGGTCAGCCGGCGGTTCACCTCCTCGAACTCCATCAGTTCCGCCAGCAGTCGGCGCACCGCCTGGGCGCCAGGATCGGTGGACATCAGCTGCATCATCGCCCGGGTGCTGTCCAGCACCTCGACGGCCACCGGACGCCGTTCGTCCTGGTAGCTGTCCAGCAGTCCGGCGGGCGCCCAGCCGTCGACCGCCGCGGCCAGTTTCCAGCCGAGGTTGAACGCGTCCTGGACGCCGAGGTTGAGCCCCTGGCCGCCGGCCGGCGGGTGGACGTGCGCCGCGTCCCCGGCCAGCAGCACCCGGCCGCTCCGGTAGCGTTCGGCCAGCCGGGTGGCGTCGCCGAAGCGGGAGAGCCAGTGCGGCGCGTGCGCGCCGAAGTCGGTGCCCGCGATCGCCCGCAGCTGCTCCTTGAACTCCTCCAGGGTCGGCGGCGCGCCGCGGCCCTCGGTCACCCCGGCGGCGGGGACGACCACCCGGTAGCGCCCGTCCCCGAGCGGCCCGGCGCCGAACCGCAGCTGGGTCTTCCGGACCTCGGTCATCACCGCGGTGATCGTCTCGGCCGGGGCGGTCAGCTCCATCTCGCCGACCAGGGTCTCGACCTTGCTGGCCTCGCCGGGGAAGCCGATCCCGAGCAGCTTGCGCACCGGGCTCCGGCCGCCGTCGCAGCCGACCAGGTAGCGCGAGCGCAGCGTGCTGCCGTCGGCCAGCTCGGCGGTCACCCCCTGGTCGTCCTGGCTCAGCCCGACCAGCTCGCAGCCGCGCCGGATCTCGGCGCCCAGCCCGACCGCGTGCTCCTCCAGCAGGCGGTCGGTGACCGGCTGCGGGATGCCGAGGACGTAGGGGTGCGCGGTGTCCAGCTCCTTCGGCGCGGACTTGGGGATACCGGCGAAGAATCCGCCGACCGGGTACGTCCGGCCGAGCGCGAGGAACCGCTCCAGCAGGCCGCGCTGGTCCATCACCTCGATGCTGCGCGCGTGCAGGCCCAGCGCCCGGACCACCCTGGTCGGCTCCGCCTCCTTCTCCAGCACCAGCACCCGCACGCCGTGCAGCCGCAGTTCGGCGGCCAGCATCAGGCCGGTCGGTCCGGCGCCGACCACGATCACGTCCATCATCAAAACGCCCATTCAACGATCAATCCGATGAACCCGGCATTTACCCAGGTTCCGGTCTCGGCCGACCATTCTGCGGCACACCGGGGGCCTTGCCGCAAGGCCCCCGGTGCGCTATATCTTGGTAGTGGCAGGGAGTGTGCGAACTCCTTGCCTTTGTCATTTCCCGGGGAGGTTCTCGGTGCGCCGCAGGTACCCGGCGGCCAGCTCGCGGAGCCGGGCCCGGTCGAAGCCGCGGCCGTGGCCGGGGTGGACCCGGGACACGTCCAGTTCGGCGAGGTACTCCATGCTGCGGCGGTAGGCGGGCACGTCGGAGTCGGGCAGGTCGTCGATCAGCTGGCCGTCGTAGACCACGTCGCCCGAGTAGAGCGCCCCGGTGTGCTGCTCCAGCAGGGCGATGCTGCCGGGGGAGTGCCCCGGCAGGTGCAGCACGGTCAGGGTGCGGCCGCCCAGCTCGACCAGGTCCCCGTGCTCCAGCAGGCGGGTCGGCGCGACCGGGCGGACCCGGTAGCCGGCCGGGTCGTAGCCGGGGTGCGGCAGCGACCTGAGCAGCAGCTCGGGGACCGGCTCCGCGGCCGGGTCCAGGCCGAGCAGCCGGTACAGCTCGGGTCCGTTGAGGCTGGCCGGGACGCCCGCGGCGAGGACCGCCGCGTCGGCGGAGTGCGCGGCCCGCTCGCGGAACTCGTACGCCCCGCCGACGTGGTCCAGGTGGGCGTGGGTCAGCAGCACCAGCGGGTCGCGTTCGAACATGCCGGGGATCTCGTCGCGCAGCGGGACCACGCCGAGCCCGGCGTCGACGACGAGGTCGCGGTCGGTGCCGCGGAGCCACCAGAGGTTCGCCGACAGCAGCGGGTCGACCCGGGGCTCCGAGATCCGGACACAGCGGTCGTCCAGGGTGGTCTGCCGGTACCAGAGGGCCATGTCGGACAAGTGTACGGAGCGTGGACCGGCGCGGCGGGGGAGGATGGGGGGATGACCGATGTCCCGCTGTTCGGACCGTCGCCGGAGCCCAGGGCGCGGGCCGAGCCCGCGCCCGGGGCGGTGCACCTGCCCGGCTGGCTGACGCCCGATCAGCAGCGGCTGCTGGTACGGGAGTGCCGCGGCTGGGCGACCGGCCCGGTGCCGATGCGGCACACCCGGCTGCCGCGCGGGGGAGTGATGTCGGTGCAGACGGTGTGCCTGGGCTGGCACTGGCAGCCCTACCGCTACACCCGCACCGCGGACGACGTGAACGGCGCGCGGGTCGCCGAATTGCCCGGGTGGCTGGTCGGGCTGGGTCGGCGGGCGGTGGCCGACGCCTACCGTGATCCGGCCGCCGCCGCGGACTACACCCCGGACACCGCGCTGATCAACTTCTATGACCGGGACGCCCGGATGGGCATGCACCAGGACAAGGACGAACGCTCCGACGCCCCGGTGGTGTCGCTGACGGTCGGCGACAGCTGCGTGTTCCGCTTCGGCAACACCGAGGGCCGGGGCCGTCCGTACGCCGACGTCGAGCTGCGCTCCGGGGACCTGTTCGTGTTCGGCGGACCCTCCCGGTACGCGTACCACGGGGTGCCGACGGTCCGTCCCGGCAGCGGGGACCCGGCGGTGACCGGGCTGCCGGGAGGGCGCCTCAACATCACCCTTCGGGTCACCGGGCTGGAGCCCCGAACCGTCAGGTGATCAGCCTTGTTTTGGTCAAGTCGCAAGCTAGGATCGGCCCTTGATGATTCGTGGGACTGGTGTGCGAGGGGATGCGATGTCGGACAGCACCGATTGGATGAAGCGCGGCCTGGTCGAACAGCCGTTGGAGCCGGTGGATCTGCGGACCGACATCCCGCATTCGGCCCGGATGTACGACTACTGGCTCGGCGGCAAGACCAACTTCCCGCCGGACCGGGCCATGGGCGAGCTGTTCGAGCAGGTGATCCCCGGGATCAAGGTGATGGCCAGGGAGAACCGCAGGTTCCTCGGCCGCGCGGTGCGGTACCTGGCGCAGGAGGAGGGCATCCGCCAGTTCCTGGACATCGGCACCGGGATTCCCACCGAGGGGAACACCCATGAGGTGGCCCAGGCCGCGGCGGAGGAGAGCCGGGTGGTCTACGTCGACAACGACCCGATCGTGCTGGCGCACGCCCGCGCGCTGATGGACAGCAGCAGCGCGGGACGGACGGCGTACATCCACGCCGACCTGATGGAGCCGGAGAAGATCCTCGCCGACCCGGCGCTGACCCGGACGCTGGACCTGGACCGGCCGGTCGGCCTGACCCTGGTCGCGATCCTGATGCTGATCGCCGACCAGGACGACCCGTGGGGCCGGGTCCAGGTGCTGCTGGACGCGCTGGCGCCGGGGAGCTGCGTGGCGATCACCCACCCCGGTTCTGACTTCGACCCGGTGGCGATGGACGCGGTGGTCGCCGCGGCGGCCAAGGGCGAGATGGTCCTGGTGCCGCGGACCCGCGCGGAGGTGGAACGGTTCTTCGGCGACTGGGAGCTGCTGGAGCCGGGTGTGGTCCCGGTCCTCGGCTGGCGCCCGGACGGCGAGGCCCCGGCGGACCCGGCCGCGGCGTTCTACTGGTCGGGCGTCGCCCGCAAGCGCTGAACGCTTGGCGCGGGGCCTGGCGGCAGGCGTCTGTGCTGACCCGAGCCGGTGGTGCCGCTGCCCCGTCCCCGGGCCCTACCGGCAGGGCGTGCCGCGGGGGAGGGTGTAGCGGGCGCCGACGGTGTAGGTGCCGGCGGCGACGGCGGTGAGGCGGGTCCAGTGGCCGTCCTGGGTGAGGCAGCCGCCGCCCGCGCCGCCGAGCAGGTCGAGCCAGGGGGACCAGGCGATCCGCAGCACCGTGCTGCCGGCCCCGCTGAGACGGAGGGTCAGTTCGGCCGCCCCGGCGTGCAGCACCCTCGCCGGGGCGGAGGCCAGCGGGGCCGCGTCGGCCACCCGGTAGACGGTCCAGTGCGGGTCGCGCCACACCGGGTGGAGCCAGGACGGTCCCGCGGCGACGATCCGGCTCTCGGCCGCCGAGCCGTAGTCCGGCACGGCGTCGGGCAGCACCACGTAGCCGACGGCCCAGGTGGCCAGCCAGGCCCGGTAGCCCGCCGCGGTCAGCGCGCCGTCGTAGAACAGCGGGTTGCGGGCGATGTCGACCTGGCGGTTCCAGCCGCGGGCCAGCTCGACGAACGGGGTCAGGCTGGAGGCCTCCACGTGGGAGGCAGCGCCGACCACCTCCACCCGGGCCCGGTCCGCCCCCAGCCGCTCCAGCTCGGCGCCCAGCGGCTGGGCGTACCGGGTCCACCCGGCCGCGGGCACCGTGTCGGCCAGGTCGAACACCGGCTGGACGGTCTGCCAGCAGAACGCCACCGCGAAGGCCAGCCACAGCACCCGGGCCCGCCGTCCGCCGCTCGCCCTGGCCGCGGCCAGCAGCACCGTCGCCGCGAACAGCAGCGCGAGCCGCTCCACATTGCTGCCGACCGGCGACGGGATCGCCAGCGCGAGCAGGTTCCCCAGCACGTAGATCCAGGCGCCGAACCGCACCGACCGCCAGGAGCGGGGGCTGAACAGCGCCACCGCCAGCGCGGTCACCAGCACCAGCACCAGGTCGAGCGAGCTGTTGGGCTGCACCCCGTAGAAGGGGAAGAGCAGGGTGGTGGTCCCCACCACCAGCGGCGGCCCGACCGCCAGCGCGACGGCCTCGGCCCGGCGGCCGGTCAGCGCCAGTGCGGGCGCCGCGACCAGCAGGAACAGCCCGTCCACCGGGCTGGCCAGGGTCGCCAGCACCCCGAGCAGCCCGGCGGCCACGATCCACGGCGCCCGTCTGTCCCGCCGCTCCTGGACCGCCAGCACCGCGCCGAGCGCGAAGCAGGCCCCGACCCCGAAGGTGACCCGGCCCGAGGCGGTGTCGCAGGCCAGCCCGGCCGCCCCGCAGAGTGCGGGCAGCAGCGGGCGGTCGATGCCGGAGCGGGTCAGCAGCCGCGCCAGCAGCGCGGCGGCGACCGTCCCGGCCAGCACGGCGCTGGTGCGCACCCCGAGAAAGGCCATCAGATACGGGGTGAGCACGCTGTACGAGACCGGGTGCATACCGCCGTACCAGGCGAGGTCGTAGGCCGATCCGGGGTGGGCGGCGGCGAACTGCGCCCAGGCGTACTGGGCGGCCATGTCGCCGCCGTTGGTGGCCAGGAAGCAGGCCCACACCAGTTGCAGCACGGCGGCGAGCAGCACCGCCGCCAGCACCGGACGGCCCGGCCGCCACCAGGGCGGGTGCGCCGAGGCAGCCGGTGGGTCCAGGACCGCGACAGCGGCCGGGGCGCGCTCCAGCAGCTGCGAACGACCGAGTGCCGCACTGTCGGCGGCGAGTGCTCGCAGGACGGTGGGCTCCTCGGTCGGCGTGCTGACGGGCTCGGTCCGATGGCACACCGGACCAGCGAACTCTCCCTGCCCGAACCTAACACTGCGGTAACACCGACGGTGAATCTGCGATGCTCGGGGCATCTGAGCGCGCAGTCTTCGTCGGCCAACGAGCGTTCAGATTCGGTCAATTCATCGATACATATGCTCTAGGTATGTGCAGGGTGTGACTATCCATGATCATCTGGGCAGGCAGCTGAGACGGGGACAGACATTGCCAGCGCGGAGACTGACCAGAGGAGACCCGTGGACCACAGCACCGCACTCCGGCCCCCGACCACCGCCCCCGAGGTGGGTTTCGACGAGCACCAGGTGCCGCTCTACTACTCGAAGAAGACCGCCGACATCGTCTACAAGTACGGGCCGGGTCCGCGGATCCACTTCCACGTGGGGCTGTTCGACGCCGCCGCGGCCCCGAACACCACGGTGAGCCAGGCCGTGGTGAAACAGCGGCTGGTCGCCTCGCAGGAGCGAATACTCCGTCACATGGCGGACTCCTGGGGCGTCGCGGACGCCCCGCCGGCCAGCCTGCTCGACGTCGGCTGCGGCCTCGGCGGCGGCTCGATCCACTGGGCCCAGGAGTACGGGGCCCGGGTCACCTCGCTCACCAACACCGCCGAACACGTGCCGCTGATCGCGGAGTTCGCCCGGCGGGCGGGCGTGGACGGCCGGGTGTCGCCGGTGCTGGGCGACGTCCACACACTGGGCGAGCTGCGCCGCTACGACGCCGCCGTGGCGGTGGAGAGCTCCGGCTACATGGACCGGACCCGGCTGTTCGAGGTGATGGCCCAGGCGCTCAGGCCGGGCGGCTGGTTCGGGATCCAGGAGCACTTCCTGTGCCGCCCGGAGTGGACCGACTTCATCGACGGCTACTACAAGACCCGGCTCGGCACCCTGACCGAGTACATCACCGCGGCCCGCGCGGCGGGCTTCGTGCTGGAGCAGGACGAGGACGTCACCGACCGGGTCCGCGAGTTCTGGGTGCAGAGCATGGCCTGGAACGCCCAGGAGCTGGAGCGGCTGGAGGCGGGGGAGGCCTCGCCGGTCGCCCGGGACCGGCTGCTGGACTCGGCGCTGGCACACGGGAAGTTCTTCCGGGTGTGGCGCGACCACGCGGTGGAGACCCGGCTGCTGCTGTTCCGTCTGCGGGCGCGCTGAGATGGGGACCGGCCTGTTCCTGCCGCCCTTCTACTGCCCGATCGAGTCCGCGATCCACCCGGCGGCGGAGCGGATCGAACGCGAGGCCGTCGCCTGGCTGGACGCGACCGGCATCTTCACCGACGCCGCCGACCGGGCCTGGAACATCGCCACCCACGCCGCCGAGTTCAGCTGCCGACTGGCCCCGGAGGGGGACGAGGAGAGGCTGCTGCTGTTCGCGATGTGGAACCACTGGATGTTCGGCCTGGACGACGCCCGCCTCGACAACAGCTCCCGGCCGGTCCGGGCCGCCGAGACGGTCGACCTCAGCCTGCGGATGATCCGCTGCATCGAGGCGCCGGGCTCGACCATGCTCGGCGCCAACCCGGTCGCCGACGCGCTGGCCGACCTGGTGGTCAGGACCCGGGCACTGACCACGCCGGTGCAGTTCCAGCGGCTGGCCGAGGGGGCCAGGGACTTCCTGCTGGGCGTCGCCTGGCAGAACGCCAACATCGAACGCGGCGTGGTGCCGCCGCTGGCCGACTTCGTCCCGGGGCGGATCGCCGACGTCGGCGGCCGGTTCGACGCGGCCTTCATCGAGATCGCCAACGACATCGAGGTCCCCGCCGAGCAGCTGTACGCCGACCCGGTCCGGGCGGTGACCGAGGCCGCCGGATTCATCGTGGGCTGCGACAACGACCTGCTCTCCTACGCCAAGGAGGACCGCGGCGGCGGCGCGGGGCAGAACATCCTCGATGTGCTGATGCACCACCACCGCTGCTCGTTCGCGGCGGCGCTGGAGCAGGCCACCGCGGTCAGGGACCGGGCGATGACCCTGTTCCTGCGGCTGCGCGAGCAGGTCGCCCGGGAGGCGGGCCCGGACCTCCGCCGCTATCTCGAAGGCCTGGGCCACTTCATCGCCGGCAACATCCAGTGGTCGGACACCGCCCCCCGCTACGCCAGCCCGCGCAACCGCCATCTGCTCCCCGACCCGCTGGCCCGGCTGAACGTCAGCCTGCGGGACACCCCGTCGGACCCCCGGACCGAGCCGCTGCCCATCCCCACCGTGGCGTGGTGGTGGACCCAGCTGCGGACCACCGCTAGCGCGACCGCCGGGTCAGCAGCCTGGTGAGCCCGGACCACCAGCCGGTGCGGCGCGGCGGCTCCGCCCGGTCGGTGGCGGCGGTGGCGGGCGCCGACGCGGCGTCCGCCGTCGCTGCCGCGGTCGCTGCCGTCGTTGCCGAGGCCGCCGGGCCGGTCTGCTTCGGCCTGCCCGGGGTGAACTCGACCGGCAGCGCCACCAGGTGACGGGACATCAGCGTGGAGACCCACCGCAGCTCGGTCTCCGGCACGGCCAGCCGCAGGTCCGGCAGCCGCATCAGCAGGGTGTCGATGCCGGTGTCCGCGATGGCCCGGCCGATGTCCTGCCCGGGGCACTCGTGCGGGCCGCCGCTGAACGCCAGGTGCGAGCGGTTGCCGTGCACCGGCACGGTCGGGTCGGGGCGGATGGCCGGGTCGACGTTGCCCGCGGCCAGGCCGAGCAGCAGCAGGTCGCCCGCCTTGATCCGCTGGTCGCCCAGCTCGGTGTCGCCGGTCGCCCAGCGGCCCAGGATCGTGGTCAGCGGCGGCTCGTCCCAGAGCACCTGCTCCAGGGCGTCCGGCAGGGTCATCCGGCCGCCGGCCAGCGAGGCCCGGAAGCGCCGGTCGGTGAGCACCATCCGCAGGGTGTTGGCGATCAGGTTGGCGGTGGTCTCGAACGCCGTGATCAGCACCAGCCGCAGGTGTTCCACCACCTCGTTGTCGCTGAGCGCGGACGAGTGCGCGATCAGCCAGGAGGCGAAGTCCTCGCCCGGCTCGGCCCGCCTGCGCTCCACCAACTGCCGCAGCGTGCCCACGATGTAGTCGTTGCTGGCGAGGGCGGTCGGGGTGCCCTTCATCATGTCGCGGGCCGCCTCGACCAGTCGCGGACCGTACTCCTCGGGCATCCCCAGCAGCTGGGTCATCACCAGCATCGGCAGGTGCGCGGCGAACTGGCCGACCAGCTCCGCCTGGCCCACCGGGGCGAACTCGTCGATCAACTGGTTGGCGAAGCGGGTGACATGGCGGCGCACCCCGCGCCGGTCGAACCGGGCCAGACCGTCGTTGACCGCGCCGCGCAGCCGCTCGTGCTCCTTGCCGTCGACGAAGTTGCACAGCGGCTGCCAGGCGGCGATCGGGGCCAGCGGGTGGGCCGGGCCGACCCGTCCCTCCTGCATGTCGCGCCAGCGGCGCGGGTCCCGGGAGAAGCGGGACGGGGTCCGGGCCACGTCCAGGTTCTCCCGGTGGCCGAGCACCAGCCAGGCCGGAAGGTCGCCGTGCACCAGGACCGGTGCCACCGTGCCGTGTTCGGCCCGAAGCTTCTCGTAGAGGCCCATCGGGTCGGCCTCGGCCTCGGGGCCGTAGAGCCGCCGTATCGCGTCGGAGCCCAGGCCGTGGGCCGGGCATCCCGGTGGCGGGACGGCGGGTTGGGCCGGGTCGGCACCGGTCTGCTCCGGCGGGGGGACGGTCACAGTTGCTCCGAGGTGGTGAGGGAGTGGAGGTGGCGCATGAGGGTCAGCAGGACGTCACGGCTGGACTCGCGGCTGCGCGCGTCGCACGCGACGATCGGCACCTGCTCGGGCAGGTCCAGCGCGGCCCGCAGCTCGGCCAACGGATAGGAAGGAGCCCCGGGGAAGGAGTTGACGGCGACCACGAAGGCCACGCCGCGCTCCTCCAACCGCCCGATCACATCGAAGCTGACTTCGAGGCGGCGGGTGTCCACCAGCACCACCGCGCCCATCGCCCCGTCGAACAGGCCGTTCCAGAGGAACCAGAAGCGCTGCTGGCCGGGCGTGCCGAACAGGTAGAGCACCAGTTCGTCGTTGATGCTGATCCGGCCGAAGTCCATCGCCACCGTGGTGGCGGTCTTGCGCTCGATCCCGGCGACGTCGTCCACGCCGACACCGGCCCGGGTCATCGTCTCCTCGGTCGTCAGCGGGCGGATCTCGCTCACCGCGCCGACCAGGGTCGTCTTGCCGACGCCGAATCCGCCGACGATCACTATCTTCACCGCGGCGGTGGCCGAGGCCGGCAGAACGTCCTCCTTCCGCGGTCCCACCAGCGTGTCAGAGCCTTTGAAGTCCATGCATCACCGCCTCGATCAGTGCGACGTCAGGAAGGTTGGCCAGCTGGAAGGGTGCGCGTGCCTGCACCCTCCCGTCGGCTAAGAGGTCCGCCAGCAGCACGGTGACCACGCTGAACGGCAGGCCCAGGTAGGCCGAGAGCTCGGCCACCGAGAGCGGGAAGCGGCACAGCCGCAGGATCGCGGAGTGCTCCGGCTGCAGCTCGGGCTGCGGCTCGGCGCGCGAGACGATCAGGGTGACCAGGTCCAGCGCGTCGCGCTGGGAGGCGCCGCTGCGGCCCCCGGTGATCACATAGAGCCGCTCGGGGTTGCCCTCGTCCCAGCCCTGGTCCCAGCCGTCGTCCCACTCCTGGTCCGCGTCGTGGCCCCTGCCCTGGTCCGATCCACTCATGGGGCCTGCCCGTCGTCACGCGGCCCGGTGCTCAGGTGCTCGCCGATCCGGGCCACCAGGTCCCGCATCCGCGCGCCCATCAGCCCGGCGTCGACGCCCTCGTCGGCCAGCACCGCGAGGTAGGCACGGGCGCCGGCCGCCATCAGGTAGAAGAAGCCGCCCGACATCTCGATCACGACCAGCCGCATCCGCCCGTCGCCGTGCGGCAGTTCGGTCGCCACCGCACCGGCCAGGCTCTGCAGCCCGGCGCAGGCCGCGGCCAGCCGGTCGGCGGTGTCGGTGTCCGTGCCGTACTGGGCCATCCGCAGGCCGTCCGCGGACAGAACCACGACGTGGCGGGTCTGCGGCACGCCGTCTGCCAGATCCTTGAGCATCCAGTCCATATTGGCTCGCTGCTGAATCACAGCTATTCCACCTCATCCGACACGACGTCACTGACAGGTCCGACCGGCGCGCTCGTCGACACCTGGCCGTTCGCGCCGTCCTGGAAGGCGGACAGCCACAGGCCCGGCGCCACCGCCGGCTCCTCGGCCGCCTCGACGGCGACCGCGGCGGGCCGGGGGACCGCCGTCGGGCGGCCCTGGGCCGGGGCGGCGTGCCGACGGCGCTGCGGAAGTCCGCTCGGGGTCCGCTCGGTCACCACCGGGACGTCGTCCTCCTCCGCCGACCAGGGCCGGTGCTGCTGGGCGGCTGCGGCGGCGACCGGCACCGCGGGGGCCTGCTGGGGGACCGCCGGCGCGGGGGCGCTCGGTGCCGGGACGGTGACCGGCGAGGCCACCGGGACGGGCTGCGCCGGGGCGCTGGGGACGGCCTGCGCCGGAGCGCTCGGGACGGCGGCGGACGACTCCTCGCTCGGGCGCAGCCCGGACGAGGCGCCGATGCCGTGCGCCCGGCCGGTCGCCGGGGCGGTGGTGATCAGGTCCTGAGGGATGATCAGCACCGCGCGCACCCCGCCGTAGGCCGAGGGCCGCAGCGAGACCTGGAAGTCGTAGGCGCGGGCCAGTCGGCCGACCACGGCGAGGCCGAGCCGGGGCGTCTCGCCGAGGTCGGTCAGGTCGATCCCGGCCTGAGCCTCCCTCAGCATCCGCTCGGCGCGGGCCCGGCCCTCCTCGGTCAGGCTCAGGCCGCCGTCCTCGATCTCGACCGCGATGCCGGTCTGCACGTCGACCGCGGTCAGGTGCACCCGGGTCTGCGGCGGGGAGTAGCGGGTGGCGTTGTCCAGCAGTTCCGCCAGCGCGTGGATCAGCGGCTCGACCGCGGGTCCGACCACCGCGACCTCGGAGACCGAGTGCAGCTCGACCCGCTGGTAGTCCAGGATCCGCGACATGGCCCCGCGGAGCACGCTGTAGAGCGGCACCGCCTTGCTCCACTGGCGCCCGGGACGGGCCCCGCCGAGGACGGCGATGCTGTCGGCCAGCCGGCCCACCAGCGCGGTGCCGTGGTCGAGCCGCAGCAGGTCGGCGAAGACCTCGGGGCTGCGGCCGTGCCGGTGCTCCATGTCCTGCAGGTCCTGCGCCTGCCGGTGGACGATGGCCTGGACCCGGCGGGCGATGTTGACGAAGGCGCGCTGGGCGGACTCGCGCAGGTCCTCCTCCGCGGTCACCGCCTCCAGCACCGAGCGCAGCACCACCTGGTGCGCGGCCTTGAAGTCGGCGGACTCGTCGGCGTCGGCCGAGGCCGCTTCCCTGAGCACGTCCTCGATGTACTCGCCCTGCTGGATCCGGGCGACGGCTTCGGGCAGCAGCACCTGGCCGAGCTGCGCCGTGCGGCGCTCCTGCTGGGCCAGCCGGCTGTCCAGAGCCGCCTCCCGGGCGCGCAGCGCGGCGAGCACCCGACCGCGGCGGGCGGCCTCGGCCGCGAGCACGGCGACGGCGACCGTGGCCACCGCGCCGCAGACGGCGACCTGCGCGCGGGCCGCGTGGGCGACCAGCGCCACCGCGACCACCGAGGCGGCCGCGGTCAGGACGGCGGGGAGTAACCAGGCGAGGACGGACTCAGATCGCCGCCCTCGGGGAGACGCTCCAGCACGAACCATCGGTGTCCTCAAGAAGTGGGGAGAATGGGGGGCGACCAGCGGAAACTACGGCGCCGGTATGATCAGCCGCAGGCAGCCTAGCCGATTCTGTGAACCCCTCGACACTTCAACGGGCATATTCCGCAACGCGATTGACTAAATTTGACATGTACCCTCAGGGAGCGGTAAAGGCCCTGCGGGAGACCGGGCGACTACCGCGACTGGCGGTCCGAACCGGTCCTGGCGCGCTGCTTCGCGGCCTCCTGCTGGTGCTTCTCCTTGATCCGCGCGGTCTCCTTGCGGACCTCGGTCTGGGTGGCCCGCTCGTGCTGGAGCCAGAGCGGTCCCTCGGCCAGCAGCGCGTCGATCTGCTCGGTGGTGAGGGACTCGGTGATGCCGCCGCGGGCCAGCCCGGAGATCGAGACGCCGAGCTTGGCGGCGACCACCGGCCGGGGGTGCGGGCCGTTCCTGCGCAGGTCCGCCAGCCACTGCGGCGGGTCGGCCTGCAGGGCGTTGAGCTCGTCGCGGGAGACGACGCCCTCCTGGAATTCCACCGGAGCGGCCTGGAGGAGGACTCCCAGCTTCTTCGCCGCGGTCGCGGGCTTCATGGTCTGGGGGGTCTTCGCGGGCGTCTTCGGCTTGGGCGTCGTCATGGGGTCAAGGGTACCGAGCCGGAGCACCCGCCCTGGTCACGGCCGGTACTCTGGCCGTGTGACAGACAGCGACGCGACCTCCCCGTCCTCGTTCCCGGCCGCGTTCCGGCTGGCGTACGTCCCGGGCGTGACACCCACCAAGTGGGTCGGGGTCTGGAACGAGCGGCTGCCCGGGGTGTCCCTGACCCTGCTCCAGCTGCCCGCGGCCGAGGGGGAGCAGGCACTGCTGGACGGCGCGGCGGACGCCGGACTGGTCCGGCTCCCGGTCGACCGGACCGTACTGAGCGCCATCCCGCTCTACACCGAGACCACGGTCGTGGTGCTGCCCAAGGACCACGGCGCGGCGGAGGCCGCCGAGCTGACCGTCGCCGACCTGGCCGAGCTCCTGGTGCTGCACCCGCTGGACGAGGTCCTCGACTGGGGGGACGACCGTCCCGGGGTCGCCGCGAAGGAGCGCCCGGCCACGACCAGGGACGCGGTCGAGCTGGTGGCGGCGGGGATCGGGGTGCTGGTCGTCCCGCAGTCGCTGGCGCGGCTGCACCACCGCCGCGACCTCACCTACCGTCCGCTGACCGACGCGCCGCAGTCGCAGGTGGCGCTGTCCTGGCCGGAGGAGCGGACCACCGACCTGGTGGAGGAGTTCATCGGCATCGTCCGCGGCCGAACCGCCAACAGCTCCCGCGGCCGAACCGAGACCGCGCCGCAGCCCAAGCAGCAGCGCGGCAAGGCGGGGGCCAAGGGCGGCGACAAGGCAGGCGCCAAGGCGGGGGCCAAGGCAGGCGCCAAAGCAGGCGACAAGCGCCGCCAGGCCAAGGCCACCCCGTCCACCCGCACCTCCGGCGGCCGCCCCCGCACCGGTTCCGGCAAGCCCCAACCGGGCAAGCGCGGCAAACCCAAGCGCCGCTCCTGACCCCGATGACCGACCAGCCCCAGCCCCAGCCCCAGCCCCTTCCTCCCCACCCCCCGACCGTGCGGGTGTTCATCGCCCTCGCCCCGCCCGACGAGGCGAAGGACGAACTGGCAAGCGCTCTGCAGCCGGTCTACGAGCAGTTCCCCCAACTGCGCTGGAACCGGATCGAGGACTGGCACATCACCCTGGCGTTCCTCGGCGAGCTCCCGGTGGCGACCGTCCCGCTGCTGCGCCCGGCCCTCGCCGGCCTCGCGGCCTCGCGCCCGCCGCTGCGGCTGGGCCTGCGCGGCGGCGGCCACTTCGACGAGCGGCTGCTGTGGAGCGGGGTCAAGGGCGAGCTCGAAGGACTCCACCAGCTCGCCGCCGAGGTCCGCAACCTGGTGCGGGCCTGCGGGGTCGCCTTCCAGGAACGGCCGCTGCGCCCGCATCTGACACTGGCTCGGGCCCGCCGCAACGAGCAGCCCAGCGTCGTACGGGCGACCGCGGACCTCACCGCCTTCGACGGCCGCCCCTGGCAGACCGACCGCCTCCACCTGGTAGGAAGCAACCTCGGCCGCGGCCCAGGCATGATCCGCTACCGCGACATCGAATCCTGGCCCTTCAACGGCGATGCCTGACCACCTGCCCGCCCGCCGGCCGGGGCATCGAGGCCGGCTTCCAGCCTGACACTGCGACAACTGGCCCCGCCCTTCGGCGTTTCGAAGCCGGCCGGTTGTCACAGTCGGCCGGCCCGTGCCCACCGCCATCGCCGATGGCGGCTGTGTCTGTCACCCGGGGTGAAGCCCCTGTACCGCCGAGCTGGCGTCATGGGAGATGGGGGAGGACGCATAGCCTCGCAGGCGGGAGTGGGCCCCGGTCGAACTCCGGGGCCCGTTCCGTTCGTGGGCTGGCTGGGTGTGGGTGGGTGTTCGTCAGAACGCGGGGTCGGTCTTCTGGTTGTAGATTTCCTTGCCGGATGTGTTGTAGGCGTGGATGTAGGGGGTCGGGGTCTGGGTGTTGGGGCTGTGGGGGGTGGTGTCGGTGGACAGGGCGATGGTGTAGGCGAACGCGCCGCCTGCCATGGTGGCCGGGT
>NZ_JBHFAB010000003.1:0-394035 GCF_042510955.1 Streptacidiphilus cavernicola
GGCGATGGGTTGCAGGGGGACGTGGTGGGTGGTGTGGGGGGCGAAGCGGATGGTGGATCCGGCGGGGATGGCCAGGCGGGTGCCGTAGGCGGCGGCGCGGTCGAAGGCCAGGCGGGGGTTGGCTTCGAAGAAGTGGAAGTGGGAGGTGACGCTGATCGGGACCGGTGCGGTGTTGTGGACCGGCAGCCGCAGCACCGGCTCGACGGGTTCATAGCCGGTACCCGGGCCCGGCAGGGTGGCGCCGGGGGCCTCGGGGCCCAGCGACCCGGCACCGCCGAACGGGTCGTTGACCACACACAGACGGGTGCCGTCGTCGAAGACCGCCTCGACCTGCAACGTGGTCACCACGTCCACCACCCCCGGCAACACCTCCGCCGCCGACAGCACCCCGCGCCCGGCCTCGACTGCTTCCGCCAGCCGCAGCCCGTCCCGCGCCGCCTCGCAGACCGTGTCCGCGATCAACGCCGTCGCCTCGGGCACATTCAACCGCACCCCCCGCGCCCGCCGCGCCCGCGCCAACTCCGCCGCAGTGAACAACAACAACCGATCCCGCTCAGTAGGTGAAAGTCGCACAGTGCCTCTCCGGATCGAGTAGTGCCCGACTGACTGTCGGAGCCCAACTCTGTCACTGACTGAAAGTTCAGTCAAGAATCTGCGCTACCGCTCCAGCTCGGCGTCGATGGCGTCCCTGAGCAGTTGCCGGGCGTGCTCCAGTGGGATGGATCCGCTCAGCCAACGGATGCTGAGCCCCTCCAGTAGTGCGGTCAGCCGTTCCGCGGCGGCCGTGTGGTCGGGGGCGGTGCCGCCGGGGTGGGCTCGGCCGAACAGCTCGGCGGTCTCGTGCACCCAGCTTGTCGTGGTCTTGGTCAGGTCCTCGCGGAGGTCGGGCTCGAAGATCGCGCTGGCGCGCAACTCGCCCCAGGCGGTGCTGTTCTCGCGCACCTCGGGACTGTCCTGCAGTTCGAGCAGCAGCGCCTGTCGCAGGTCTTCGCGGGGGTCGAGCGGCCTGGTGTCGGGGTCGCGTTCGGCCGTGTAGCGGTCCGCCCGGTCGTTGATGAACTCCAGGGTCCGGCGCAGGATTCCGGCCCGGTCGGTGAAGTGGTAGTAGACCAGCGAGGTGGACACTCCTGCCTCCGCTGCCAGCTCGCCCACGCGCAGTCCGCGCACTCCGCGGCGGGTGATGACACGGGTGGCGGCTCTGAGTATTTCCGTTTGACGGTCCGACATGAGCCGAGACTGTACCGCTGGAGCTGCCGATCCTGACTCTCCTTTCAGAATCTTGACGCCTGCGCGGCTCGGCGAGCAGGTGTCTCCGGCCTGCCGGCCACACGCCCGATGGCAGTTACGCCCATTTGCCCGGTTCTTGAGGGATGGATCTCCACTCTGAAAGTATTGACTGAAGTTTCAGTTCGATGGAGGATGCGGGGCATCGAAGCATCAGAGCAACAGAGAAGAGTCGCCATGACGTTCCGTATGCCGGCCGAGTGGACTGAGCACGAGCGCTGCCTGATGGCCTGGCCGACCCGGCCCGAGCTGTGGGGCGCAGTCCTGGACGAGGTACGGCAGGAGTACGCGCAGGTGGCACGTGCTATCGCGCAGTTCGAGCCGGTGACCATGGTCGCCCGGCCAGGTCAGGGCGAGGACGCTCGGGCCCGTTGCGGCGATTCCGTCGAGGTCGTCGAGCTGCCGATCGACGACTCGTGGTTCCGCGACTCCGGGCCGATCTTCGTCCTGGACCAGGACGGCGGGCGCGCGGGTGTGGACTTCCGCTTCAACGCCTGGGGGGAGAAGCACTTCCCCTGGGACACCGACGACCGGATCTCCGCCGCGCTGCTGCAGCGGTTGGGCGTCCCGCGGATCGCCTCCTCGATGATCCTGGAGGGCGGCTCGATCACGGTCGACGGAGAGGGCACGCTGATCACCACCGAGCAGTGCCTGCTGCACCCCAACCGCAACCCGGGGATGACCAAGCAGCAGATCGAGTCGGAGCTGGTCGCCCGCCTCGGCGTCACCAAGGTCATCTGGCTGCCCTACGGCGGCCTGGAGGACGCCGAGACCGACGGGCACGTGGACGGCGTCTGCGCCTTCGTCGCGCCGGGCCGGGTCGTGGTCCAGTTGCCGAGCGATCCGGAGCACCCGGACTACGAGCGGATGCGCGCCAACCGCGCCGTACTGGAGGCCGCGACCGACGCGCGCGGCAACCGGTTGGAGATCGTCGACCTGCCGCAGAGCGCGTTCGTCGAGGTCGACGGGAAGCCCACGGAGGTCGGTTACCTCAACTTCTACGTCGCCAACGGCGGCGTTGTCGTGCCGGTCGCGGACATCGACGCCGACGCGGGGGCGCTCGCGGTCATCGCCGAGGCCTTCCCGGACCGCAAGGTCGTCGGGGTGCGGTCCCGGGTGATCGCCTTCGGCGGCGGGGGCGTTCACTGCATCACCCAGCAGATGCCGGTGGCAGTCCGTCCCACCACCTGACCGGAAGCTATATGACCAGCCGTCACCTGACCATCCGTCACTTGATCAGCCGTCATCCGACCGGACCCGTCGTCTGCCGGTGCTGCCCACCGGTCCCCGAACGAGCCCTCCCCGCCCCCGCCGTTGAGCACGGAAGAGAGCGCACCGATGGCAAGAATCCTCCCCCCGTCCGAGTCCCGTCGCCGTAGACCCCCGCGCCCTGACTCTCACCCCTCCCGCCGCCCCCGCCGCCCCCGCCGCCTCGCCGTAGCGTCCGCCGCCGCAGCGGCCCTCGCGCTGGCCGCTGCCTGTGCCGGGCCGCCCGCCGCGGCGCCCGGCGGCTCGGCCGCCGCCTACCGGCTCTCCGCCGGGACCCCCGCCGCCAAGGGTGACCTGGCCTCCTTCACCTGGGCGCTCTACGCGGAGCCGCCGACGCTGGACTACATCTACTCGTTCGACTACGAGCAGAACATGATCCTCTCGAACGTCTGCGAGAGCCTGCTGCGCTGGACGCCGCAGCTCAAGGAAGAACCCGGCCTGGCGCAGAAGGTGGAGACCCCCGACCCCACCACCTTCGTCTTCGACCTGCGCTCCGGCGTCCGCTTCCACGACGGCGGCGTGATGACCGCCGACGACGTGGTCTACAGCCTCAAGCGGCAGATGGACCCGGCGCTCGGCTCGTACTGGATCCAGTCCTTCCAGAACGTGGCGTCGGTGACGAAGACCGGCCCGCTTCAGGTCACCGTCAAGCTCAAGCGGCCCGACTCGCAGTTCCCCCAGTACATGGCCACCGCCGCGGGCGTCGTCGCCAGCGAGGCGGGGATCAAGGCCGCGGGCAAGAACTACGGCACCAGCGGAAGCCTCGACTGCACCGGCCCCTACCGGCTCGGCACCTGGACCAAGGGCCAGTCGGTCGAACTCGACCGCTTCGACGGCTACTGGGGCAGGCCCGCCAAGTCCGCCAAGGTCGTCTTCGACATCCTCACCGACCCCTCGGCCCTCACCAACGCGCTGCTCAGCGGCGAGGCGGACGGCAGCTACCTGGTCCCCACCGAGAGCTACAACCGGCTGCGCGGCAGCGGCGTCGGCACGCTCTACTTCGGCGAGGGCCTGACCACCGTCAATGTGAACGTCACCAGCCTGAAGGGCGCCCTCGGGGACGTCCGGGTGCGGCGGGCGCTCTCGATGGCGCTGGACCGGCCCGGGTTCGTCAAGGCAGGCCTGGCCGGCGTCGGCACGGTCAGCAACTCCGTCTCCCCGCGCGCCGCTTGGGACGCCGCCCCGCCCGCGGTGCAGAAGTCCGCGTTCGCCGACCTGCCCTCAGCGGACCAGGACCTGGCCCAGGCCAAGGCGCTGATCAAGGCGGCGGGCGCGACCGGAAAGACGGTGACCATCGCCACCAGCCCGATCGGCCAGGACGTCTCCCTGCTCGCCACCGCCGTCCAGGCCGCGGGCACCGAGATCGGACTGAACGTCACACTCAAGACCATCGCGCCGAACGCCTACACCGCGCTGTTCTCCGACCCCAAGGCCCGCGCCGGCCTGGACATGTTCCCGGAGACCTACTACCTCTCCATCACCGACCCGATGGACGTGCTGTCCAACTTCCAGAGCAGCGGCTTCCAGAACTACGCCGGGTACAGCAACCCCGCCTACGACAAGCTCGTCGAACAGGCCGACGCGACCTACGACCCGGCCGCGCGGCTCGCCGTCGAGGCCAAGCTGCAGAAGATCGCCGCCGACCAGGTGCTGTGGATGCCCGCCGCGGAGTGGCCCACGTCCGTCTTCCTCAACAAGCGGCTCACCGGCGCCCCCACCACCATCTCCTACCTGTACTACCCCTGGGCGGCGGACGTCGGGGCGGCGGACACAGCGTCCTCGGGCGCCGGGGCGGCGGGATGAGCTTCCTCAGGTTCGCCGCCCGCCGCCTGGCCGAGATGGTCGCGACCCTGCTGGGCGCCTCGTTCGTGATCTTCGGTGCGCTGTACCTGGCGCCAGGCAACCCGGCGAGCTTCCTGCTGTCCGGACGCTCCGCCACACCCGAGGCGGTCAAGGCCATCGACGACCAGTACCACCTGAACGACCCGTTCGTGGTGCAGTACCTGCGCTGGCTCGGCAATGTGCTGCACGGCGACTTCGGCCGCTCGATCGAATACCGCACCAGCGTCTCCAGCCTGCTCGCCGCCCGGCTGCCGAGCACCCTGCTGCTGGTCGCCATGGCCCTGCTGCTGGTCCTCGGCATCGGGCTGGCGCTGGGCTGGATCAGCTCCGTGCGCGGCGGCGCCACCGACTCCACCGTCCTGGTCGCCACCGCCTTCGCGGTCGGCACGCCCTCGTTCGTGGCCGCCGTGCTGCTGCAGGGGCTGTTCTCGGTCAAGCTGCACTGGTTCCCCAGCAGCGGCAGCGGCACCGGGTTCGTGCAGATGCTCTGGCACCTCACCCTGCCCGCGGTGGCGCTCGCCCTCTACCTGATCGGGATGCTGGCCCGGGTCACCCGCAGCGCCATGCTCGAAGCGATGGGCCACGAGCACGTCACCGTCGCCCGCAGCCGGGGCGTGCCGGAGAACCGGGTGATCCGCCGTCATGTGTTCCGCAACTCGCTGGGCACCGTGCTCACCATGGGCGGACTGATCGTCTCCACCCTGCTGATCTGCACCGTCCTGGTGGAGTCGGCCTTCAGCGTCAACGGCATCGGGCAGTTGCTCGACCTGTCCACGACCACCAAGGACTTTCCGGTGGTCCAAGCCATCTCCCTGATCATCGTCGGACTCTTCATGACCGTGAACCTCGTGGTCGACCTGCTGTATCCGCTGGTCGACCCCAGGGTCGCGCTGGGCGCGAGGGGGTCCGCCGGATGAGCACCGCACGTACCGTCCCCAGGAGCGCCGTCGAGGGCGCGGGTGTGCTGCCGCGCCGCCGGGTGCTGTCCCGGATCCGGACCGGCAATCCGCTGCTCCACCTGCTCTGCCTCGGCCTGGCCGGTGCGGTCGTGCTGGCCGCGCTGCTCGCCCCCTGGCTGGCGCCGCATCCGCCCAACGCCGTCGACCTCGGCAACGCCCTGGCCGGGCCGTCCGGCGCGCACCCGTTCGGCGTCGACGCCTCCGGCCGGGACACCCTCTCCCGGCTGGTCATCGGCGCCCGCACCTCGCTGCTCGGCCCGCTCGGCGTGGTGATCTTCTCCACCGTCGCCGGGGTCGCGGTCGGCGTCACCGCGGGCTGGCGCGGCGGCTGGCTGGACTCGCTGCTCTCCCGCGGCTCCGAACTGATCTTCGCGTTCCCCGGGCTGCTGCTCGCGATCCTGATCGTCTCCGTCTACGGGGACGGGCTCACCGCCCCCGTGGTCGCGCTCGGCGTCGCCTACCTCCCCTACGTCAGCCGGCTCACCCGCTCGCTGGTGCTGGCCGAACGCGAACGCCCCTACATCGAGGCCTACCGGGTCCAAGGGCACTCCGGCCTGCAGATCTGCCTGCGCCACGTCCTCCCCAACATCGCCCCGGTGGTGCTGGCCCAGTCCACCGTCAACTTCGGCTACGCCCTGATCGACCTGGCCGGCCTCTCCTTCCTCGGCCTCGGCGTCCCGCCGCTGACACCCGACTGGGGCCGGATGGTCTTCGACGGCGAGAGCGCCATCCAGAGCGGCTACCCGCTGTCGGCGGTGCTGCCCTGCGTCGCGATCGTGCTGACCGTGGTCGCCTTCAACGTCGTCGGCGAGCACTGGGCCGACCGGGTCGCCAGGAGGGACCGATGAACACCCTCGACATCCAGCAGTTGCGGCTGCGCCTGCCCGGAACCGCACGGCCCGTCCTGGACGGCGTCGACCTGACCGTCGCCGCCGAGGAGACCGTCGCCCTGGTCGGCGAGTCCGGCTCCGGCAAGACCCTCACCTCGCGCAGCGTGCTGCGGCTGCTGCCCAAGGGCGCCACCGCGCAGGGCAGCGTCCTGGTCGAGGGCGAGGACGTGCTGGCGATGACCCCGGCCCGGCTGCGCCGCCTGCGCACGCACACCGCGGCCATGATCTTCCAGGACCCCCGGGCGGCCATCAACCCGCTGCGCCGCATCGGCGACTTCCTCACCGAGAGCCTGCGCCTGGACGGCGGCACGGACGCGGCGGACGCCGACCGGCGCGCGGGCAGCATGCTCGAAGCCGTCGGCCTGACCGGGGGTGTACTGCGCCAGTACCCGGACCGGCTCTCCGGCGGCATGCTGCAACGGGTCATGATCGCCGCGGCGCTGATGGGCGACCCGGCGCTGATCCTCGCCGACGAGCCCACCACCGCGCTGGACGTCACCACCCAGGCCGAGGTGGTCGCCCTGCTGGGCGACCTGCAACGGCGCTTCGGCACCGGGTTGCTTTTCGTCACCCACGACCTGGGCCTGGCCGCGGCGATCAGTGACCGGGTGTATGTGATGTATGCCGGGCAGATCGCCGAGACCGGCCCGGCCGACACCCTGTTCAACCGTCCGCGCCATCCTTACACCGCGGCCCTGCTCGCCTCGACCCCGCGGTTGGACGCTCCGCGGTCGGATCTGGGCCCGGACGCTCCGCGGGGGAGCGGCTCCGGTGGGCGGTTCGCTGCGCGGCTCGCTGCGATCGAGGGTCAGCCGCCCAGCCTGCGCGAGGCGCTGGCCGGCTGCCCGTTCGCCCCCCGCTGCCGCTATGCGACGGCCGTCTGCACCGAGGAACTGCCGGAGCAGCTCCCGGTTGCGGGCGACCCGGTCCACCGCGTCGCCTGCCACCACAGCGACCAGGTCGCGGGCGGCGAGCCCCGATGAGCAGACCCGGCTTGGAGGCCGCCGACATGACCGACCCTCAGCCCCGGCCAGGGGCGGAGCCGCAGGCTGACCCTGGTCCGACGACACACATTGACCGACCGTCAGGGGATGCCGTCCTCCTCGACGTCGTCGGCCTGCACCGCGCCTACGGGAGCGTGCGGGCCGTGGACGACGTCTCGTTCACCCTCGCCGAGGGCGGCTCGCTGGGGATCGTCGGCGAGTCCGGCTCCGGCAAGACCACCACCGCCCGGATCATCGTCGGCCTGGAGCGCGCCGACTCCGGCCAGGTCCGCGTCCACGGCCGGGAGCGGGCCCCGGCCCGCGGCGCGGGACGCGGACACGCCCAGCGGCTGCGGCGGGCCCGCGAGATCCAGATGGTCTTCCAGGACCCGTTCCTTTCCCTGGACCCGCGCGTCAGCGTGGGCGCGGTGCTGCGGGAGACGCTGCGGCTGCACTTCCCGGGCGCCGACCACGCCCGGCGCACCGCGGAACTGCTCGACCAGGTGGGCCTGGGCGCCCGCGAGGCAGGAGCGCTGCCGCGGCAGCTCTCCGGCGGACAGCGCCAACGCGTCGCCATCGCCCGCGCGCTGGCGGTGGAGCCCGCGGTGCTGGTCCTGGACGAGGCGGTGGCGGCGCTGGACGTGTCGGTGCAGGCACAGATCCTCAATCTGCTCGCCGACATCCGCGCGCAGACCGGGATCGCGTACCTGTTCATCACCCACGACCTGGGCGTGGTGCGCTGCGTCACCGACGACGTCATCGTCATGCGCCGGGGCGGCGTGGTCGAGTCCGGGCGCACCGCGCGGGTCCTGGCGGAGCCTCAGCACCCTTACACCCGGCTGCTGCTGGACTCGGTGCCGCGACCCGGCTGGGACCCGAACCGCATCGCCGCGGCGCGGCGTGCGCTGTGACGGGTGTGCGCGCTGACCGCTGCGCGCGCCGTGTCCCGGTCTCAGCCCTGGGCCGCCGTGGCGGCTGTCGTGAGCCCGTGCACCAGGGTCCGGATCACCGCGGCCCCGTCCACCTCGGCGTTCAGCGACTTGATCGCGGCCAGTCCGTCCGCCGCGGCGGCGACGGCGTCACCGAGCGGCTGCGGGTCCAGGCCGTTGCCGAGTTCGTCCGCGAGCACCTGGAACAGCCGGACGAACGCGGCCCGCCAGCGCCGGTACTCGGCCTCCCAGACCGCGCGGACGCGCTCGTCGTTGACCGCGATCCAGTGCACCGCGGAGTACAGGCGGGCCAGGTCCGGGCCCTCGGTCTCGCCCAGGAACGCGATCACGCGCTCGGCCCGCTCGGCAAAGGGGCCGGGGGCGTCGACCATCTCCTCGACCGGCAGGATCCACTCCGGGCGGATGTCCTCGATGACCGCGACGACCAGGTCGGTGCGGTTCGCGAAGTGGTAGTGGCACATCCCGTGGGTCACCCCGCTGAGCGCGGCGACGTTCCGGGTGGTGAACGGGGTGTCCCCGGCCCCGCTCAGCAACGTCCTCGCCGCGGCGATCAGGCGCCTGCGCGTCTGCTCGCCCTTGGCGGAGGTCCGAGGCTTCGACGCCCGGACGACCCCGCCCGCGGCCGTACCGCCCTCAGCGCCGACGGCCCGGACCTCGCTCGAACTGGTAGCCACACGCCCAACTCTATCCGCAGCCCCGCCCCGACCAGGAAGCCGAGGCCGCACCGCCGCCGGAGCGTCGGTCACCGCGTTCCGGTCACGGGCGGACCAGGACTTTCAGGTGGGTGCGGGTGTCCATGCCCTGGTAGGCGTCGGCGACGTCGTCGAGGGCGAGCAGGGAGGGCAGCAGCGCCGGGTCCACCTCGCCGGGGAGCTTGACCAGGGTGCCGGCGGCCTGTAGCCGTGGGACATGCCCATCGCGCCCAGGCCGATCCGGCCGACCTCCAGGTCACCGAGGGTGATGTGCCTCTTCCTGCACTCCGCCGCCCACGAGGTCTTCACCGACTGGGCCGGCCAGGTCCGCGGCTGCGTCGCCCGTCTGCGCGCCCTGGCCGGGACCGACCCGGACGCCCCCGACCTGGCCCAGCTCGTCGGCGAACTCCTGCTCAAGAGCCCCGACTTCGCCAGACTGTGGGACCGCTACGAGGTCACCGGACGCAAGCTCGCCGCCAAGACCTTCCACCACCCCCGGGTCGGCACCCTCACCCTCGCCTTCCAGGGCATGGCCCTCGAAGGCACTCCCGGCCACCGCCTGGGCGTCTACACCGCGGAACCCGGCACCCCCGACCACGACGCCATGCTCCTGCTCGACATGCTCGCCCCGACCCCGCGGTCACAGCCCCCCGAACTCGCCGAGCCCTCCGGGCCCTCTGAACAGCAGAAGCGCTAGCAGACCAGCGCAGCACCCGCACCAGGCCGCCGACCGATGTCACATATCGAGTCGCCGACCGGTCCTCCAGGGGAACGGAACCCCGCAGCGAATCCCGCGGCGGGGCCGCCCAGCAACACTGTCCCCACAGAACGGAGATACGGGTGTTCGCCGCCTACGTCACGGTCACCATCCTCGGCGCGGTCTTCAACGGCGCCGCCGCCGTCACCTACCTGATCGGCCATGAATACCCCAAGACCCAGGCTGACATGAAGGGCCTGCCCCGGAAGTGGGTGCCGGTCCTGGGCACGCTGCTGGCGGCGGGCACCGTCGGGCTGCTGGCCGGATTCGCCGTCCCGCTGCTGGGAACCCTCGCCGCCGCCGGGCTCATCCTGTACTTCATCGGCGCGATCATCGCCCACCTGCGGGTGGGCTCCCGCAACATCGTGGGCGGCATCGTCTTCCTCGCCACCGCAGTGGCCGCCCTGATCCTGGGCCTGCTCCACCACTGACCCCGGCGGCCTAGTCCTCGGTGCCGAGTCCGAGGATGCGGATCAGGTCGATGGCCTCAAGGATGATCGGCTTCATCCGGTCCGGAAGGGTGAGCGCCGTCATGCCGGGGAGTACGGCGCGTCCGCCCAACTCGTCCTCGGTGGAGGTCAGTCCCTTGATGACGAGGTCGCCGGTCTCGGTGTCGAGCCACACACAGGCGGGACCGCCGAGTGGGTCCTGGCCGACCAGGTGAAGGGGCACGGGAGCCTCCTGGGTCGTGGCGGACGGACTGTATGTCTGAACGCTTCCGCAGGGCGGACGGTCCGTCAAGGGCGGGTAACGGGTGGCTTGGGGCGCTGCCCCTGCGCCCCTCTGCGCTCCCGTGCGCTCGACGTGCGAGGGGAGGGCTTCGGATCGCCGCTGCTCGGACGGGGGTAGATCCGTCGGCATTGGTCCAGACCTATTGACGCGCCCTGCCGCCCCTCCTACGATCCGGTTCGGCACAGCCCCCACATGTCCCCACCTCACCCAGAGCCGGGCGTCACGCCCCCACGCGTCGGTCATGTCCATGGCGCTCGGCGGGAAAGGGAGCGCAGCATGTTCCGTCGTAGGTCGCGTACTCCACGCCTGTCAGTGCCGGGTGACCTCCGCCCGGCTTCGGAGCCGGGTCGCCCCGAAGGCGACCCGGCCGGCCGCGCCAAGCACGGATCGACCGTCCTCAGACGTTCCCTGGCCGGGGTGAGCGCCACCGCCGTCATCGGCGCCGGTCTCGTCGCGGTCGGCTCCGGCGCGGCCGGGGCCGCCACCACCAACCTGGTGGCCAACCCCGGATTCGAGAGCGGACTCTCCGGCTGGACCTGCTCCAGCGGCTCCGGAGCGGCCGTCAGCAGCCCGGTCCACTCCGGCAGTTCCGCTCTCAAGGCCACGCCGACCGGTTCGGACAGCGCCCAGTGCAGCCAGACCGTCAGCGTGCAGCCCAACTCCGCGTACACGCTGAGCGCCTACGTCCAGGGCAGCTACGTCTACCTCGGCGCCACCGGCACCGGCGGCACCGACCCGTCCACCTGGACGCCGAGCAGTGCGTCGTACAGCCAGCTCAGCGTCGGCTTCACCACCGGGGCGAGCACCACCTCGGTGACCGTCTACCTGCACGGCTGGTACGCGCAGCCCGCCTACTACGCGGACGACGTGTCGCTCACCGGCCCCGGCGGCAGCACCCCGCCGCCGACCACCGCGCCGCCGACGACCACCCCGCCCACCACCGCGCCGCCGACCACGGCCCCGCCGACGACCACCCCGCCGACCACGGCCCCGCCGACCACCACGCCGCCCACGACCACCCCGCCCGGCAGTGACACCTGCGCCACCAAGCCCCGGCCGACCGGCAAGGTGCTCCAGGGCTACTGGGAGAACTGGGACGGCGCGCTGAACGGCGTGCACCCCGGCCTGGGCTGGATCCCCATCACCGACAGCCGCATCGCCGCGCACGGCTACAACGTCATCAACGCCGCCTTCCCGGTGATCCTCTCCGACGGCACCGTCGAGTGGCAGGACGGCATGGACACCAACGTCAAGGTCGCGACGCCTGCCGAGATGTGCCAGGCCAAGGCGGCCGGGGAGACGATCCTGATGTCGATCGGCGGTGCCACCGCGGGCATCGACCTGAGCTCCAGCGCCGTCGCCGACAAGTTCGTGGCGACCGTCGTCCCGATCCTCAAGAAGTACAACTTCGACGGGATCGACATCGACATCGAGACCGGCCTGACCGGCAGCGGCAACATCAACACGCTGTCCACCTCCCAGGCCAACCTGGAGCGCATCATCGACGGGGTCCTGTCCCAGATGCCCGCCGGCTTCGGCCTGACGATGGCCCCCGAGACCGCGTACGTCACCGGCGGAAGCATCACCTACGGATCGATCTGGGGCTCCTATCTCCCGATCATCAAGAAGTACGCCGACAACGGGCAGCTGTGGTGGCTGAACATGCAGTACTACAACGGCAGCATGTACGGCTGCTCCGGCGACTCCTACCAGGCCGGTACCGTCCAGGGCTTCACCGCGCAGACCACCTGCCTGAACAACGGACTGACCATCCAGGGCACCACCGTCAAGGTGCCGTACGACAAGCAGGTCCCCGGCCTGCCGGCCCAGCCCGGCGCGGGCGGCGGCTACATGGCGCCGAGCCTGGTCGGCCAGTCGTGGAACGCCTTCAGCGGTTCGCTGAAGGGGCTGATGACGTGGTCGATCAACTGGGACGGCTCCCTGGGCTGGACCTTCGGAAACAACGTCAAATCCCTCCAGGGCCGTTGACGCCCCCGCAGATTCCTCCTCGCTGATTCCTTCCCGCTGATCGAAGACACCCCTGTGGACGTACCGAGCCCGAACCCCCGGGCCCGGGTCGTCCACGGGGGTGTCTTCGTTGTGATCGCCTGCGGCGCTTGCGTTCTGACGGGTAATAAGTTTTTGTAAATCTTATTAACGAGATTCTTGCGCGGCCGGGGCCGAGGATGCTTCGATTAGTTAAACAGTCTTACTAGCGATTGACGGAGGCCCCCACCGCCATGTCATCGAACCGTATGCGCTTCGCTGTCGCAGCTGCCGCAGCTCTCGCGCTCGCCACCCCGCTCGCCATCGCGAACGCCGATGCCGCGACGACCCCCACCGCCGCCACGGCCGCCGCGCCGGCCGCCACCTCGTACACCGCGGCCGAGGTGCTGGCCGGTGTCAAGAAGAACTCGACATCCGCGACCCAGGTCAACACCAAGCCCCACATCAACACCCAGACCCGGGCCCAGAACGTGAACGTGTACCAGGTCGCGACCGGCGTCTACGCCTACACCTCCAGCATGGCCATCGACACCGACGGCAGCGACCCCGATCCCGATCCGGACCACCAGGGCGACACGACCTGGACGGACAGCAGCGGCAAGGCCCTCGGCGCGCACCACGTGCCGTTCTACGTGCTGGGCGACGACTGCTGGGACCGCACGTCCCCCTGTCCGCACTTCTACTACAAGGAACGCGGCATGTCGGGCCGGCAGTTCGCGCTGATGTTCTACAACGGCAAGGTGATCGGCTCGATCTTCGGCGACACGCAGACCGCGAACAACCAGACCACCTCGGACAACGACTCCCGCGAGCTGGGCGAGGCCTCGGTCAAGGCGGCCCAGCTGCTCGGCATCCCCAGCAGCGGCACCACCGGTGGGGTGGACAACGGCGTGACCGTGGTGATGTTCTCCGGCTCGTCCTGGGTCGTGAACGGCACCAACGCCACCCTGAACGACAACGCCCAGGCCCTGGTCCAGAAGGCCCTGGACAGCCTCGGCGCCAGCATGGCGGGCACGACTCCGCCCAGCTCTCCGCCGCCGTCCAGCCCCCCGCCGTCGACGACTCCGCCGACCGGCGGGAACAAGTCGTACGAGGCCGAGGCGGCGACCCTGGCCGGTGGCACGACCGTCACCCACTGCGCGCACTGCTCGGGCGGCGAGAAGATCAGCTACCTGGGCAACGGCGGCACCGCGACCTTCACCGGGATATCGGAGCCGACGGCGGGCAGCTACACCATGACCGTCTCCTTCATGAGCGTCGGTCAGGCCCGCACCGCTGTCGTCACCGTCAACGGCGTCAAGCAGACCGTCAGCTTCCCGGAGACCCCGGACTACAACACCGTGGTCACCAGGACCGTCACCGTGCAGCTCAAGGCGGGCAGCGGCAACACCATCGAGTTCTCCAACCCCTCGGCTGGAGCACCCAACCTCGACCGCATCGTCGTCTGAGCTCTGAGGTCTGAGCTCTGAGGTGTGACTGACAGTCATGGCCGGTGGCCTGCCCCGAACGGGCCGCCGGCCGTGACTGTCAGCCGGCGGCCCGCAGGTAGTGCGCCCAGTAGCCCTGCAGCTCGCCGTAGCCGGAGGCGAGTCGGCGGAACTCCGGCTCGTCGACCTGGTGCCCGTACGCCCGGGAGACGGCGCGGGCCATCTCCCGGTCGTAGCCGATGCGCTCCATCCGGCCGAGGCCGCGGATCAGCAGGAACGACGCCGACCAGGGGCCGATGCCGGGCAGTTCGAGGACGCGTTCGTGGACCGCGTCGTAGTCGCCGGTGCGGAGGAAGCCCTCGTCCAGCTCCAGCCAGCGGAGGATCGAGCCGTGCAGGAAGCCTGCCTTGCGCCGGTTGCCGATCAGGTCGGTCAGCTCGTCCTCGTCCAGGGCCGCCAGCTGCTCGGCGTCCGGGAAGGCCCACAGCACCCGCCCGTCCAGTTCGCTCCGATTGCCCACGGCTTCCACCAGCGACTGCTTCATGGCCCGCGCCACCGGCATCGGGACGCGCTGACACAGGATCGCCCAGCACAGCAGCTCGAACGGCGAAGGGAACTTGACCTGGTGGTAGCCGTGCAGCTGTTCGGTCACCCGGTGGAACGCCGGGTCGTGCCGGGCGGCGGCGTACAGCGCTGACAGGTCGTCGTCGAGGCCGAGGTGGAAGCCCAGCCGGTCGGCGGCGGAACTGGCGGTCGTCCCGTCGATCGGGGCGTCCGCCGTCAGCTCGCAGTCCAGGCCGGCGCCTCCGGCCGCGGCGGTGAGCCGGGCGGCCAGTGTGGTGGAGTTCTCGCGCAGGGCGAGCGTCAGTGCCGCCCCCGACGTGCCCTGCTGCCCGGTCATCGCCGGAAAGGAGCCGATGAAGGCGAGCGAGGCGCCGAAGTCGAAGGGCTGCCGTGCCGGGAGGCGCAGGCTGACGGTGTTGCTGCTGCTCATGGGGCTCTCCTCCAGAGGTGTCGATGCTTGCTGGAACCACCGTCGCGCTGAAACCTGACATCGCCCGTCAGGTTTTATCCTTGGTCCATGAAGGCCGACCGGCTGCTCTCGATCATGCTGCTGCTGCAGACCCGGGGCCGGGTCACGGCCGCGGAACTGGCTGAACGGCTGGAGGTCTCGGTCCGCACCGTCTACCGGGACATCGAGGCGCTCTCCAGCGCCGGTGTGCCGGTGTGGACCGAGCGCGGGCGCAACGGCGGCATCCGGCTGCTGGCGGGCTACCGCACCGACGTGACCGGACTGACCCATGACGAGGCACGGGCGCTGTTCGTGCTCACCGCCGACGGGACGCATGACGCGCTCGGCCTCGGCGGGGCCATCGACTCGGCGCTGCGCAAGGTCATGGCGGCGCTCCCCGCCCCGCACCGGGCGGACGCGGAACGCACCAGTGAACGCATCCTGGTCGATCCGGCCCGCTGGCGTGCCGCCGCCGCGTCCACGGCGGTCGAACTGGCCGAACTCCAGCAGGCCGTCTTCGCCGACCGCCGACTGGAGCTGGTGTACCACCACAGCGGCAGCACTGAGCCCGTCGGCTACACCGTCGACCCCTACGGCCTGGTCAGCAAGGCCGGGGTCTGGTACCTGGTGGCCGATCGGGACGGCGAGCCGCAGCTGTTCCGGGCGGACCGGGTGCGGTCCGCGGCGACCTCGGCCGAGCCGGTCCGCCGTCGCCGGGGCCAGGGCCTGGCCGAGGTCTGGTCCGACCTGCGCGAACAGGTCGAGCGCAGCACCGAGGAGGTGCTGGTCCGTTGCCTGGTCCGGAGCACCCGGCTGGACAGGTTCCTGCGGATCCAGGCCGCCAACCTGCTCGGCAGGCCCGAACGGCCGACCCCCGGCGCCGCGTGGGCGGCGCTGGACCTCGGCTTCCCCGCGCTGCCCGCGGTCCGCGCCCTGCTGGTCCACGGAGCCGACGTCGAGGTCCTCGACCCGCCCGAGGCCCGAGCCGAACTCGCGGCCGCAGCCGCCGAGGTCGCCGCCCTCTACCGAGGCTGAACGGCAAGCGCGGCTGAACGGCACGGACCGCGTCCCCGGCCGAGGAAACCTCCTCTGCCGGGGCCGCGGTCCGCTCGGGCTTGTTCGGGCCGATCGGGGCGTCAGGCCCGACCGCGCCGCCGGTGCCGTCCGGTCTGGTGCAGGACCAGGCCGGCCAGCAGCAGGGCCACAGCGGTCGCGGCCGACAGGACGGTCAGGCTGTCGTCGCCGCCGGTCCTGGCCAGGTCGCCGGAGCCGCCGCCGTGCGGGACCGGGGCCGGGAAGGTGTTGGTGACCTCGACGCTGTCACTGCCGTGCACCGTGACCGAGCCGTCGCTGCTCCCGCCGGAAGCGGTGTAGGAGACCTGGTCCCCGGCGGGCAGGTCCTTCTCGGTGACCTTGCAGAAGGCTCCCGCGGGCACCAGGACGGCGCGGCTCTCGCCGTCCTTCAGGCGGAACGCCCAGTCGTCCGGGGCCAGCTCCACCGGGCCCCGGACGGTGCTGCAGGCCAGCTCGAAGGAGTACGGACCGGCCGCGCCGTTCACCACGTGCTTGGTGACCGTGATCTGCCCGGCCGGGTAGGTGTTGGTGACGGTGATCCGGGCTGTGCCGCCCGCGCTGATCACGGCCGGGTCGTCGGCCGAGCCGTGGTCGACGGTGATCGTCGCCGCGCCCTCGCTGTCGGTCTCCTGGGCCCAGCAGCGGCTGTTCACTGGAAGCGGCTTGATGGTGACCGGCGTTCCCGGGGTCACCTGGTAGGTCTTGTGCAGCACGAGGTTGCTCGCGGACCCGTCGCCGTTCGGCAGGGCGCAGGAGACCTCGATCGGGAAGCTCTGCCCCCCGGCGTAGCCGGCCGCGGCCCCGTCCAGGGACTTCACCAGCTCCAGCGCGCCGAAGGCGAAGGTGTTGGCGACGGACACGGTCTGCACCGACTCGTTGCCGAGGCCGGGCTTGATGGTGACCTGTGCCGGGTTGGCCGCGGGGTGGTCGGTGCTGCCCCCGCGCGCGGAGGTCTCCCAGACCGAGCACTCGGCGCCGGCCGGGATGCCGGTCACCGTCTCCGGCTGCTTCGTGGTGACCCGGTAGTCCTGGTCCAGCACGGTCTGCCGCGGGTGGCCCTGTGGGCTGATGGTGCAGGTGACGTGGAAGGTGAACAGCACCCGCGACAGGGCCGCGCTGATCTGCCCGCTGGGCGCGGTGATCTTCTTCTCCAGCTTCAGCGAGCCGTAGGCCAGCGCCACGCCGACCTGGAGCGGCTCGTTCGGCTGGAGCACGCGGGGCGCTCCGGCCCGGTCGGTGGTCTCGTTGTGGGCGAAGGAGTTCCAGGCGATGGTGGGGTCGCCGTTGCGGGCGACGTCCAGCGGGGAACCGACTTCGGCCAGCTCACCGAGCCCGCTCGCCTGCCGTCGGCAGGCCCAATGGCTTCGACGGCGAGACCGTCAGTTTTGTTTCCGGTGCGTATCCAGGTGGCGTTTGGCCGCCTCCGCAGCCGCGGCATCCCGCACGCCGAGCCATCGCAGCTTCGGCGGCTCGGGAGACAGCCGGCGACGGTGCGCCTCCCAGCGAACACCGGCCCCGGCGAGTTGCAGTTCCCGGGAGAGCGCCGCGTCGTCGAGACGGGGCACGTTGCGCGCCCGGCCCTTGAGACGGCTGCCCACCGCCTGCTCGATCCAGGCTTCAAGCAGCTCCGGGTTGCGGTGGGAGGAGGCGCCGACGCCGGGGAACCTGCTGGGCAGGTCGGCGACGCCGGTCAGCCGACTTCGGCGCAGTGCCCCACGGGAACTGCCCCAGTACACATGGTTGCCCCGTACGCCGATCACATCGCGGATGCGGACGCGCCTGTTTCGGACAAGTCCCCGGATCACGATCTCCTCTGGCTGGCAGTGCACAGCCGCCCGCTCGGTGCGGACTGCCAGCACGAGCCCGAGCAACACCGCACCGCTGACGACCACGATCCGGGCGGCCAGTGCCAGGGGAGCCCCTGCTGTGAGGAGAACGGGTATCCCGCCCACCAAGAGCAGCACGGTGATCGCGGCCCCGTGTCGGGCCATCGGTTCGCGCTCCAGCCACAAGGCTTCCATCAGCGCTTTCTCTCAGTTTTAGGGACAGGTCGTGGCTGTCTCGCGACAAGCCGGGCCAGCATAGACCAGGTTTCTGCGCGGGCTCGAACGCCTCGGCGTCCGGCCCGAGCGAGGGCGGGTCACAGCCGAGTCGCCGTGCGGATCAGCCCGGCGAGGGCGAGGGAGCGGCTGTGCGCGGGCCAGGCGATGTGGGTGACGACGGGGGGTGCGTCGGTCAGGGGGACGGCGGTGTGCTCGGCCCACAGCCAGGCTCGGGCCGAGTCGGGGAAGACGGCCGCGGTGCGTCCGAGGGCGATCAGCTGGGCCAGTTGCGTCTGGTCGTGGATCTCGGGGCCAGGGCCGGGCGGGTAGACGCCGTTGCGGGACCAGCGGGCCAGCGGAAGATCGGGGATGTCGCCGACGTCGGCCAGGGACAGAGTCCTCCGCGCGGCGAGGGGGTGCCCGGCGGGCAGGACGGCGATCTGCCCCTCGGCCATCAGCTCCTCGCTGTCGAACCCGGCGAGGGAGTTGAACGGCGCGTGCATGAGCGCCACGTCAGCGCGGCCGTCGCGCAGCATCCCTTCCTGCTCGCAGGTGCCGCTCGGGAGCACCTCGATCTCGGCGGCGTCGGGCTCGGCCGCGTAGGCGTCGAGGAGCTTGTGCAGCAGCTCGTGGGACGCGCCGGCCTTCACCGCCAGCACCAGGCGGTTGCGGGGGCCGCCCGGACCGTCGGCGCCACCGGCGCCACCGGCGCCACCCGCGCTACCGGCGCCACCCGCGCGACGGGTGCGGCGAGCGGCAGCGGTGGTCGCGTCGAGGGCTGCGCGGCCCTCGTGCAGCAGCATCTCCCCGGCGCCGGTCAGGGATACGCCGCGGCGGTTGCGTTTCAGCAGACAGACGCCGAGGCGCCGTTCGAGCTGCTGGATCGCCCGGGACAGCGGCGGCTGGGCCATGCCGAGGCGCTCGGCGGCACGACCGAAGTGCAGCTCCTCCGCGACGGCCAGGAAGTACCTCAGCTCGCGGGTCTCCAAGGTGTCCATGGCCACAGCCTACCCCGGTGATACCTACCGGGTATGACAGGGCACTGTATCGGTATTGGCTGCGCCGCTCGTCCGCGAGCGAGCATCGACGGCATGAGCGAAACCATGAACAATGCACCCTCCGCGTCACCGACCGGCGGCACCTGGGCCCTGGGCGATCTGACCGTCACCCGCTTCGGCTACGGCGCCATGCAGCTCGCCGGACCCGGGGTGATGGGCCCGCCCGCCGACCACGACGGCGCGCTCGCCGTCCTGCGCGAGGCCGCCGGCCTCGGAATCACCCACATCGACACCGCCGGCGCCTACGGACCACGCGTCACCAACCAGCTGATCCGTGAAGCGCTGCACCCCTACCCCGCGTCGCTGCACATCGTGACCAAGGTCGGCGCGGTCCGCGACCAGCAGGGCGGCTGGATCCCCGCCCGGCAGTCCGAGGAACTGCGCAGCGCCGTCCGCGAGAACCTTGAGGACCTCGGCCTCGATGCGCTCGACGTGGTCAACCTCCGGCTCGGCGACGCTCAGGGCCCCCGGCCCGGCTCGCTCGCCGAGCCCTTCGAAACCCTCGTCGAACTCCAGCGGCAGGGCCTGATCCGGCACCTCGGCGTGAGCAATGCGACGGCCGAACAGGTCGCCGAGGCACAGGCGATCGCGCCGATCGTGTGCGTGCAGAACATGTACAACCTCGCCTACCGTCAGGACGACGAGCTGATCGACGAACTCGCCGAGAAGGGCATCGCCTACGTGCCCTTCTTCCCGCTCGGCGGCTTCACCCCGCTGCAGTCCACGGCGCTCTCCGCCGTGGCCACCCGGCTGGATGCGACGCCGATGTCGGTCGCCCTGGCCTGGTTGCTGCGGCGGTCGCCGAACATCCTGCTCATTCCCGGCACCTCGTCCGTGGCACACCTGCGCGAGAACGTCGCCGGCGCGGAACTCTCGCTCTCCGACGGGGAACTCGCCGAGCTGGACAAGATCGGCCACTAGGACGTGAGGGTTGGGGCTGATGCCGCCAAGGTCCTGACCGAGGTCAAGAACCGCGGGGTGAAGACATCCTGACGGTCGTCTGCGACGGTCTGACCGGCCGTCCGGGCGCGGTGAACACGGTCCGGCCCAGCGGCGGGACATCGGTCAGATCGAGGCTGCGAGCCCGTGCTCCAGAACGTGCGCGGCACGTCTGACGTCCGCGGCGATTGCTGCTCGTAGGTCCTTGGGGGAGGTGGTGTGTTCCAGGTGTCGGCAGGAGGCGTCGGCTTGGACTGGCCACAGGCCGGCCAATGCGGCTGCGGCGATGCGGAGTTCGGGGTCGTGTGTCGGCTTTCCGGTCCTTGCGGCCAGGGCTTCCCTGGCGGTGTCCGTGACGCGGCTGAGCAGGCGCAGGTAGTGGGCCTGGAGGGTTGGCGTGTCGCGGGCCATGGCTTCGAACCGGAGGGCTGTCTGTGCTGCCTGGGCCTCGTTGCCTTGGTCGGTGAGCCAGACGACCAGGTCGTCCAGAACTCCGTCCAGGATGACCAGCATGCCCTCGACCGCGCTACTGGCCGGGTTGACCAGCGCTGCTCGGAGCCTGTCCAGCAGAGGGTCCGGGATGTCGAAGATCAGTGACTCCTTCGACGGGAAGTAGTTGTAGACCGTGGCTGTCGCGACGCCGCACGCGCGGGCGATCTCGACGACCCTGACCTCGTCGAAGCCGCGCTCCATGGACATCCGTGTCGCGGTGTCGATCAGCAGCTCGCGAGTAGCGCGCTTGCGCAACTCTCGCCGTCCGACCGGGCCGGCGTCGTCTGCGACGGCGTGACGTCGCGCGGTCCAGTTCACCTGCTGGGCTGACATAACGGACACAGTAGTCGAACTATCCGAAATGGGATGTTAGGCTGAATCTATGAACTTGGAATGATTCCAAGTTTGAGGGCGGGGTCCTCCCGCACCTGACCAGGCCCTAAGGATCGGAGCACCTCATGTCGGATCTTGAGCGCAACAAGCAGGTCGTCGTGGACTACTACCAGACGGCGTTCGGCGGGAACCCGGAGAAGGCGATCGCGGACCACTTCGGACCGACCTACCGCCAGCACAACCCCGACGCCCAGGACGGCCCCGAGGCCTTCATCGGCTTCGTGCGCTGGTTGCGCGGCGAGTACCCGAACGTGCGGTTGAACATCAAGCGCGTCGTCGCCGAGGGCGACCTGGTCGCCACCCACTCCCACCTGGACCTGGAGCCGGGCAGTCCGGACAACCCCGGCCGCGCACTGGCGGACTTCTTCCGCCTGGAGAACGGCAAGGTCGTGGAGCACTGGGACGTGATTCAGGAGGTCCCGACGAAGTCCGCCAACGACAACGGCATGTTCTGACGACCGGGGTTGATCCCGGCCGCACCCCGGCGCAGACCGTGCGGCAGCAGTACCTGGCTTCGGCCACCGGGGACATGGACCTGTGGCGGTCGGTGGTGGCCGCGGACGTGGAGTGGACCGAGTCTGCGGGCTTCCCGCCGGCCGGTACCTACCGCACACCCGAGGGCACCGTCGACGGCGTCTTCACCAGGCTCGCTGACGAGTGGGACGACTGGACCACCCACGACGACACCTATGTCCATGTCACCGTTACGGTGGGACGGGGCGCCCGGCCGGTGCGGCGGGGCAGCCGGTGTCGTCCGGTTGCGGCGGCTCACTGACCAGCCGTCAGCTCGGTACCGGCGCGGCGCCAGGCGCCGTCTCGCAGCAGGCGCAGGCCGTTGAGGCCGACGATGACCGTGGAGCCCTCGTGGCCCAGCACACCGAGGGGCAGCGGCAGGTAACCGGCCAGGTCCCAGACCACCAGGCCGCTGATGAACACCGAGGCGATGACCAGGTTCTGCACCACGAGCTTGCGCGTGCGGCGGGACAGGGCGATCACGGTGGGGACGGTGGCGAGTTCGTCGCGGACGATGACCGCGTCGGCGGTCTCCAGGGCGAGGTCGGATCCGGCACGGCCCATGGCGATCCCGGTGTGCGCGGCGGCAAGCGCCGGGGCGTCGTTGACGCCGTCGCCGATGACCATCGTGCGGCGGCCCGCCCGCTCCTGCTCGGCCACGGCCGCGACCTTGTCCTGCGGCAGCAGCCCGGCGCGCACATCGGTGATGCCGACCTCGGCGGCCAGACGGGCGGCGGCACGGGGGTTGTCGCCGGTCAGAAGGGTCGGGGTCCGCCCGGTCAGGGCCCCCAGGCGGGCGACGGTCGCGGCGGCATCCGCCCGCAGCCGGTCGGCGATGCCGAGCACACCGACCGGGGCGCCGTCGAGCAGGACGACCACCGCGGTGTGCCCGCTGTCCTCCAGCTCGGCGGCGAGGACCGCGGCGCCCGCCTCCGTCCGGCCGTTGGTCTCCTCCAGCAAGCGGGCCGGTGCGCCGACAGCGACCTTGCGGCCGTCGATCGTGGCGGTCACACCGACACCGGGGGCGGAGGTGAAGTCCTCCGCAGTGGCCAGGTCGAGGCCGCGGGCACGGGCGGCGTCGACGACGGCGCGAGCGAGCGGGTGCTCGCTGTGGTGCTCCGCGGCGGCGGCGAGGGCAAGCAGGGTGTCCTCGGTCAGGCCGCTGGCGGCGAGCGGGCGCAGGTCCGTGACCCGCGGGGCGCCTTCGGTCAGGGTGCCGGTCTTGTCCAGCGCCACGGCCTGGACCTGGCTCAACTGCTCCATGACGACCGCGGACTTGACCAGCACGCCGTGCCGTCCGGCGTTGGCGATCGCGGAGAGCAGCGGCGGCATGGTGGCGAGTACGACGGCGCACGGCGAGGCGACGATCATGAACGTCATGGCGCGCAGCAGCGCGCCGGACAGGCCCGCGCCGAAGGCGAGCGGAATCGCGAAGACGAGCAGGGTGGCGGTGACCATGCCGATCGAGTAGCGCTGTTCGACCTTCTCGATGAACAGCTGCGTGGGGCCCTTGGTCTCCGAGGCCTCCTCGACCATGGCGACGATGCGGGCGATGACGGAGTCGGAGGCGTCCCGTTCGACCCTGACCCTCAGGGCGCCGGTGCTGTTGAGCGTTCCGGCGAAAACCTCGTCGCCCTCCTGCTTGGCGACCGGCAGCGGCTCGCCGGTGATGGTGGCCTGGTCGACGTCGCTCGCGCCGTCCAGCACACGGCCGTCGGCGCCGATCCGCTCACCTGGGCGGACCAGGACGGTGTCGCCGACCGCGAGCACCTCCGCGGCCACGGTCTCCTCGGTGCCGTCCTCCAGCAGACGGGTGGCCGTGGCGGGGGCGAGGTCGAGCAGGCCGTGCACGGAGTCGGCGGTGCGGGCGGTCGCGAGGGCCTCCAGCGCGCCGGAGGTGGCGAAGATGACGATCAGTAGCCCGCCGTCCATCACCTGCCCGATCGCCGCAGCGCCGAGCGCCGCGACGATCATCAGCAGGTCGACGTCGAGGGTCCTCTCTCGCAGCGCGGTCAGCCCCGCCCAGCCGGGCTCCCAGCCGCCGGCGGCGTAGCACAGTGCGTACAGCGGGCCCCACACCCAGGCGGTGACGCCGGTCAGCTGGAGCGGCAGCGCGACCGTGAGGAGCACCAGCGCGGCCAGTGCCCTGCGCGCCTCGGCCAGCGCCAGCACGCGCGTCTTGCGCCGCGGCGCGGCAGACGCAGCCGCTGGCGCTGGCGCGGCGGGGCGTTCAAGAAGGGTGGTCGACATGTGGGGCTCTTCCAAGCGGAGGGACAGGCTTCGACTCCGTCCACCACTATACGTGAATACTTGAATGCCTCTTCACGTGTTCTCGATAGGATGGACGCATGGGCCACGGGATGAACAACAGCAGCACCGCACGCGAGCGCCTCGACGCCGTCGGCGCGAGCGCCGTCGCCACCACGTTGCAGGCGCTCGCCACCCCGTCGCGCCTGCTGATCCTGGCCCAGCTCCAGGAGGGCCCCTGCGCCGCCACTGACCTCGCCGACGCCGTCGGCATGGAACGCTCAGCCTGCTCCCACCAGCTCCGGCTGCTGCGCAACCTCGGCCTGGTCAACTCTGAACGTCACGGCCGCTCGATCGTCTACTCCCTCTACGACAACCACGTCGCCGACCTCCTCGACCAGGCCCTCGGCCACGTCGAACACCTCCGCGCGCCAGGCGCCCACGGCAGCGAACCGGTGGACGTGATGCTGAACGCCGGTCGATGAGCTCGGCATTCAGCAGCGCGTTCCTCACTGACTGCCGCCGTCGGGTCTGCCTCCGTCGTCCGGTGGCACGGATTGAGCACGTGTAGAGGATGAGAAATGATGGGCAACGTTGAGATCTACTGAGAGTGATCTCAGCAGCTCAGCGACCACCTCGCCGCCGCATGTTGCAAGTCAGCGGTGGGGTCGAAGGTGGGGAGGGGGATGTCGGTGGCGACGCTGACGACGGTGGGGGCGACGGCGAGGTAGGCGGTGCCTTCGATCAGGCGCTTGCGCTGGGCGGGGGTGAGTTTGCTGTCGAGGTCGACGGCTGCGGCTTGGATGCCGGCGAGGTCGCCGTACTGGTCGATCAGCTTGGTGGCGGTCTTCTCGCCGATGCCGACGACGCCGGGGAGGCCGTCGCTGGGGTCGCCGCGGAGGACGGCGAAGTCGACGTACAGGGCGCCGGTGACGCCGTACTTCTCCGTCAGCACGGCGTCGTCGGTGAGTTGGAGCGTCCCGACGCTCTTGATCGGGTAGAGCACCCTGGCCTGCCGCGCGTCGTCGACGAGTTGGAACAGGTTCCCGGTCGCCGGATCTGCCAGATTCTCAAAATGCGATACCGGGCTTGACCTGCAAGGATTCAATCCTGCTCAGAGCTGTTGTCGGTGCGCGCGCGTCTATGCTGTTCCGCTGCTCCTCACAGTTCCTGAATGGGCTTTCAGTAGTGGCATCGGGAGTCGGACTCCTTCCTAACAGCGCCTTCGTTGATAGGCGCGATCAGTAGATGAACTCCGGTGAAGGGGTCGAGATGGGTGCTGAGGATCCTCGCCTTCTTGATTTGAGCGAAAGGGCGAGAATCCCGCTCAGGGTGAGACGCAAGCTACGCGCAAAGCAGGGGTCGCATACCACAGGTGTTTTGCTCTTCTCGGAACTGCGCGAGCCGGCCAAGGGGGTCGGCGGGGAATGGAGCGTTGTATCGATACGCGAGAACGAAACCTTGCACTGCATGTGCTCGCGGACGTCAAAGCGACCAAAGTTTGTACCGCTGGCACCAGGGCAACATCTCCTACGGCTCGGAGTAGCACGAACCAGTGGAGGGACATCGTTCAAACTGGCTATGGAAATCCCGGAAGGTGGAATTTTTGTGGCGATATGTGAGCCAATTCAGGCAAATGTATTCTATCGACGTAGTCCTCAATTCGACACTTGGTGGACTGGCATTATTTGATAAGAGCTCTTAATGCGATCTGGCGGAGCGGTTCGGGTGAGCCGTAACCGGTAGACGATTGAGCCGTTCGTGATGGCGTGAGTGTCAAGCCGTGGCTCGTGGACGACGAGTTGTGGCGATGGTCGAGCCGGTGCTGCCCTCATGGCCAGAGCGGTCACCGGGTGGACCTGACCACTTTGGCAGACAGTCCGACTATGGCCTCGATCGTGCCGTTGACCTCCATGCATGAGCAAAAACATGTGACCGCGCGGGCAGCTAAAGTCGAGCAGGGTGGTCGGCTGGACGCGGGACCTTGTCAGAGTTCTGGCGCCTGAGAATCGATTTTCGAGTGCCGGGAGATGATCTACCGGTGGGCCTTCTTGCCAGGCATGCGACTTTCATCAATACCCCCGAGATGCGGCCAACCTCGGCGATTCCCTCCTCCGTGTCGACGAGGCTGGTGAGGACATCCGATCCGTCGAATCGGACGACCTTCACCCGAACATCGAGCGCTTCGCCGCCCGCGAGGGCCTGACCGTTCAGTGGATTCCCGACTGACCGCGCCCTGAACCGGACCGCCTCGCCGGACGCCCCTGGGCGCCACGGTCTCCCGGTGCGGGTCAGTGGTGGTGCCCTTCGGGGTGGTCGGTCGGGTGGTCGCTGTGGCTGTGGTCTGGGTGCGCGCTGTGGGAGCCGTGCTGATCCTCGACGGGCGCCTGACCGTGATCGTGAGGGTGATCGTGGTCGTGGGTGTGGTCGACGTCGGGTGAGCCGCCCATCATGGCGAGCATCTCGCGGCCCCCGGTGCGCAGGAACCGCGCCAGCAGGGCTGCGGCCAGCAGCAGGAAGGCGATGTTGAGGAAGGTGGTGTAGTTCCAGCTCACCCCGTCCATGGGGATCTTGGCGGTGGCCTGGTCGGGGATCAGGCCGAGCCCGCCGAAGGCGAGCTCCACGACGTAGCCGGCGATGACCATGGCGGTGTAGAACATGGCGGTCAGGAAGAGGGTCATGCGCCAGCCGTAGTACTTCTTGTAGATGCTGAGGATGGGCAGGATCAGCAGGTCGGCGAAGATGAACGCGACGACGCCGCCGAAGCTGATGCCGCCCTTCCACAGCACCACTGCCAGCGGGACGTTGCCGATCGAGCAGACGAAGGACACCACCGCGACCAGGGGGCCGATGATCGGGCCCCAGAGCTTGGACGCCAGGGGGTGGCCGTCGAAGAAGAAGGTGCGCCAGAAGCTGTCGGGGACCCAAGCGGCGATGGCTCCGGCGATGAGCAGGCCGATCACCAGGTCGCGCAGGATCGCGGCCCACTCCATGACGAAGACGTGGGCGACCGAGGTGTAGCCCTCGCGGGAGAACAGCCGACGGGCGAAGGAGCCCTCGCCCTTGACGGACATGTCCATCGCCGCGTGGCCCTCCATGGACCCGGCGGCCCCGCGGTCGGCCTGCCCGCGGGCTTCGCGCAGGAGCTTATCGCGCAGGAAGATCCGGAACAGCACTGCCAGGACCACGATCATGATGGGTCCGCCGACGAACTCGGCGGCGGTGAACTGCCAGCCCATCAGCAGCGCCAGGATCACACCGAGTTCGACCACCAGGTTGGTCGAGGCGATCTCGAAGGCCATGGCGGCGGTGAAGTTCGCGCCTTTGCGGAACAGCGAGCGCGCCAGCGCGGCGGCGGCGTAGGAGCACGAGGAGGAGGCCGCACCCAGCAGCGAGGCCAGCGCCAGCGTGCGGGGGTGGTCATCGCCCAGCAGGCGGATGATCGTGGAGCGGCGCACCACGGCCTGCACGACCGCGGACAGGGCGAAGCCCAGGATCAGGGCCCAGGTGATCTCCCAGGTCATCGAGCCGGTGATGGACAGTGCGTGCCAGATCGCGTGCATTGTCGCCCCTGGATGGTGTCGTGAGCCTGGTCGTGCCGGTCAGGAACAGCAACGAAAATACCCCCTGGGGGTATTTCTATAGTCGGACAAGCGGGCCGGGGTGCTGTCGTTCGGGCAGTGCCCCGGCCCGCATGGTGTCAGCTCACGTGCACGGTGATGGCGGTGGTGTGGAGTTGGCCGGCGGTCTGGAACTGGAGGAACAGCCGCCAGCTGCCGGGCTTGGCGAGTTCGGCGTGGAAGGCGAGGGTCGGGCCGCCGTGGTCACTGGTCACCGCGGTGGTGGGGTGCAGGTGCGCGAACGCACTGTCCTCGGCGTGGAAGGCGGTGAGGTGGGCGTAGGTGTCAAGGTAGGGCTGAAGGTCGGTGACGGGCTTGCCGCCCCGGGTGACGGTGACGGTCAGCGGGTGGGCCATGCCGGCCATCAGGTCACCGGTCAGGGTGACGGTGTAGCCGTCGACAGTGGTGCTGGTGGAGGCGGCCGGCAGGGCGGTGTCCATCGGCATGCCGGGGACGGTGACGGTGCGGCTCAGCACGTAGTTGGTGCCCTTGCCCGCGCCGGTATCGGGGGTGAAGGTGGCGAACAGTCGCCAGGTCCCGGCGGTCAGGGCGGCCAGCGGTGCGGTCCAGGTTCCGTCGGAGGCCATGGTCGGGTGGACGTGCTGGAACCCGGTCAGATCCGAGCGGATCGCGTAGAAGTGCAGCTTCTTGGTCTGGTCGACGGTGAAGCCGGTGACGGGCTTGCCGTCCGGGCCGGTGATCGTGAACCGGTAGCCGGACGCCTTGCCTGCGGGCAGCGTCGTGGTGGTGGAGGTCAGGGTGTAGCCGTTGCTGGTGGCGGCCAGGCCGTCGCCGGTGGACATCGCGCCCATGCCGCTCATCAAGGGCATCGGGGTGGCGGTGCCGGTGGCGGACATCGACGGCACGGCGCTGGTGCTGTCCATGCCCGGCATGGCGGGCATGGACGAGGAGGAGCCGCAGGCGACCACGGTCAACGCGAGCGCGCCGCCGGTCAAGGTGGCGGCCAGCAGGCGGCGGGTGGGCAGGGCGAACGAGGACATGGCGGTGGTCTTTCGGGTGGGCCGCCACAGCAGCGGCGGCGCGCGGAAGTCGGGCAGGAACCAGACCCGGAGCCCTTGCTGGCAAGGGTCCGGTGGTCCTGTCAGGTCCGCGCGATGCACACCCGCAGCAGTATCTGCCGCCCAGCGCCCGGTGGACCGCCCCGCCTGGCCCGCATGAAGGGGCCGAGGACACCGGCCTCGAGCAGTGCCGCGAACACCACCACCAGGGCCAGGGCCACCAGCGAGGCGGGAGAGACGTCGAGGTGGTCGCGGGTTCCGGTGGACAGGCATAGCCCGTTCATCGCGCCCATACCGCTTGCGCTCGCGCGCGGGACCAGCACCGTGCTACCGGCAACCGACTTGCTCAACACCGGTGTGGCGGCCATCGGCTGGACGGACATGGGCTGGACTGCGGGAAGGGTGGCGCTCGCGGCGTCGTGGCAGTCGCCCGTCGCGGAGGTCGGGGCGCCGTGCATGAGGAACATCCCGACCAGTACCGCCAGGACAGCCAGCATTCGGGCCGCGCCCGTTCGCCGCTGCCTGCGCTCGTCCACGGCCGCCGATCCCCTTCTGCCCCTCGCACACGCCCTTCCCAGGAACCTACCAGGCACTTCGGAACCACCGGGACGGTGCGGACCCGGTGCCCGCGGTCCGATGAGGTGGTGGATCACGCGGTTGCCGCAGACGTGGTTGGTGCCGGGTCGCGTAGTTGTCCGCTGCGGGCCAGGGTCGCGACGCCGGCCGCGCCCAGGACGCCGACCGTGGTCAGCGCGAGCCAGGGCAGGCGCGGATGGCCGGCGCGGACCGCGGTGTCCCACAGGGCGCCGGTGGCGATGTTGCCCACGGTGATGCCGACCCCGGAGACCGTGTTGTACAGGCCGTAGTAGGTGGCCACGAGCCTGCCGCCAGCCAGACGCACGATTGTGTCTATCTCGAACGTGTAGACGAGCGCGGCCCCCCGAGCCAGCCCGATGACCATCAGGCAATAAGCTGGCAACACCGGCACAACCGGGACGGGCAAGGGAGCGGCCGGCGGCGAATCGCAGCAGCAACCGCATCCTGATCATGTGGGCCTCCCGCCCCTCTACAGTGGGTCGTTGCTCGTCTGGCGGAGAGCCTGGCAGTTGACCGTTGTCGCCCCCGGTCCCGAAGTTGTTGTGGATGCTGTGGTTCTGGGGCCGGTGGATACTCTCGCTATCGGAGACTAGGACGGACCCGGTCGGCACCTGATCGAGCAGAGCTCTGATCCACAGCCGGTGCCGCCGACCGTGGCTGCCGCCGAGCAGCTTCCCCAGGTCGGATTCGTTGTTGATTCAGCCGCTCTGGCCGATGCGAGAACGCTCGACGGCTGGAACCAAATCACGACGACTTGTTGGACGGCTCCGTGCCATCCGAACGCGGTGCTGCGTTAGCTTGCGAGCAGAGGCAGACGCCATCCCGTCCCAGGTTCTTGCTCGGGTCGGTGTCGTGCCCCGCAGGCCGGGTCTGGCGACGTCTTCATCAGTCATGGCTGGCCTCAGCTGCTTCGGGGGGTCTGTTGCAACTTGGCCAGTCGCGTGAGAATGCGCCTCGGGAGCTCCGTGCCCTTGTGTGTCACGAGATCTGCGACTTGGCGTCGGCGAGGGTGTCGAGGAGGCGCTTGACCGGAGTTCCGAGGCCCCAGCGGTCGGTGAGTTCTTCGAGGGTGACGGGGTCGAGGGGTTCGGTGGGGAGCGCGGGGTCGAAGGTGGGGAGGGGGATGTCGGTGGCGACGCTGACGACGGTGGGGGCGACGGCGAGGTAGGCGGCGCCTTCGATCAGGCGCTTGCGCTGGGCGGGGGTGAGTTTGCTGTCGAGGTCGACGGCGGCGGCTTGGATGCCGGCGAGGTCGCCGTACTGGGCGATGAGCTTGGTGGCGGTCTTCTCGCCGATGCCGACGACGCCGGGGAGGCCGTCGCTGGGGTCGCCGCGGAGGACGGCGAAGTCGACGTACTGGGCGCCGTTCACGCCGTACTTCTCCACCAGTAGCGCGTCGTCGGTGATCTGCAGGGTCCCCACGCCCTTGATCGGGTACAGGACCTGTACGCCCCGCGCGTCGTCCACCAGTTGGAACAGGTCCCGGTCGCCGGTGACGACGTCGACCGGGCCCGGGTGGTGGGTGGCGAGGGTGCCGATGACGTCGTCGGCCTCGTAGTCGGGGACGCCGACGCGGGCGATGCCGAGGGCGTCGAGGACCGCGGCGATGACCGGGACCTGGGGGGAGAGGGTGTCCGGGATCTCCTCCTGGCCCTCGGTGTCGGGTTCGGCGGCGAGCCGGTGGGTCTTGTAGGTGGGGATCAGGTCCACCCGCCACTGCGGCCGCCAGTCCGCGTCCCAGCAGGCGACCAGGTGGTCCGGGTGGTGGTCCTGGATCAGCCGGGTGATGAACTCCAGCAGCCCGCGGACGGCGTTGACCGGCTGCCCGTCCGGGGAGCGGACCGAGTCGGGGACGCCGAAGTAGGCGCGGAAGTAGAGGCTGGCGGTGTCCAGCAGCATCAACCGGGGCTGGTTCGACGACGGGGCAACGGGCGTGGTCGCGGTCATGCTGGGCATCATCCCGTACGGGTGTGACAACGCCCCCCATTGACCTTTCTTGACACTCATTTCGGGTCGAACCAAGCTGAGGGGCGCTGTCCCCGAACGAAGATCGTCCCCTCAGGAGGGCCCCATGGCCTGGACCGCCGCCGATGTGCCCGACCAGACCGGACGGGTCGCCCTGGTCACCGGGGCCAACACCGGCCTCGGCCTGGAGACCGCCACCGTGCTCGCACAGCAGGGCGCGACCGTGGTCCTGGCCTGCCGGAACACGGCGAAGGCCGAGGCGGCGGCGAAGCAGATCGGCGGCGACACCCGGCTGCTCGCCCTGGACCTGGCTTCGCTGGCCTCGGTACGGGCGGCGGCGGCCGAGGCGCACCAGCGCTTCGACCGGCTGGACCTGCTGATCAACAACGCCGGGGTGATGATCCCGCCGCACCAGCGCACCGCCGACGGCTTCGAGCTCCAGTTCGGCACCAACCACCTGGGCCACTTCGCCCTCACCGGGCTGCTGCTCGACCTGCTCCGGGACACCGAGGGCTCGCGCGTGGTGGTCGTCAGCAGCCTGGCCCACAAGCGGGCCAGGTCCGGGATCAATTTCGACGACCTGCAGTCCGAGCGCCACTACAGCCGGATGGGCGCCTACGTGCAGTCCAAAATGGCCAACCTGATGTTCATGTACGCGCTGCAGCGCCGCCTGGCCGGCTCCGACGCGAGGACCATCGCCCTGGCCGCCCACCCGGGCTTCTCGGCCACCGAGCTGACCCGCTATGTCCCCGGCCCGCTGCAGTCGCTGAACACCCTGGTCGGGACCCCCTTCGCGCAGCCCCCGGCGCTGGGCGCGCTGCCGGCGCTGCGGGCGGCCACCGACCCGTCGGCGATGGGGGCGCACTACTACGGTCCCGACGGTCCGTTCGAAACCAGGGGGCTCCCGGTGCTCAAGGCGAGTATCGCGGTCGCGCACAACCGCGCCGCGCAGGAGCGGCTGTGGGCCGTCTCGGAGGCGCTGACCGGGGTGACCTTCGCGGTCTGAGTAGCTGTCAGCCCGAGGTGCTGCGCCGTAGTGCTGCCAGGCCGTCAGTGCCGTCAGGTGCTGTCGGGCAGGCTGCCCAGGTATTCCGGCGGGACGGTGTCGGTGAGCCAGACGCCGTTGGCACTGACCCGGAACCGGTGGCCGTCCGCGGCCATCCGGGCGGCGTCCACGGTCAGGACGACCGGACGGCCCCGGCGGGCGCCGACCCGGACGGCGGTCCCGGCGTCGGGGGAGAGGTGGACGTCGTGCCGCTGCATCGGGCGCAGTCCCTCGCGCCGGATGGTGTCCAGCACGCTCGGATGGGTGCCGTGGAAGAGCAGTGCGGGCGGTTCCGCGTCGGTGTAGCCGAGCTCGACCGGCACGCTGTGGCCCTGGCTGGCCCGGATCCGGCTGCCGCTGCCGTCGAAGGCGAACCGCTTCTTGTCGTTCTCGGCGACTACCTGGTCGAGTTCGGCCCGGCTCATCGGCCGCCCGTGCGCGGCGAGCGCGTCCAGCAGCACCGGTACGTCGACCCAGCCGGCCGCATCGAGAGTGATGCCGACGGCGCCCGGGTTGTGACGGAGGATCAGCGAGAGGAACTTCGATCTCTTCACCGACCGCTTGCCGCGGTCGGGCTCGTGGGTGTGTGTCTCAGACATGCTCGGGACGATAGCGCCGGGGCCGCGCGGCCGTCCTCTGACTTTCCACTCAACCGCGGGCGGCGGTTCAACCGCGGGCGGCGGCGATCAGCGCCTCGGCCAGCCGCAGGTCCGTCCCCTGCTCCGGGTGCCACTGCACGGCCAGCATGAATCCGTCCGCCCGGACATCGGCCCGTTCGAACGCCTCGACCGTGCCGTCCGGGTGGTGCGCGCTCGCGGTCAGGCCCGCGCCCAGGCGGCGGACGGCCTGGTGGTGGTAGGTGGGGACGTCCACGGCGGCGGTGCCGAGCAGTTCCGCCAGCCGGGTGCCGGGGACGGCGGTGACCGGGTGGCCTGCGTAGGCGCCGTGGGTGGGGGAGTGGCCCTCGTGGCCGACCGCGTCGGGCAGGTGCTGGACCAGGTCGCCGCCGCAGGCCACGTTCAGCAGCTGCATGCCGCGACAGATGCCGAGCAGCGGCAGCCCGCGTTCCAGCGCGGCGGCGACCAGGGCCAGCTCCCAGGCGTCCCGTTCCGGCGTCGGCGGGTCGGTGCGCGGGTGGGGTTCCGCGCCGTAGCGGGACGGGTCGACGTCCGGGCCGCCGCTGACGACCAGTCCGTCCAGCCGGGCCACCACGGCGGCGGCGACGTCCGGATCGTCCGGCGGCAGCAGGGCGGCGATGCCGCCGGAGGACTGGATCAGGCCGGCGTACTCGACCGGCAGCAGGGCGGCGCGCTGCTTGGTCCAGACTCCCCAGTCGGCGGGCACGAGGTAGGTGGTCACACCGATGAGCGGACGGGCCAGGAACGGGGACGGGGACGGGGACACGGAGCGGACCTCCCGGAGGATGCGGCAACGGACGGGCAAAGCGCGGGTGCGGGCCGCGGGTGCGAGCGCGGGTGCGGAGCGCGGATGCGGACGGACGTGGTGCCGGTAGCGACGCGGGCCGGGCGGCAGCCGACTCGCGGACGACCCGCTGGGTCAGGCCAGGAACCCGCGGAGCAGGGCCGCCGTTCCGGCCAGGTGTTCGCGCATCACCGCGCGGGCCCGGTCCGGCTCGCCGCCGAGGATCGCGGCGACCAGCTCACGGTGCTGCCGCTCGCTGTGTTCGAGGTTGGGCGGCAGCAGCGGGATGCCGCCGAGCAGGTCGTTGACGGTGGCGCGGACTCCGGCGTACTGGGTGGCGACCGAGACCGAGCCGCACAGTTCGGCGATGGCGAGGTGCAGCAGGGTGTCCTGGCGGCGGTAGCCGTCGAGCGGGGCGGCCGAGGTCGCGGCCAGGCAGTCGCGCAGCCGCTGCGCCGCCGACGGGTCCAGCTGTCGTGCGGCCTGGCGGGCGGCGCAGAGTTCGGCGGCGCCGACCTCCAGCACCTCGCGGAACAGCAGGGTGTCCTCCAGCCGGTCGCCGAGCAGTTCGGCCCGCCGGCGCAGCTCGGTACCGTCGGCCGCGGCGGGTCCGGCCCCCGGGCCGACGTCGGGACGGCGGACGAAGGCGCCGCCGTAGCGACCGCGGCGGACCTCCAGCAGCTCGGCGTCCTGCAGCACCTTCAGCGCCTCGCGCAGGGTGACCCGGCTGACCTGGAGCCGTTCGGCGAGGTCCCGTTCCGGGGGCAGCCGCTCGCCTTCGGGCACCAGGCCGAGCCGGATCAGCTGCAGCAGTCGCTGAACCGTTTCCTCAAAGGTGTTCCCCGAACGCACCGGCCGCAGCACCGCCCCCAGCGGATCCCCCTCCGCCACGTCGCCCGGCACGCCCGTCGCCTCGCCCGCTTCGCTCATCGATCCCCCTTCCCTTTCAATGGTACAAGGACATACCTTTGACTCGCTCGGCAGCCCGTAGCATGCATGACAGCAGTCGGAGGCAAGCCCGTGACAGACCGTCAACCCCCGCTCAGTGTCCCGGAGCTGCGCCGCATGATCGCGGCCGGGGAGATCCACACCGTTGCCCTCGCCTTCACCGACATGCAGGGCAGGCTCCAGGGCAAGCGCTTCGCCGCCGGATTCTTCCTGGACGACGTGCTCGCCCACGGCGGCGAGGGCTGCGCCTACCTGCTCGCCGTGGACGTCGAACTGAACACCGTGGACGGCTATCCGATGGCCTCCTGGGACACCGGCTACGGCGACTTCGCCCTGGTCCCCGACCTGGCCACGCTGCGGCTCACCCCCTGGCAGCCCGGCACCGCCCTGGTCACCGCCGACCTCGCCTGGCTGGACGGCAGCCCGGTCCCGGCCTCGCCCCGGCAGATCCTGCGCCGCCAGCTGGACCGGCTCGCCGAACGCGGCCTCAGCGCCTGGGTCGGCACCGAGCTGGAGTTCATCGTCTTCAAGGACACCTACGAGGACGCCTGGGACCGCGGCTACCGCGGACTGACCCCGGCGAACCAGTACAACGCCGACTACTCCCTCCTCGCCACCGCCCGGATCGAACCGCTGCTGGCCCGGATCCGCAACGAGATGGGCGCGGCCGGGATGGTGGTCGAGTCGGCGAAGGGCGAGTGCAACCTCGGCCAGCACGAGATCGCCTTCCGCTACGACGAGGCGCTGACCACCTGCGACCAGCACAGCGTCTACAAGACCGGGGCCAAGGAGATCGCGGCGCAGGAGGGCCAGTCGCTGACCTTCATGGCCAAGTACAACGAGCGCGAGGGCAACAGCTGCCACGTCCACCTCTCGCTCCGCAACGCCGAGGGCCGACCGGCCTTCGCCGCGGCGGACGGCGGGATGGCTCCGCTGATGCGGCACTTCCTGGCCGGTCAGCTGGCCGCGATGCGCGAGCTGACGCTGCTCTACGCGCCCAACATCAACTCCTACAAGCGCTTCCGCCCCGGCTCCTTCGCCCCGACCGCGGTCGCCTGGGGCCGGGACAACCGCACCTGCTCGCTCCGCGTGGTCGGCCACGGCCCCTCGCTGCGCTTCGAGAACCGCGCCCCCGGCGGGGACGTCAACCCGTACCTCGCCGTGGCGGCGATGGTCGCGGCCGGGCTGCACGGCGTCGAACACGAGCTTGAGCTGCCTGAACCCTGCACCGGCAACGCCTACGACGCCGACTACGACCACCTCCCGGGCACCCTGCGCGAGGCGGCCGGGCTCTGGTCCGGCAGCAAGCTCGCCGAGGAGGCCTTCGGCAGCGACGTGGTGCGGCACTACCTGCGGATGGCCGAGGTCGAGCAGGACGCCTACGACACCGCCGTCACCGACTGGGAGCGGTTCCGCTCCTTCGAGCGAATGTGAGCCCCCAGCAGATGACCCACGAGCCGCCGACCCACGAGCCGTCAGCCCACGAGCCGCCGACCTACAGTCCGCCGACCTACAGTCCGCCGACCGAAAGTCCGCTGACCGTGCTCAACCCGGCCACCGAGGAGGTGGTCGCCACCGTCCCCGCCACCACCGCGGACCAGGTGGACGCCGCCGTCGCCCGCGCCGCCAAGGCGCAGCAGAGCTGGGCCGCCCTCGCCCCGGCCGACCGCGCCCGGCTGCTGCGCCGCTTTGCCGACGCGGTGGACGGCGCACTGGACGAACTGGCCGCGCTGGAGGTGCGCCAGGCCGGGCACACCGTCGGCAACGCCCGCTGGGAGGCTGGCAACGTCCGCGACCTGCTGGAGTACGCCGCGGGCGGGGTCGAACGGCTGACCGGGCGACAGATCCCGGTGTCCGGCGGCCTGGACGTCACCTTCCATGAGCCGCTCGGCGTGGTCGCCGTGATCGCGCCCTGGAACTTCCCGATGCCGATCGCCGCCTGGGGCTTCGCCCCGGCCCTGGCGGCCGGCAACGCGGTGCTGCTGAAACCGGCCGAGACCACCCCGCTGACCGCGCTGCGGCTGGCCGACCTCGCCCTCGCCGCCGGGCTGCCCGAAGGCCTGTTCCAGGTGCTGCCCGGGTACGGGCCGGTCACCGGACGGGCGCTGGTGGACCACCCGGGCGTGCGGAAGGTGGTCTTCACCGGCTCCACCGCGGTCGGCAAGGAGATCATGGCCCGCTGCGCCGGGCAGTTGAAGCGGGTCACCCTGGAACTCGGCGGCAAGAGCCCCAACCTGGTCTTCGCCGACGCCGACCTGGCCCGTGCCGCCGCCACCGCGCCGATGGCCTTCCTGGACAACGCCGGGCAGGACTGCTGCGCCCGGACCAGGATCCTGGTCCAGCGCGAGGTCTACGACGACTTCCTGGCGCTGCTCGCCCCGGCCCTGGCCGCGGTCCGGGTCGGCGACCCGGCCGATCCGGCGACCGAGATGGGCCCGCTGATCTCCGCGGTCCAACGGGAGCGGGTGCGCGGCTACCTGACGTCTGATCAGCGGGTGGTGGCGCGGGGTGAGGCCCCGTCAGGGCCGGGCTTCTGGCTCCCGCCGACGCTGCTCGCCCCGGACGACCCGGACAGCCCGGCCGCGACCGAGGAGATCTTCGGCCCGGTCGCCGTGGTCCTCCCGTTCACCGACGAGGCGGACGCGCTGCGGCTGGCCAACGGCACCCGCTACGGGCTGTCGGGCTCGATCTGGACCCGCGACCTGGGCCGGGCGATGCGTCTTGCCCGCGGCGTCGAGGCGGGCAACCTGTCGGTGAACTCGCACAGCTCGGTCCGCTACTGGACGCCCTTCGGCGGCTTCGGCGAATCGGGCCTGGGCCGTGAGCTGGGCCCGGACGCGCTGACCCACTTCACCGAGACCAAGAACGTCTTCTTTTCCACCGAGGAGTAGCAGAGCCGTGAGCAGCAACGAAGAATCCATCTGCCGCCGCCTGGTCGGCCGCACCGCCGTGGTCACCGGCGCCGGCAGCGGCATCGGCCTGGCCACCGCCCGTCGGCTGGCGAGCGAGGGCGCCCACGTCGTCTGCGGCGACGTGGACGAGACCGCGGGCAAGGCCGCCGCCGAGGAGGTCGGCGGGCTGTTCGCCAAGGTCGACGTGACTGACGCCGAGCAGGTCGAGGCCCTGTTCAAGGCCGCGTTCGACACCTACGGCAGCGTCGACGTCGCCTTCAACAACGCCGGGATCTCGCCGCCCGACGACGACTCGATCCTGACCACCGGGCTCGACGCCTGGCGCCGGGTCCAGGAGGTCAACCTGACCTCGGTCTTCCTCTGCTGCAAGGCGGCGCTGCCGTACATGCAGCGGCAGGGGCGGGGCTCGATCATCAACACCGCCAGCTTCGTCGCGGTGATGGGGGCGGCGACCTCGCAGATCTCGTACACCGCGTCCAAGGGCGGGGTGCTGGCGATGTCCCGGGAGCTGGGCGTGCAGTTCGCCCGCGAGGGCATCCGGGTGAACGCGCTGTGCCCGGGGCCGGTGGACACCCCGCTGCTGCGCGAGCTGTTCGCCAAGGACCCGGAGCGCGCGGCCCGGCGGCTGGTGCACATCCCGCTGGGACGGTTCGCCCGCCCGGAGGAGATCGCCGCCGCGGTGGCCTTCCTGGCCAGCGACGACTCGTCGTTCATGACGGCCAACGAGTTTCTGGTGGACGGCGGCATCGGCGGAGCCTACGTGACCCCGATGTAGCCGACGCAACGACGTAGCCGACGCAACCCCGGCGCGGACGGGACCCCCTTCGGCCCAACCTCCGGCCCGACCGGATCGGAGCGCGGGCGGGGTCGCTCATGAGTACGGGTGCCACCTTCCACACGTCAATCTCAGCCGATCCTCAGAACCGGTTGATCGCACGTTTATCGAATTGGCCGTAGATTGCGGCTGTGAGTACGACGACCCCGGCCGGCTGGTACCCGGACCCCAAGCCCCTTGACCCTGCCCACCCCGGTCAGCGCTGGTGGAACGGTTCCGAATGGACCGTCAGCACCAAGCCCGACGAGGTGCTGCCCGCTGTCCCGGCCAAACGGCCCCGCCCCCGGCGGGCCACCGTCGTGGCCGGTACGGTGGCGGCCCTGGTCGGCCTCGGCGTCGGCAGCCTGACCACCTACCTGATCATGGACAACAACAAGTCGAGCAGCAATGCCTCCGCACCCTCCCAGCGCTTCGGGTCGGGCAACGGCCAGCTCGGCGGCGGCACCGGCGGCGAGGGCGGCAACGGCGGCTCCGGCGGCTCCCAGGGCGGCGGCTCCGGCGGCCTCCCCGGCACCGGCGGCGGCTCAGGCGGCAGCGGGGGTTCCGGCGGCAGCGGCGGCAATGGCGGCTCCGGCGGCCTCCCCGGCAACGGGGGCAACAGCACCACCGCGCTGGACCTGATCGACGGCGTCTCGCTGCCCATCCCCAGCGGCTGGACCGGCGGCACCACCCAGGACGGCTACGCCTCCCTCTACGTCGGCCAGTACACCTGCGCCCAGTCCAGCAACGGCTGCACCCTCGGCGGCGCCAACACGGCGACCCTGAAGGCCTCGGTCAGCGCCGGCGCCAAGGCCGCCGCCGAGGCCGACATCGCCGGTGCGGTGAAGGACGCCTACGGCGACATCACCGGACACCAGCAGCTGGAGTCCCAGGCGGTCACCGTGGCCGGCCGCTCCGGCTACCTGATCCGCTGGAAGGTCGACGCCAAGGTCGGCAACAGCGGCACGGTGGAGACCGTGGTCTTCCCGACCAGCGACAACAAGTCCCTGGTCGCCCTGCACATGGGCTTCGACACCGCGGCCAAGGCGCCCGCGGTCTCGGTGATGGACACCATCGTCTCCGGCATCGCCGACGTCGACACCGCGAGCCTGGGCGGCGGCAGCGGCGCGAGCGGCTCCGGCGGAACGAGCGGCAGCAACTCCTGACCACGCCTTCCTCCCCGCAGACGAGAGCCCCCGCCGAAGTCCTTCGGCGGGGGCTCTCGTCGGTACGGCCGCCCGTGCCGCCACCAGAGCGAGAGTTCAGAGGAAGGTCATGCCCTCGCCGCGGTAGGTCGGCACCGTCTCCACGATCCGGTCGCCCTCGATCAGCCGCAGTTCGGCGAAGCGCTCGCACAGCTCCCCGGCCTTGGCGTGCCGGAACCACACCTTGTCGCCGATCAGCAGATCGTCCGCGGCCGAGCCCAGCAGCGGCGTCTGCACCTCGCCCGCGCCCTCCTGCGGGTCGTAGCGCAGCCCCTCCGGCAGGTAGGGGACGGGGGAGCGGTCCGCCCCGGCCGCGCCCGACGCCGGGTAGCCGCCGCCGAGCACCGTCACCACGCCCACCCCGGGCCGCCGTACCACCGGCTGCGCGAACAGCGCCGCCGGACGGCCGGTGAACGACCGGTAGTTGTCGAACAGCCGGGGGACGTAGAGGCCGGAGCCGGCCGCGACCTCGGTCACCGAGGCCTCCGCGACGGTGCTCTCCACGCTGCCGGTGCCGCCGCCGTTGACGTACTCCAGGTCGGCGACGCGCCGGACCGCGGCCACCACGTCGGCGCGGCGCTGCGCCAGCTCGGCGCGGGCCTTGCGCTGCATGGCCTGGATCGCCCGGGACCGGAACGGGCGCCCGGCGATCCGGTCGCCCACGCCCGCGATGTGCCCCTCGTACGCCATCAGGCCGACCACCCGGAAGCCGGGACGGTTCTGCACCAGCCCGGCGAACGCCGCCAGCGCCTCGGGGGTGCGCAGCGGGGAGCGCCGGGCGCCGACCCGGACCCGTCCGCCGAACAGCTGCAGCGCGGTGTCCAGCTCCAGGCAGACCCGGATCTCCTCGGTCCCCGCTCCGTGCGCGGCGTCGATCAGGTCGAGCTGGGCCGGGTCGTCCACCAGTACCGAGACCGCCCCGGCCAGCTTGGGGTCGGCCGCCAGCTCGGCGTATCCGGCCCGGTCGGCGGAGGGGTAGGCGAGCAGGATGTCGTCGAAGCCGGCTCTGGCCAGCCAGATCGACTCGGCCAGGGTGAAGCTCATGATCCCCTGGAAGCCGTCCGTCCGGAGCACCCGCTCCAGCAGGGCCCGGCAGCGCACCGACTTGCTGGCCACCCGGATCGGCTTGCCGCCCGCGCGTCGGACCAGGTCCTGGGCGTTCGCGTCGAAGGCTTCCAGGTCCACGATCGCCAGCGGGGCGTCGAGGCCGACGGTGGCGCGGTCGTAGCGGGCGCGGTCTGCGGAGGGTGTCACCATGCGCGAAGACTGCCACACCGCGCCTACCTGTCGGTAGGGGGACCCGGCCCGATCGACTAGGCTCGCCGGGTGCAGCGCAAGAACATCCCCGACCCGGGGTTCTCGGGTGACGACGGTGCGGCGGACCCCCGGCTCGCGGAGGCGCTGGCCCGGCACGCCGCGCAGCCCTCGGCGGACACCGAGCGGCAACTGCTCGACGCGCTGGTCGGCGCCCGGCTGATGGTCCCGATCGTGGCGATCCTCGGCGAGGCCGAGACCGGCGCCGACGGCCTGACGCACGAGAAGTCCAGCGACATGGCCGTCCCGACCGTGCAGACCCCGGACGGACGCCGCGGCCTGCCCGCCTTCACCTCTCTGGACGCGCTGGCCCGCTGGCGCGCGGACGCCCGCCCCGCGCCGGTCCCGGCCGCGCAGGCGGTCCGGGCGGCCTGGTCGGAGCAGGCCGACGCGCTGCTGATCGACCTGGCCGGTCCCGCCTTCTACGAACTGTCGGGCGCGGCCATGCGCGCGGTGGCCGAGGGCAGGGCCCGGATCGACCCGCTGCGCGACCCGGAGGTCGCCGAGGCGGTGCGCGGAGTGCTGGCGCGGCACCCCGAGGTACTGCGGGCGCATCTGCTCCCCAGCGCGGAGACGGACGCGCTGCTGGCGCTGATCCCGGACCCGGCCGCCGACCCGGCCGGGCTCGGCCGGTCGGTCCAGCGGCTGGCCGCGGCGCTGGCCGAGCACGAGCTGCTGCGGATCCGGCTGGACCGCGGCCTGGACCTGGCCGTCGTGCCCGCCTCCAGGGCGGAGCCGGCCGAGCCGCTGTACGCCCGCTGAGCCGGACCTGACGGGCCGCTGACGCCGCCTCAACCCTCAACCCTCACCCTAAGCTAGAGCTTCAGCCGACCGTCTCCGCCGCGGCCTTGGCCACCGACTCGACCAGGGTGATGCCCTGGCTCTCGGACAGATTGCCGTCGGAGAGCACGGAGATCAGTAGCTGGTGGCCGTCGTGGTCGACCAGCCCGGTGCTGTTGATCACCCACAGCCCGGTGGCGGAGCGGGGCAGCCAGCCGTTCTTGAGCTGGTAGTCGCCGGTGGCCGCGGCGCTGACGCCCCAGCGCTGGTCGGTCTCGACCTGGCGGAGCAGGCCCTGGACGTACTCCCGGGAGGCGGCGTCCAGCAGCGAGGAGCCGGTGAACACCTGGCGCAGCAGCTTCACCTGGTCCGCCGCGGTGGTCGTGGTCAGACCCCAGTAGTCGTCGGTGCCGCCCTGGGTCGAGCCGAGCCCGAAGCGCTTGTTGGCGGCGTCCAGGCCGCTGTGTGCGCCGATGGCGAGGTAGAGGCTGTTCGCGGCGTCGTTGTCGCTGTTCTCGATCATGCTGGTGGCCAGCGCGCGCTGGGAGGTGCTGAGTCCGCCCTGCCCCTGGGTCTGCAGCAGCAGGGTGGCCAGGATGTCCAGCTTGACGATGCTGGCGGTGACGAAGGAGTGTCCGGCCGCGCCGTAGTCCAGCGAGGCTCCGGTGGTCAGGTCGACCACGGAGACCGAGGCGTTGCCCGAGGCCCGCGCCACCGCGTCCTTCAGTGCGTCCATGCCGTCTCCCGAATCGGTCGGACGCGTGGAGGCGGGCGCGCTCGGCGTCGCGGTCACCGTAGCCGACGGGGCGCCGGTGGGCGAGAGGGTGGCGGACGGGGTGGGCGAGGCGCTGCCGGGGGACGGCGCGGCCACCGCCGACCCGGCGCCCGAGCCGGTCGCCGCCGCCGAGGTCGACGCCCGCGCCGAGCCGCCGTGCACCGCCAGCGTCGTCGTCCCGGCCACCGCCAGCACCCCGGCGACCGTGCAGATGACGGCGGTCCGGGGCCGGACGCGGTGGTCGGTCCCCTCGCGCGGCCGTGCCGCGAATCTGCTCCACATGCACCGGCACGTTAGGCAGCGTTCCTCTGACCGCCCTAGGAGCAGCCTGGCCGTTCCCTGGCAACCGCCGCCGGGGCTGTCGCCGGGATGGCGTCCCGGTCAGCCGTAGACCGGGCCGGTGAACTTCTCGCCGGGGCCGGTGCCCGGGGCGTCCGGGACCAGCGAGGCCTCGCGGAAGGCGAGCTGAAGCGACTTCAGCCCGTCCCGGAGCGGGGCGGCGTGGTAGGTGCTGAGGTCCGGCGCGGCGGCGGTGAGCAGCCCGGCCAGGGCGTTGATCAGCTTGCGCGCCTCGTCCAGGTCCTTGTGCTGCTCGCCGTCCTCGGCCAGGCCCAGGTTGACCGCCGCCGCGCTCAGCAGGTGCACGGCGGTGGTGGTGATCAGCTCCACGGCCGGCACGTCGGCGATGTCCCGGGTCAGGTCGTCGATGTCGGGGGTCTCGGGCTGGGTGGTCATCTGGGGCTCGCCTCGCTGGTCCTGGCTGATCATGGATGTCGGTCCGACTGTTCTGTCCGAGAGTCTGCCCGAAGCTTGCCGAACCGGGGAATTCTGCGCTACGCCGGAACGCTGCTATGGTTGGACACTGACCGGCCAGGTCGTCATGCCCGTGGGGTGTGGTGCCAGGCCCGCAAGTGGAGGCTCCTTCTCCCACCCGCATCGACCCCCGGGTCGTCGGGTTCCGGTCCGGTGGTTCACGCCTACCAGCGTGACACCACCCAGCGCGTACCGCGGACACTCAGCTCCGCAGCAGCGTGCCCGGTTTCCGTGGAGCCCCGCCTGTGTGTCATGCGGGGCTTTTTTCGTGCCCGCGGTGAAACGCCCGGCGCGTTGTTCCCACCGCGGTACGAATGAAGTCCTGTATGGCGGTAAACCAGTCCGCATAACGCGGCTGCCGGGTCGGCAGCCGCGAGGTGCAACCGAGGAGGATCCATCAGCACTGAGCCCCGCATCAACGACCGGATTCGCGTCCCTGAGGTGCGACTCGTCGGTCCCAGCGGCGAGCAGGTCGGCATCGTGCCGCTTGCCAAGGCCCTGGAACTTGCGCAGGAGTACGACCTGGACCTGGTCGAGGTCGCGGCGACCGCCCGGCCGCCGGTGTGCAAGCTCATGGACTACGGCAAGTTCAAGTACGAGTCCGCCATGAAGGCCCGTGAGGCGCGCAAGAACCAGGCGCACACGGTCATCAAGGAGATGAAGCTCCGGCCGAAGATCGACCCGCACGACTACGACACCAAGAAGGGTCACGTCGTCCGGTTCCTCAAGCAGGGTGACAAGGTCAAGATCACGATCATGTTCCGCGGTCGTGAGCAGTCCCGCCCCGAGCTCGGCTTCCGGCTGTTGCAGCGCCTCGCCTCGGACGTGGAGGAGTTGGGCTTCATCGAGTCCAACCCCAAGCAGGACGGCCGAAACATGATCATGGTGCTCGGCCCGCACAAGAAGAAGACCGAGGCCATGGCCGAGGCCCGCGAGGCAGCCGCCGCGCGCAAGGCCGAGCGTCAGGGCCGCCCGGCCGACGACGAGGACGTCCTCTCGGCCGACGAAGCCCCCGAGGCCGACGAGCCGCAGGAGCTCGACGACGCAGCGGAGGCCGCCGACGAGGCTGCCGCCGATGCCGACGTCGCCCCCGCGGACGCCGAGGTCGCGGACAACCAGGAGGTGGCGGCCAGCTAGGCTGCCACGTCCGCCCGGCCCCCCGGCACCCGCCGGAGGGCCCTGGAGAACCACAGCGCTCCCGCTCGCGCCCCGGCGCACGGGCGGGCAGCGGACCGACGAGGAGAGTACGGCGACATGCCGAAGAACAAGACGCACTCCGGTGCCAGCAAGCGCTTCAAGATCACTGGCTCCGGCAAGGTGCTGCGCCAGCGCGCCGGCCGCCGTCACCTGCTCGAGCACAAGTCGTCCACGCTGACCCGTCGCCTGGCCGGCACGGTCGAGGTGTCCCCGGCTGACGTCAAGAAGGTCAAGAAGCTTCTCGGCAAGTGATCCTGCGCCCTGCGCAGCCGATCCCCTCGAACCATTCGTCACCGGACCGCGTGAGACTGACCGCGGTCCTCATCAAGGAGTAACAACGTGGCACGCGTCAAGCGGGCAGTAAACGCCCACAAGAAGCGCCGGGTCGTCCTCGAGCGCGCCAGCGGTTACCGCGGCCAGCGCTCGCGCCTGTACCGCAAGGCGAAGGAGCAGCTGCTGCACTCCTTCACCTACAACTACAACGACCGGAAGAAGCGCAAGGGCGACTTCCGTCAGCTGTGGATCCAGCGCATCAACGCCGCGGCGCGTGCCAACGGCATGACGTACAACCGCCTGATCCAGGGTCTGAAGCTGGCCAACGTCGAGATCGACCGGAAGATGCTGGCCGAGCTGGCCGTGCACGACGCCGGCGCCTTCGCCACGCTGGTCGAGGTCGCGCAGAAGGCCCTCCCGGCCGACGTGAACGCGCCCCGCGTCGCCGCCGACGCCGCCTGAGCAGTCGACTCCGTCGCCGTGCTGTGAGCTGGACCCGCAGGGAATGACGCCCTGCGGGTCCAGTGTCGTTTTCAGCCCAGCCCACCCGAAGTGAGAACCGCGATGCCCCAGCAGCCGTCCCCCGAGCTCACCTCGCTGCGCTCGACCCGGGTCAGCGCCGCCCGCCGGCTCTCCCGCCGCGCCCAGCGCGGCAAGGAGCGCCGCTTCGTCGCCGAGGGCCCGCAGGCGGTCCGCGAGGCCGTGGCCCACGGGACGCTGCCCGGCGGCGAGCACGCCGTGGTGGAGATCTACACCACCGCCGAGGCCGCCGAGCGGCACCCGGAGCTGCTGGACCACGCCCGTGCCGCCCGGATCCCGGTGCTCACCGCGACCGACGAGGTGATCGAGGCGGTCTGCCAGACCGTCACCCCGCAGGGCATCGCCGCCGTCTGCCGCTTCGTCGACACCGGCTTCGAGCAGGTGCTGGCCGCCCGGCCGCGGCTGGTCGCGGTGCTCGCGCACGTCCGCGACCCCGGCAACGCCGGGACGGTGCTGCGCACCGCCGACGCCGCCGGCGCGGACGCGGTGGTGCTCACCGACGGCTCGGTGGACCTCTACAACCCCAAGGCGGTCCGGGCCTCGGTCGGCAGCCTCTACCACCTCCCGGTCGCGGTCGGGGTCCCGGTGGAGCTGGCGGTCAAGGGCCTGCGCGACGCCGGGGTGCGGATCCTGGCGGCGGACGGCGCGGGCGCCCGCGACCTCGACGCCGAGCTGGACGACGGCGCCCTGGGCGGGCCCACCGCCTGGGTCTTCGGCAACGAGGCCTGGGGCCTGCCGGAGGCCACCCGCGCACTGGCGGACGAGGTGGTGCGGGTCCCGATCCACGGACACGCCGAGAGCCTGAATCTCGCCACGGCCGCCGCCGTGTGCCTCTACGCCTCCGCGCGCGCCCAACGCGCCTCCGGCGGGTGCCGCGAGCAGCCGGTCATTCGCTAGGGTGACCGGAGGATCGCGGGTGACGGCGGGATCCGGAGGGAGGGCGGTCATGACCGACACGCGGCAGGCCGGCGTGGTCGTTCCGACTGCCGTGCCCCGGGGCGCCGGGGTCGGCCTGGGCTGGCTCGATCCGGAGGAGCTCCCGGACGGCCTGGTGGTGGCCGACGCCGACCAGCGGGTGGTCTGCTTCAACGCCGCGGCGGTGCGGATCAGCGGCATCCCGGCCGCGCTCGCCCTGGGTCGGACCCTGGCCGAGGCGCTGCCGCTGGAGGACCTGGAGGGCCGACGCTGGTGGCAGCTCACCGACCCCTACGGCGGCCTGCGGATACGCACCCGTCAGCCCGAGCGCAACCTGCTGCTGCCCGGCGGCCGGGAGGTCCTGGTCTCGGCCCGCTACCTGCGCGCCGACGGCGGCACCGGGCCGGTCACCCGGGTGGTGGTCACCCTGCGCGGCACCGAGGCCAGGCGGCGTACCGAGCGCAGCCACGCCGAGCTGATCGCCACCGTCGCCCATGAGCTGCGCAGCCCGCTGACCAGCGTCAAGGGCTTCACCGCGACCCTGCTGCAGAAGTGGGAGCGGTTCACCGACGACCAGAAGAAGCTGATGCTGGAGACGGTCGACGCCGACGCCAACCGGGTCACCCGGCTGATCGCCGAGCTGCTCGACATCTCCAGGATCGACGCCGGACGGCTGGAGGTCCGGCGGCAGAAGGTCGACCTCCCGGCCGCGATCCGGCACCACGTGGACGGCAAGATCGCCGCGGGCACCGCGCCGGAGCGCTTCGTGGTGCAGGTCCACGAGCCGCTGCCGCCGCTGTGGGCGGACGCGGACAAGGTGGACCAGGTGCTGGGCAACCTGCTGGAAAACGCGGTGCGGCACGGTGAGGGAACTGTCACCATCGAGGTCCGGTCCGAGCAGGCGGTCCTCGCCTCCGGCCAGCTCCGGGAGGTGACGGCGGTGACGGTCTCGGACCAGGGCCCCGGCATCCCCGAGGAATCGATTCCGCGGGTCTTCACCCGGTTCTGGCGCGGCAGCAAGCGCGGCGGGACCGGCCTCGGCCTCTACATCGTCAAGGGCATCGTCGAGGCGCACGGCGGCAGCATCGCGGTGGACCGGATGCCCGAGGGCGGCGCCAGGTTCCGATTCGTGCTGCCCGCGGGCCTGCCCGAGTTCATGCTCTGAGCCGCGCGGGCGTCGTCACCTCCAGAACCTCAGTAGACTCGTCCACTGGCGTGGTGCGATGCCACATACCCGCACGATCCACGCAGGAGCACGGGAAGAGAGAGATGTCCGCACCGAACAAGTCCTATGACCCGGTCGAGGTAGAGGCGTTGAAGCCGGAAGAGATCGAGCGCCTGCGCGACGCGGCCCTGGCCGCGTTCACCGCCGCCGGCGACCTCGCCGCGCTGCAGGAGGCCAAGGTCGCCCACACCGGTGACCGCTCCCCGCTGGCCCTCGCCAACCGGGAGATCGGCGCGCTGCCCCCGCAGGCCAAGGCCGAGGCCGGCAAGCGGGTCGGCCAGGCCCGCGGCGCCGTCAACAAGGCGCTGGCCGAGCGCCGGGTCGAGCTGGAGGCCGAGCGGGACGCCCGCGTGCTCACCGAGGAGGCCGTGGACGTCACCCTCCCGTACGACCGCGCCCCGCGCGGCGGCCGGCACCCGCTGACCACGCTCTCCGAGCGGCTCGGCGACATCTTCACGTCGATGGGCTACGCCATCGCCGAGGGTCCCGAGGTCGAGGCCGAGTGGCTGAACTTCGACGCCCTCAACATGGGCCCGGACCACCCCGCGCGCTCCACCCAGGACACCTTCTTCCTGCGCGACTCCGCGGGCGAGCCGACCGACGGCGTGGTGCTCCGGACGCACACCTCGGGCGTGCAGATCCGCTCGATGCTGGCCGCCTCCGAGCCGCCGATCTACGTGATCTGCCCCGGCCGGGTGTTCCGCTCGGACGAGCTGGACGCCACCCACACCCCGGTCTTCAGCCAGATCGAGCTGCTGGCCGTGGACGAGGGCCTGACCATGGCGGACCTCAAGGGCACCCTGGACCACATGGTGGTGTCGCTGTTCGGCGCGGGGATGGCGACGCGGCTGCGTCCGAACTACTTCCCGTTCACCGAGCCGTCCGCCGAGATGGACATGGTGTGCTTCTCCTGCCGCGGCGAGTCCGTCGGCAACCCGGACCGCCCCTGCCGGACCTGCTCCTCCGAGGGCTGGATCGAGCTGGGCGGCTGCGGGATGGTCAACCCCCGGGTGCTGGTCGCCTGCGGGATCGACCCCAACCGGTACAGCGGCTTCGCGTTCGGCTTCGGCATCGAGCGCCTGCTGATGTTCCGCCACAACGTCGAAGACATGCGAGACATCGTGGAGGGTGACGTGCGCTTCACCCTTCCGTTCGGGATGGAGATCTGATGCGCGTCCCGCTTTCCTGGCTGCGGGAGTACGTCGACCTGCCCGCGGGTGAGACCGGCCGTGACGTGGCCGACCGGCTGGTCCGGGCTGGCCTGGAGGTCGAGACCGTCGAGCAGGTCGGCGCCGACCTCAAGGGCCCGCTGGTGGTGGGTCGCGTCCTCGCCATCGAGGAGCTGACCGGCTTCAAGAAGCCCATCCGCTACTGCCAGGTCGACGTCGGCGACGCGAACGGCCACGGCGGCCCGCAGAACATCGTCTGCGGCGCCCGGAACTTCGCGGTCGGCGACAAGGTGGTCGTGGTGCTGCCCGGCGCCGTCCTGCCCGGACCGTTCCCGATCGCCGCCCGGCAGACCTACGGCCACACCTCCGAGGGCATGATCTGCTCCGCCCGCGAGCTGGGCATGGGCGACGACCACGACGGCATCATCGTGCTGCCGCCCGAGTTCGAGCCCGGCACCGACGCGGTCGAGCTGCTGGAGCTGGTCGACGAGGTGCTGGACATCGCGGTCACCGCCGACCGCGGCTACTGCCTGTCGGTGCGCGGCGTGGCCCGCGAGGCCGCCATCGCCTACGGGCTGCCGCTGAGCGACCCGGCGCTGCTGGACGTCCCCCCGGCCAACTCCTACGGCCCGCTGGTCAAGGTCGAGGACCCGTTCGGCTGCGACCGCTTCGTGGCCCGCGGCGTCACCGGCGTCGACCCGACCGCGCTGTCCCCGCTGTGGATGCAGCGGCGGATCCAGAAGGCCGGGATGCGCCCGATCTCGCTGGCCGTCGACATCACCAACTACGTGATGCTGGAGCTCGGCCAGCCGCTGCACGCCTACGACCGCAGCCGGATCGACGGTGCGATCACCGTCCGCCGCGCCCTGGCCGGGGAGAAGCTGCGCACGCTGGACGGCGTGGAGCGCACCCTCGACCCCGAGGACCTGCTGATCTGCGACAACTCCGGGCCGATCGGCCTGGCCGGGGTGATGGGCGGCGCGGGCACCGAGATCGCCACCGCGGTCGAGGATCCGGAGACCGGCCGGATCACCGGCACCACCGAGATCGTGGTCGAGGCCGCGCACTTCGCGCCGGTCTCGATCGCCCGCAGCGTCCGCCGGCACAAGCTGCCGTCCGAGGCCGCCAAGCGCTTCGAGCGCGGGGTGGACCCGGAGGCGGGCAAGGCTGCCGCACAGCGCGCGGTGGACCTGCTGGTCCTGGTCGCGGGCGGGACGGCGGAGGCCGGGGTCACCGACATCGCCGCCGCGCACCCGGTGCACAGCATCACCATCAGCGCCGACCACCCCGACCGGGTGGCCGGGCAGGAGTACGGCCGGGAGACCGTGGTCCGCCGGCTGCAGGAGGTCGGCTGCACCGTCGCGGGCGGGGACGTCCTGGTGGTCACCCCGCCGAGCTGGCGGCCCGACCTGACCGACCCCAACGACCTCGCCGAGGAGGTCATCCGGCTGGAGGGCTACGAGGAGCTGCCCTCCACGCTGCCGCAGGTCCCGGCCGGGCGCGGGCTCACCGAGGCCCAGCGGCTGCGGCGCAGGACCGGTCTTGCGCTGGCCGGGGCCGGCTACGTCGAGGTGCTGAACTACCCGTTCCTCGGCGAGACGGCCCTGGACGCGCTCGGCCTGGAGCCGGACGACGACCGTCGGAGGACGGTCACGCTCGCCAACCCCATCTCCGACGAGGAGCCGTCGCTGCGCACCACGCTGCTGCCGGGCCTGCTCGCGGCGCTGCGCCGGAACGTCGGCCGGGGCGCGGTGGACGTGGCGCTGTTCGAGCAGGGCCTGGTGTTCCGGGTCGACGGCACCGACCAGAAGGCGCTGTTCCAGGCGCCCCGGCTGCCGGTCGACCGCCGTCCCACCGACGAGGAGATCGCGCTGCTGAACGCGGCGCTGCCGCGTCAGCCGCACCGCGTCGCCACCGTCCTCGCGGGCTCCCGCGAGCCCGACGGCTGGTGGGGCCAGAGCCGCGCGGCGACCTGGGCCGACGCGGTCGAGTCGGCCCGTACCGTGGCCGCCGCCGCGGGCGTGGAGCTGACGGTCCGCCAGGCGCAGCACGCGCCCTGGCACCCGGGCCGCTGCGCCGCGCTGTACGTGGGCGACCGGCTGGTCGGCCACGCCGGTGAGCTGCACCCGCGCACGGTCAAGGCGCTGCACCTGCCGGAGCGCACCTGCGCGATGGAGTTGGACGTCGACCTGCTCACCGCCGATGGGGTGCGCCAGGCCGAGGGGCCGAGGATCTCCGGCTTCCCGGTCGCCACCCAGGACGTCGCGCTGGTGGTCGCCGACTCCGTCCCGGCCGCCGAGGTCGAGGCGGCGCTGCGGGCCGGCGCCGGCCCGCTGCTGGAGTCGCTGCGGCTGTTCGACGTCTACACCGGCGAGCAGCTCGGCGCGGACCGGAAGTCGCTGGCCTACGCGCTGCGCTTCCGCGCCGCCGACCGGACGCTGACCGCGGAGGAGGCGACCGCGGCCCGTGAGGCCGCCATCGCCGAGGCGGTGGCCCGCACCGGGGCGGCCCTGCGCGGCTGACGGACAGTCTGGAGCCCGGACGATCGGCGGCCTGCCACCCCCCGGACGGGGGGTGGCAGGCCGCCGCCGGTTTGAGCGGGCCGCTCCGGCGACAGGATGCAGGGCAGAGGGCCGAGCGCCGCCGTCCGGCCCTGTCCCGTGCTCAGGTTCCGTGCTTCGGTTCCGTGCTCCAGGAGGTCGAACGCCGACATGCCCGACGCCCCGATACGCCTGTCCCGCGAGGTCCGAGACGCCGTGGAGCGCGGGCGTCCGGTGGTCGCGCTGGAGTCGACGATCATCTCGCACGGGCTGCCGCGCCCGCGCAACCTGGCGGTGGCACAGGAGTTGGAGGCGGCCGTCCGGGAGGGCGGGGCGGTGCCGGCCACCATCGCGGTGCTGGACGGGGTGGCCCGGGTCGGCCTCGGCAAGGGCGGCCTTGAGCGGGTCGCCGAGGACACCGGGATGCGCAAGCTGGGCTTCCGGGACCTGGCCCCGGCCGTGGCCCTCGGCGCGAGCGGGGCGACCACGGTGTCGGCGACCGCCTTTCTGGCCCATGCGGCGGGAATCGCGGTGTTCGCCACCGGCGGCCTCGGCGGCGTGCACCGCGACTGGGTGACGCTGCAGGACGAGTCGGCGGACCTGGGGCTGCTGGCCCGGGTGCCGGTCACCGTGGTCTGCGCCGGGGTGAAGTCCATCCTGGACGTACCGGCCACGCTGCAGCGGCTGGAGACCCTCAACGTGGGCGTGGTCGGCTACCGGACCGCCGAGTTCCCCGGCTTCTACCTGCGCTCGTCCGGGCTGCCGGTGGACTGGACCGTGGACAGCCCGGAGCAGGTCGCGGCGCTGATGCGGGCCCGCTGGCAGCTGAACACCGACCTGACCGCGCTGATCGTGGCCAACCCGGTGCCGGAGCGGCAGCAGTTGGACCCGGCGCTGCACGACCGGGTGCTGGCCGAGGCGCTGGCCGCGGCCGGCAGGGCCGGGGTGACCGGACAGGCCGTCACCCCGTTCCTGCTCGGCTACCTGGTGGAGCACACCGGCGGGGCCTCGCTGGAGGCCAACCTCGCCGCGGTGCGCGGCAATGTCGCGCTGGCGGCGAAGATCGCCCGCAGCCACGCCGCACTGCGCTGATGGCGGCCGAGCCGTCCGTCCCGTCCGTCCCCGGGCTGCTGGTCGTCGGCGACCTGGTCACCGACGTGGTCGCGCTGCACGCCACCCCGCTCACCGCGGACACCGACACCGCGGCCGGGATCGCCCTGCGGCCGGGCGGGTCGGCCGCCAACACGGCCGCCTGGGCCGCCCGCGCGGTTGACGGCGGATCCGAACGGGTGACGCTGCTGTCCCGGGTGGGCGAGGACTCCGCCGACTGGCACCGGGACGCGCTCGAACGCGTCGGCGTGCGCCCCTGCCTGCGGGTGGACCGGGAGCGGCCGACGGCGGTGGTGATCGTGCTGGTGAACGCGGCGGGGGAGCGCACCTTCGTCACCGACCGGGGCGCCAGCGGGGCGCTCGGCCCGGCGGACTGGGACGACGCGCTGCTGGACCGGGTCGGTCGGCTGCACCTCTCCGGCTACCTGCTGTTCGGTGCGCCGGGACGAGCGCTCGCGGCGCAGGCCGTGGTCCGGGCGGCGGCGCGCGGCATCGCGGTCAGCGTGGACCCGGCGTCGGTCGGCTTCCTGCGCGAGCACGGCCCGTCCCGGTTCCTCGACCTGCTCGGCGGGGTGGAGCTGCTGCTGCCCAACCTGGACGAGGCGCGGGAGCTGACCGGGGTTACCGACCCCGAGGACGCGGCGCGGGCGCTGAGCGCCCGGTGCCACTGCGTGGTGGCGCTGAAGCTCGGCGCGGCCGGGGCGCTGGTCGCCGACCACGGCACGCTGCTGGGTGCGGTGCCGGGCCTGCCGACCGCGCCGCTGGACAGCACCGGCGCGGGCGACGCCTTCGCCGGCGGGCTGCTGGCCGCGAGGCTCGCGGGCGCGGACTGGCTGGAGGCGGCGGCAGCGGGGTGCCGCGCGGGCGCCCACGCGGTCGGCCTGGTCGGCGGCAGGCCGCCGGCGCGGTGAGCCCTGCCGGGGCCCTGGTGGAAGCCGCACCGGAGGCAGGCCCCTGGCGCGGTGAGCCCTGCGGGAGCCCGGCCGAAGGTCAACCGGCGTGCTGGGCCGCTCGCGGCGCGTCCGCTTCCGCGCCGGGGCTGTCGTCGCGGCCTGCGCTGCTGTCGCTGTCGTCGGCCGTGATCGGGGCGGACCGGCCACGGATGATCCCCCAGCCGACGAGCAGGGCGGCGACCACGGTGAGGGTGAGACCGGCGACGGTGGCTGCTTGCTGGAACTCCGCGGTCTGCCGGGCGGTCCAGTGCGAGGCGGCGAGGTCGCCGGTGAACAGTGCGGCGAGAACCGTGCCGGTGACGGCGATGCCGATGCCCGAGGTGACCTCGGAGGCGGTGTCGACCAGGGCCGCGCCGATCGTGGTCCGCTCCTTCGGCAGCCCGCGCAGCACATTGGTCCCGGCGGCCACGCCGACCACCCGCATCCCCGCTGCCACCAGCACCAGGGCGAGCGCGACCCAGACATAGCCGAACCGGCCCAGCAGGCTGTAGACGGCGAGCCCGCCGACCACCGCCGCGGCACTGATCGCCGCGGCCCGTTCGAGGCCGACCCGCTCGACGAACGGACTGACCAGCGAGCCGCCCGCGATCAGGACGACCACCTGCGGCAGCATCCCGACCGCGGCCAGCGCGGGCGACCAGCCCCAGTCGAGCTGCAGCTGCAGCGTCACCAGGTAGCCGAGCCCGGCGGTGGCCAGCCCGGTCGCCGCCTTGAACGCCAGACCGCTGGAGACCAGCGGACGGGCGACCAGCCTGAGGTCGAGCAGCGGGTGCCGGGCCGAACGCTCGCGGAGGACGAAGAGGACCGCCGCGGGTACGGCCGCCGCGGTGACCGCCCACGGGACCCACGAGCCCGTGCCCGCATCGACGAACAGCGTGGGCGCGACCAGCGCGAGCACGATCGCCGCGGTGCCCAGGACCGCGCCCGCGACGTCCACCGGATCGCGGTGCAGTTCGTCCGCGGCGTCCGCGGCGATGCCGAACCGGATCCCGATCATCGCCAGCACCGCGACCGGCACGTTCACCAGCAGCAGGACCTGCCAGGGCGCGACCGCGAGCACGAGGCCGCCCGCGGTCGGGCCGATCGCCAGCCCGACCAGGCCCACGGTCGAGATCAGGGTGATCGCCCTGACCCGCAGGCCGTCCGCGCCGAACAGCCGGAAGGCCAGCGCCATCGACCCCGGGGTCGTCATCGCGGCGGCGACCCCCGTCGCCGCCCGGACCGCGATCAGCTGTTCCGCTGTGCTGACGAAGGCGGTCGCCAGGCTCGCCACGCCCAGCAGGGCCAGCCCGATGAGCATGGTCCGCCGTCGGCCGAAGCGGTCGGCGACCGCGCCGAAGGCCAGCATCAGCCCGCCGAACACCACTGCGTACGCGCCGGTCACCCACTGCAGCGCGGTGGTCGAGGCATGCAGCTCGCGTCCGATGGTGGGCAGCGCGACATTCAGGATCGAGTTGTCCAGCATCTCGAAGAGGAACACCGCGGACAGTCCGGCCAGGGCCAACCACGCCTCCCGCAGCGAGCGGGGGGAGCGGGCCGGGTCGGTGGCGGCGTCCACAATGGCTGTGGTCTGTTCTGGGGAGGACATACCACTAGGTTAAGTGACTAAGTTTAGTTGCGCAAGGAAGTGAGGACCGGATGCCCAGGACCAGCGAGCGAGGCGGCCCGCAGACGCGCGCGAGGATCTCGGAGGTCGCGGGTCGGCTGTTCCTCGACCGCGGATTCGACGCGGTGACGGTCGCCGAGATCGCCCGGGAGGCCGGGGTGTCGAGCGTGACGGTCTTCAACCACTTCCCGCGCAAGGAGGACCTCTATCTGGACCGGGCCGACGACGCCGTCGAGCTGCTGCGCTCGGCGGTGCGCGACCGCGCCCCCGGCACCGACGTGCTGGCGTCGCTGCGCGACGCGACCCTCGGCCTGGTCGAGGAGCGCCATCCGCTCTCCGGCCTCAATGACCGCTCGGTCTCCTTCTTCCGGACCGTCGCGGCGTCGTCGGCCCTGGTCGCGCGGGCGCGGGAGATCGCCGCCGAGCTCCAGCGGATCCTGGCCGAGGAGCTCGACCGCGACCCGGCCTTCACCGGCGAAGGGGCGCTGCTCGCCGCCTTCTTCATCGCCGGTTACGGCACCGTGCTGCTGGAGACCGCGCGCCGCCGCATCGCCGGGGAGCCGCCGAGCGCGGTGGCGGACGACCACCGCGCGCGCCTGGAGCGGCTGTTCAGCGCCCTCCGCGGCGGGGTGCTGCCCCGCGGGTGACCGTCAGCGCGCCCAGGGTCAGCGTGCCCAGGCCAGGACCGAGCGGTTGAGGGTGGCGTGGAAGCCGCCGCCGTCGGACAGCGCGCGCTGTTCGGCGAGCAGGGCCTCGGCCTGGTGCTCCGTCAGGCTCCCTGCCGCGCAGGCGCGTTCGGCGGCACGACGGAGCGAGATGATCAGATCCAGCTCGTCCAGGCCGGTGTAGACCGCGAGTTCGACCTCGACCCGGATCGCGCCGAAGCCGGCGCCGACCAGCAGCCGGCGCAGCTGCCGGCCGATGTCGCGCTGCGCGATCTGTGCCCCGACCTGGGCGGACACCGCCGCCGCGGCCTCCCGCAGGGAGGAGGCCAGGGTGAACGAGGACCAGTCGGGCTCGCACACGCCGAGGACCCCGCCGGGGCGCAGCACCCGGCGGGCCTCGGCCAGCACCGCGGCCGGGTCGGCGACGTGCTGGAGCACCCGCTCGATCCGGCAGGCGTCGAACACCCCGGCCCGGAACGGCAGTCGGGCCCCGTCCGCCTGGGCCAGCCGGGCCGGGAGGTCGTCGTCGGTCAGTCGGGAGTGGCTGGCCTGCAGCATCACCGCGCTGCTGTCGATGCCGAAGGCCACCGCGCCGTCCTCCTCCAGCCGGGCCAGCTCGTGGCCCGAGCCGCAGCCGAGGTCGAGCACCCGGTGGCCGGGGCGGATCGGCAGGCCCTGCTGCAGGCGCAGCTTGGGGGCGTGCAGGCCGGTGTGGGCGTGGTCGAGGTAGTCGACCAGCTCCTGCGGGCGGGGGCTGGCGTCGACGTCGGAGAAGGCGCTCATGGCGGAAGGCTCCTCTGCGGGGGCCCAGGCGGACGGCCCTCGCGGGGCTGCTTCCCGGTGGTTTTCGCCCACCCCTGACCCGCCAGTCGCGTTGCAGCGGATTATGCCGGGCGGAGCGCGGTCGCGGGGGATACTTTGACACTCCTTGAGTGCGCAAGCATCTGTTAGGCTGCCGGGCATGAGCGACGTGAGCGAGGAGATGAGCGAGGCGCTGGCGGTGTCGCTGCGGCTGGTCCGGGCCCAGGCGGCGCTGGTCAGGCGGTTCGACGCGACCCTGTCCGGGCTGCACGGCGTCAGCTTCGCCGACCTGGCGGTGCTGCGGCAGCTCGGACGGGCGCCCGGCGGCCGGATGCGCCGGGTGGACCTGGCGAACGCGCTGGGGATGTCCGCGTCCGGGGTGACCCGGGGCCTGATCCCGCTGGAGCGGATCGGCCTGGTGGTCCGCGAGCCCGACCCGCGTGACGCCCGGGTCGCCTACGCGGCGCTGACCGGCACCGGACGCGAGCGGCTGGCCCAGATGCTGGCCGCCGCCGAGGAGGTCGCGGCCGACGTCTTCGCCGGCGGGGTCTGGTCCGACGGCGGCCTCGGACAGCTGTCCGCGCTGCTGGAGGCGCTCGCCGGGAAGGAATCGGCGGGCCTGCGGAGTGGTTGACCTGGCAGGGTCGCAGGGATCGCGGAGAAGGGCGGAGCGGGTGACGGGACTGGCCGAGGTGACGGCGCTGCACTACCTCACCCCGCTGCGCACCGGCGGCTCCGTCCCCGGCGTGGTGGAGACCGACGACCTGGGCACCTACGTGGTGAAGTTCACCGGTGCGGCGCAGGGCCGCAAGGCGCTGGTCGCCGAGGTGATCGTGGGGGAGCTGGGGCGGCGGCTCGGGCTGCCGGTGCCGGAGCTGGTGCTGGTCCGGTTCGACCCCCGGGTCGCCGAGGAGGAGCCGGATCCGGAGGTGCAGGACATCCTGCGCGGCAGCACGGGGCTCAACCTGGGCATGGACTTCCTGCCCGGCGCGCACGACTTCGCCCCGCTGCGGCAGCCGCCGCAGGTCGCGGTGACCCCGGCCGAGGCCGGGCGGGTGGTCTGGTTCGACGCCCTGGTCGGCAATGTGGACCGGACCGTGCACAGCCCCAACCTGATGGTCTGGCACGGCCGGCTCCGGCTGATCGACCACGGCGCGGCGCTGATCTTCCATCACCGCTGGTCCGGCGCGGACGAGGCGGTGGCCCGGCGCTACCCGATGACCGAGCACGCGCTCGGCGGCTTCGCCCCGGACGTCCCGGCCGCCGACGCCGCGCTCGCGCCGCTGGTCACCGCGGCGCTGCTGCGCGAGGTGGTCGGCCTGGTCCCGGACGCCTGGCTGGCCGACGAGCCCGGATTCGACACCCCGGAGCAGCAGCGCGAGGCCTATGTCGCGCACCTGGCCGCCCGCGCCGCCCGCTCCGCCGAGTGGCTGCCGGAGGGCTTCGCCGACGCCGGGGAACTGGCCAGGGCCGAGGCCGCCAGGACCGCCGCGACCCTGGCCGGGCGGCCCGCCTGGCTCCAGCACGTACGGGGCTGACCCGGGCACGGTACGGGGCTGGCCCGGCCTGGTGCGCCGGAGCCCCGGCGGGTTAGGTTCGGGCCCATGCGGATCTGTGTGCTGGGAGCGGGAGCGGTCGGCGGTCTGATCGGGGCGCGGCTGGCGGCAGCCGGAACGGAGGTCTCGGCGCTGGCGCGCGGGGCGACGCTGGCCTCGCTGCGCGCGCACGGCTGGCGGCTGGAGCAGCCGGACGGCGGCCTGCTCACCGCGCCGGTGCCGGCCACCGGCGACCCGGCCGAACTGGGCGTCCAGGACCTGGTGGTGCTCGCGGTGAAGGCACATGCGCTGGAGGCCGCGCTGCCGGTGCTGGCGCCGCTGGTCGGCCCGGACACCGCCGTGGTCGCCGCGATGAACGGGGTGCCCTGGTGGTTCTTCGAGGGCTTCGGCGGCCCCTGCGCCGGCCGGCGGCTGGCGAGCGTGGACCCGGACGGGCGGATCGCCGCCACCGTCCCGGTCGGCAACACCGTCGGCTGCGTGGTGCACCTCAGCGCCAGCACCCCGGAGCCGGGCCTGGTCCGGCACCACGGCGGCGGCCGGCTGATCCTCGGTGAGCCGGACGGCGCGGAGTCGCCCCGGGTCCGCGAGCTGGCAGCGCTGTTCGCCGCGGCCGGGTTCGAGGCCGAGGTGTCCACCGAGATCCAGCACGGCGTCTGGTACAAGCTCTGGGGCAACATGACCATGAACCCGGTCTCCGCCCTCACCGGCGCGACCGGGGACCTGATCCTGGACGACGAACTGGTCATGGCCTTCTGCCACGACGCGATGCGGGAGGCCGCCGCGATCGGCGAGCGGATCGGCTGCCCGATCGCCGAACGCCCCGAGGACCGCAGCCAGGTCACCCGCAAGCTCGGCCTGACCCGCACCTCGATGCTGCAGGACGCCGAGGCCGGACGGCGGTTGGAGCTGGACGCGCTGGTCGGCGCGGTGCGCGAGATCGGCGGCCTGGTCGGCGTGCCGACCCCGAACATCGACGCGCTGCTCGGGCTGACCCGGCTCAGCGCCCGGGTCCGCGGCCTGCTCTGAGCCTGTCCTGACGGGACGTTAGCGGACCGGGTAACGGGGTACGCGCTGCGGCAGACGTCAACCAGGACGCACTGTCGAATGGGGTGTAACCAGTCATGCTGCTGCTCGGACTGCTGATCGTGGCCGTCGCGGTCGCCTTCGCGATCGTGGTGACCGCGGACAACCTCGGCGGAGGGCCGCACTACTCGGTGCGCCTCTTCGACCACCATCTCGCCAACGTCAACACACTCGGCGCGTTCCTGGCCGGGATAGCGCTGACCCTGCTGCTCTGCCTCGGCCTGCTGATGCTGACGGCGGGCGCCCGGCGCGAGCGCCGGCGCAGCTCCGAGCTGCGCGCCGCCCGGCGCGAGCGCAAGGCCGCGGCCAAGGCCGACACCGGCGGCGGGTTCGCCGACCCGGTCGAGGGGGACGCGGACACCGTGGCGAGCCCGGTGCTCACCAAGCGCCGTCTGCACACGCCCAACCTGTTCAGCCGCTGACCGCGGCCGGTCCGCCCGGTCCCGGCGGCCCGCTCCGTCCCGGTGGTGCGCTTGGGGCGTACGGGACGGGGTAGGCGGAACGCATGAGCGAGGCACTGGTGGAGAACGACCCCGGGCACATCGATCCGGAGGACATGGCGGCGATCGTGGCCGCCCTCGACGGCATCGCCGTCGGGGCGGCTCCGACCAGGGAGCACCCGGCCGAGGACGCGGACGACTGGACCCTCTGCCTGCACTGGCTGCAGCAGGGGCCGGTGTCCGCCGACACCGAGGCCGCGCTGCCCTTGGTGCTGGCCCGGGTCCGCGAGCACTACGCCCTGCACCGGCGCACCCCGCCGGTCCGGCTGGACGTGCACGGTCCTGACGGCGGTGTGCTGCTGTCGGTCAGTGCGGGATCGCGTTGATGACCTCGTGCGCGCCCTGCCGCAGCAGCGTCGCGGCCACCGAGGTGCCCAGCGCGTGCGCGTTGCGGTCCCACTCGTGGGCGTCCAGCACGGTCTTGCCGTCGGCGCTGAACACCCGGGCGCGGAGCGAGAGCCGGCCGTCGAACTCGGTGGTGGCGTAGGCCGCGATCGGCGAGTTGCAGTGCCCCTGCAGCACGTGCAGCAGCATCCGCTCGGCGGTGGTCTGCCGGTAGGTCTCCGCGTCGTTGAGCGCGCCGACCGCCTCGATCACCCGCTCGTCCCCGGCCCGGCACTGCAGCACCAGGGTGCCGGAGCCGACCGCGGGCATCATCTGCTCCACGTCCAGGATCTGGGTGATCCGGTCGGCCAGGCCGATCCGCTCCAGCCCGGAGACGGCCAGCAGCACCGCGTCCACCTCGCCCGCGTCCAGTTTCGCCAGTCGGCTGTTGGCGTTGCCGCGGAACGGCACCGGCTCCAGCTCCGGGTAGCGCTGTGCCAGTTGGGCGATCCGGCGGACCGAGGAGGTGCCGATCCTGGTGCCGGCGGGCAGGTCGGCGAGGGTGGCGCCGCCGAGCCGGGCGCCGGGGTGGCCGACCGGCAGCACCAGCGCGTCGCGCAGGTCGTCCCGCTTGAGGTAGGCGGCGAACTGCGTCCCGGCCGGGACCGGGCGGTCGCCGGGGACGTCCTTGACGCAGTGCACCGCCAGGTCGACGGCGCCGGACAGCAGCGCCTCGTCGATCTCCCGGGTGAACGCGCCCTTGCCGCCGAGCTCCACCAGCGCACCGGACCAGCGGTCGCCCGAGGTGGTGAACGGCACCACCTCGGTGGCCGTCCCCGGGTGCGCGGCGGCGAGTTCGGCGCGCACCCGGCGCACCTGGGCCAGCGACATCGGGGACGAACGCGCACCGATGCGGATCAGTTGAGGATCTGACATGGAATCAGGGTAGGGGGTACCCGCGGCGGCCCCGGTAGCGCCCCGGTGGTGCGCCGGATCAGTACTGGTAGAACCCCCGGCCGGACTTGCGTCCGAGCAGGCCGGCGTCGACCATCCGCTGCAGCAGCGGCGGCGCGGAGAACAGCGGCTCCTTGTACTCGTGGTACATCGACTCGGCGATGGAGACGATGGTGTCCAGGCCGATCAGGTCGCACAGCCGCAGCGGGCCCATCGGGTGGGCGCAGCCGGCCTCCATGCCCTTGTCGATGTCCTCGGCCGTGGCGACGCCGGACTCGAACATCCGGACCGCGGACAGCAGATAGGGCACCAGCAGCGCGTTCACCACGAATCCGGCCCGGTCCCTGGCCCGGATCGGCTCCTTGGCCAGCACCTCGCGGGCGAAGGCCTCGGCCCGGGTGACCGTCTCGGCCGAGGTGGTCAGCGTCGGGATCACCTCGACCAGCTTCTGCACCGGCGCCGGGTTGAAGAAGTGGACGCCGAGGACCTGCTCCGGGCGCGAGGTCGCCGAGGCGAGCTTGACGATCGGGATGGAGGAGGTGTTGGACGCCAGGATCGCGTCGCGCCGCTCCACCACCTGGTCCAGCGTCCGGAAGATCGCGGTCTTGACGTCCTCGCGCTCGGCGACCGCCTCGATCACCAGGTCGCGGTCGGCGAAGTCGGCCAGGTCGGTGGTGAACGAGATCCGGGCCAGCGCCTCGTCCCGGTCGGCCTCGGCGAGCTTGCCGCGGCGGACCGCGGTGTCCAGCGAGCCGGTGAGCCGGGTGCGGCCGATCTCCAGCGCCTCGCCGTTCGCCTCGGATACCTTGACCTCCAGGCCCGCCCGCGCGAACACCTCGGCGATCCCCGACCCCATCAGGCCGCAGCCGACGACCCCTACCCGCACGATGTCGCTCACGTCACTGTCCTCACGTCTCGGATCTTCCGGGGTCCTGTGATCTTTCGGCCCGACGTTACCCCGCAGGAGTATCGTCCCGGTAGCGCGATTGCATGAATGTGCCTTCCTTCGTATAGTTATCCCGAAGCGGAGGAGGAGTCATGGCACATCCCGCCAAGGCGTTCAGAGCAGCGGTGGCCGGGGCGAGCGGGTACGCGGGCGGCGAGGTGCTGCGCCTGCTGCTGTCCCACCCGCGGATCGAGATCGGCGCGCTCACCGGCGGCTCCAACGCCGGGGCCCGCCTCGGCGAGCTGCAGCCGCACCTGCTGCCGCTCGCCGACCGGGTGCTCCAGCCCACCGACCCGGCCACGCTGGCCGGCCACGACATCGTCTTCCTCGGCCTGCCGCACGGCCAGTCCGCGGCCGTCGCCGAGCAGCTGGGCGAGGACGTACTGGTCGTCGACTGCGGCGCCGACTTCCGGCTCAAGGACCCGGCCGACTGGGAGAAGTTCTACGGCTCCCCGCACGCGGGCACCTGGCCGTACGGGCTGCCCGAGCTGCCCGGCGCCAGGGCGGCGCTCAAGGGCAGCGCCCGGATCGCAGTGCCCGGCTGCTACCCCACCGCGGTCACCCTGGCGCTGCTCCCCGCGTACACCGCCGGGCTGGCCGAGCCCGAGGCGGTGGTGGTCGCCGCCTCCGGCACCTCGGGCGCGGGCAAGGCCGCCAGGACGCACCTGCTGGGCAGCGAGGTGATGGGCAGCATGAGCCCCTACGGCGTCGGCGGCGTGCACCGGCACACCCCGGAGATGACCCAGAACCTCTCCCTCGCCGCGGGGGAGCGGGTCGCGGTCTCGTTCACCCCGACCCTGGCCCCGATGTCCCGGGGCATCCTCGCCACCTGCAGCGTCAAGGCCCGCCCCGGCGTCACCGCCCGGCAGGTCCGCGACGCCTACACCGCCGCCTACGCCGCCGAGCCCTTCGCGCACCTGCTGCCCGAGGGCCAGTGGCCCGCCACCGCCTCGGTCCTCGGCTCCAACCACGCCCTGGTGCAGGTCGCACTGGACCAGGGCGTGGGCCGGATCACCGTGGTCAGCGCCATCGACAACCTGGTCAAGGGCACCGCCGGCGGCGCCGTCCAGAGCATGAACATCGCCCTCGGCCTCCCCGAGGAACTCGGCCTTCCGCAGACTGGAGTCGCACCGTGACGAACCACCTCCCCGGCGTCGGCGTCACGGCGGCCAAGGGCTTCCGCGCCGCCGGCGTCACCGCGGGCATCAAGGCCTCCGGCAGCCCGGACCTGGCCCTGGTCGTCAACGACGGGCCCTCGCTGGCCGCGGCCGGCGTCTTCACCTCCAACCGGGTCAAGGCCGCCCCGGTGCTCTGGTCCGAGCAGGTGCTGAAGGACGGCCACCTCTCCGCCGTCGTCCTCAACTCCGGTGGCGCCAACGCCTGCACCGGCCCGCTCGGGTTCCAGGACACCCACGCCACCGCCGAGAAGGTCGCCGAGACGCTGGGCCTCAACGCGGCCGACGTCGCGGTCGCCTCCACCGGCCTGATCGGGGTCCGGCTGCCGATGGAGCTGCTGCTCCCCGGCGTCGAGCTGGCCGCCGCCGAGCTGGCCGAGGACGGCGGCGAGGCCGCCGCCGTCGCCATCAAGACCACCGACACCGTGCACAAGACCGCCGTCGCGGCCCATCCGGACGGCTGGACCGTCGGCGGCATGGCCAAGGGCGCCGGAATGCTCGCCCCCGGCCTGGCCACCATGCTGGTCGTACTCACCACCGACGCCGCGGTGGACGCCGCCGACCTGGACGCCGCGCTGCGCGCCGCCACCAGGACCACCTTCGACCGGGTCGACTCCGACGGCTGCATGTCCACCAACGACACCGTGCTGCTGCTGGCCTCCGCCGCCAGCGGGGTGACGCCCGGTCAGGACGCCTTCGCCGAGGCCGTCCGCACGGTCTGCGCCGACCTCGCGCTGCAACTGGTCGGCGACGCCGAGGGGGCCAGCAAGGACGTCAGGATCGACGTGGTCAACGCCGCCACCGAGGCCGACGCGGTCGAGGTCGCCCGCAGCATCGCCCGCAACAACCTGCTCAAGTGCGCCATCCACGGCGAGGACCCCAACTGGGGCCGGGTGCTGGCCGCCATCGGCACCACCGCCGCCGCCTTCGACCCGGACGCCCTGGACGTCGCCATCAACGGCGTCTGGGTCTGCCGCGGCGGCAGCGTCGGCGAGGACCGCGACCTGGTCAGCATGAAGGACCGCCAGGTGGTCGTCACCGCCGACCTGAATGCCGGCTCCGACCGGGCCACGGTCTGGACCAACGACCTCACCGCCGACTACGTCCACGAGAACAGCGCCTACTCCAGCTGAAGGGGCCCCACGGCCGTGCACATCGCACCCACGGGCGAACAGGCCCGCAACAACACCGCGCTCCCCAAGGCGCTCACCCTGGTCGAGGCGCTGCCCTGGCTGGAGCGCTTCCACGGCAAGACCGTCGTGATCAAGTTCGGCGGCAACGCCATGGTCGACGAGTCGCTCAAGGCCGCCTTCGCCCAGGACGTGGTCTTCCTGCGCTACGCCGGGCTGCGCCCGGTCATCGTGCACGGCGGCGGCCCGCAGATCAACACCCAGCTGGAGAAGCTCGGCCTGACCTCCTCCTTCACCGCGGGGCTGCGGGTGACCACCCCGGAGACCATGGACGTGGTCCGGATGGTGCTGGCCGGGCAGGTCCAGCGCGAGCTGGTCGGCCTGCTCAACGAGCACGGCCCGTTCGCGGTCGGGATGACCGGCGAGGACGCCCACACCATGACCGCGGTCAAGCGCTACGCGGACGTCGACGGCGAGCAGGTCGACATCGGCCTGGTCGGCGACATCGCCCACGTCGAGCCGGGGGCGGTCCACGCGCTGCTCGACAACGGGCGCATCCCGGTCATCTCCTCCATCGCCCGCAGCAACGACGGCCACGTCTACAACATCAACGCCGACACCGCCGCCGCCGCGATGGCGATGGCGCTGGACGCCGAGATGCTGGTGGTGCTCACCGACGTCGAGGGCCTCTACGCCGACTGGCCCGCCAGCGACGCTGTGATCAGCCACCTCACCGTGAGCGAGTTGGAGAAGCTGCTGCCGACCCTGGCCAGCGGCATGCTCCCGAAGATGGAGGGCTGCCTGCGCGCGGTCCGGGCGGGCGTCGGCACGGCCCGGGTACTCGACGGCCGGGTCCAGCACAGCCTGCTGCTGGAGATCTTCACCGACGAGGGCATCGGCACCATGGTCGTGCCCGACGCCGACAACGACGACACCGATCCGATCATCACCGGGGGGCTCGCATGACCGGCAACCAGGAACTCACCCAGCGCTGGCAGCACACGCTGATGAACAACTTCGGCACCCCGCGGATCCCGCTGGTCCGCGGCGAGGGCGTGCACCTCTGGGACGCCGACGGCAAGCGCTACACCGACTTCCTCGGCGGCATCGCGGTCAACGCCCTCGGCACCGCCCACCCGGCGATCGTCGCCGCGGTCACCGAGCAGATCAGCACCCTGGGCCACATCTCCAACTTCTTCCTGGCCGAGCCCACGGTCCGGCTCGCCGAGCGGCTGGTGGCCCTCTCCGGGCGGCAGGACGGCCGGGTCTACTTCTCCAACTCCGGCGCCGAGGCCAACGAGGCCGCCTTCAAGATCGGCCGGCTCACCGGCCGCACCCACATGGTCTCCGCCCACGGCGGCTTCCACGGCCGGACCATGGGCGCGCTGGCGCTCACCGCCCAGCCCGGCAAGCAGGACCCGTTCCGCCCGCTGCCCGGCGACGTCAGCCACGTCCCGTTCGGGGACGTCGAGGCGCTGCGGGCCGCGGTCAGCACCGACACCGCGCTGGTGGTGCTGGAGCCGATGCAGGGCGAGAACGGCGTGGTCGTCCCCCCGGCCGGCTACCTGCGCGCGGCCCGGGAGATCACCCGCGCCACCGGCACCCTGCTGGTCCTGGACGAGATCCAGACCGGCATCGGCCGCACCGGCCACTGGTTCGCCCACCAGGCCGAGGAGGGCGTCGACCCGGACCTGGTCACCCTGGCCAAGGGCCTCGGCGGCGGGCTGCCGATCGGCGCCACCCTCGCCTTCGGCGACGCCGCCGAACTGCTGCACCCCGGCCACCACGGCAGCACCTTCTCCGGCAACCCAGTGGTCTGCGCTGCCGCCAACGCGGTGCTCGACACCATCGAGCGCGAAGGCCTGCTGGACCAGGCCGCCAAGGTCGGCGAACGGCTCAGGGCCGGCATCGAGGCCATCGGCGACCCGCTGGTGGACCACGTCCGCGGCGCCGGGCTGCTGCTCGGCATCGTGCTCACCCGGCCGCTGTCGGCCCCGCTCCAGGCCGCCGCCCAGCGGGCCGGATTCCTGGTCAACGCCGCCGTTCCGGACGCGGTCCGGCTGGCGCCGCCGCTGATCATCACCGAGCGCGACGTCGACGCGCTGCTCGCGGTGCTCCCCGGCATCCTGCGATCCGTACGAGAGGCCGGCTGACCCACCATGGCCGATCACCAGCCCCCGCCCGCCACCGGCCCGCTGTTCCAGCTGCCGCAGACCCGGACCGCGCGGCACCGGCGGATCGTGGACCTGCTGACCCGTCAGCCCATCCGGTCGCAGAGCCAGTTGGCCAAACTGCTCGCGGACGACGGCCTCGCGGTCACCCAGGCCACGCTCTCCCGGGACCTGGACGAGCTGGGGGCTGTGAAGATCCGCAGCCAGGACGGCGCGCTGATCTACGCGGTCCCGGCCGAGGGCGGGGACCGCACCCCGCAGGCGCCGATGGGGGAGTCGGCCAACGAGGGCCGGCTGGCCCGGCTCGCCGCCGAGCTGATGGTCTCCGCCACCGCCTCGGGCAACCTGGTGGTGCTCCGCACCCCGCCCGGCGCGGCCCAGTTCCTGGCGTCGGCGATCGACCAGTCCGGCATCCACGAGATCATCGGCACCATCGCCGGGGACGACACCGTGCTGCTGATCAGCCGGGACCCGGACGGCGGCCAGGCCCTGGCGGAGCACCTGCTGCGGCTGGCCCAGTCCTGAGCGCCCGCCCGACCCCGGCACGCTGGGTGACCGATTGACGCCACTGCGCGCCCTCTTCCATACTGGCGCGAGCGCGAGGCGAGGGGGAAGCCATGGCGGTCAACAGCCGAGGACTGCTCGGGGGAGCAGCGGCGCTCACGGTGACGGCACTGCTGGCGGCATGCGGTGGCGGTGGCGGGTCCCCGGGCCCGGTGGCGGCCACCCTGCCCAAGCCGAGCACCTCGCCGCCGACCTATCTGACGGACGCCCAGTACGCCGCGCAGCTCGCCGCGATCGACAAGCCGGTCTCGGCCGCGCTCGCGAAGATCGCCGCGGGCGGCGGCTGGTCCACACTGACCGCCACCTCGACGGCGGCCAGCGGCGCGGCCGAGAAGCTCAAGGAACTGGCGGTGTCGGACGCGCAGAGCGACGACAACTCGACCCTGTCCCAGGACCTGCTGGCCCTCTCCACCGACCTCAACGCCCTGAACTCGGGCTCCGACGGCGAGGGCGACAAGGCCTGCGCGGCCGCGGTGCCCGGGGTGCAGGTCGGCCGGACGGCGAGCGTCACCGCGCTCGCCGCGGACGTCGGCAGGCTGGCCGCGTCCGGCCGGGCCACCGGGCTGACCGTGCCGAAGTTCCCCAAGCAGCAGAACCGCACCCTGGCCACCGGCACCTACCTGCGGAACACCGACTGCACCGGGAACGGCAAGCTGACCATCGAGAACGGCAGCAGTGGCAGTGCGGTGGTCACCCTGAAGCGCAACGGGGCCCGGTCGTTCGCGGTCTACCTGCGCAAGAACGGCAAGTTCACGGTCAAGGGCGTGCGCGACGGCAGCTACACCGTCTACTTCGCGACCGGCACCGACTGGGACGCCAAGCACCGGGGCTTCACCACCGGCTGCGACTACGAGAAGTTCGACAAGTCGCTGAGCTTCACCACCAAGTACACCTCGTCGTACGTCGAGTACACCACCTACACGATCAGCCTCTACGGCGTCGTCGGCGGCACCGCGAGCACCACCGGCGTCCCGCCGAACCAGTTCCCGGCCCCCTGAGCCGCCGCTGACCTCTCCGACCCGCGCCGACGCGGCCCGGTTGGCATTCCATGCGGAGTAGTGCATAATTATGCCTGTCGCTGCATGGTTGCCCGCGTCTCGCGTGAGCACTGGTGTTGAGGGAGAGAGACATGGCTGAGCGCGTCGTACTTGCCTACTCGGGCGGTCTGGACACGTCCGTGTGCATCGGTTGGATCGCCGAGGAGACCGGCGCCGAGGTCATCGCCGTCGCGGTGGACGTCGGCCAGGGCGGCGAGGACCTGGACGCCATCCGGCAGCGCGCGCTGGACTGCGGCGCGGTCGAGGCCGAGGTCGCCGACGCCCGCCAGGAGTTCGCGGACGAGTACTGCCTGCCCGCGCTCAAGGCCAACGCCCTCTACCAGGGCCAGTACCCGCTGGTGTCCGCGCTCTCGCGGCCGGTCATCGTCAAGCACCTGGTCGCCGCCGCGCAGAAGCACGGCGCGTCCACGGTCGCCCACGGCTGCACCGGCAAGGGCAACGACCAGGTCCGGTTCGAGGTCGGGATCAACTCCCTGGCCCCCGGCCTCAAGTGCATCGCCCCGGTCCGCGACTACGCGATGACCCGGGACAAGGCGATCGCCTTCGCCGAGGCCAAGAACCTCCCCATCGTCACCACCAAGAAGAACCCCTACTCGATCGACCAGAACGTCTTCGGCCGCGCGGTCGAGACCGGCTTCCTCGAGGACATCTGGAACGCCCCGATCGAGGACGTCTACGAGTACACCCAGAACCCGGCCGACCCGCGCGAGGCCGACGAGGTCGTCATCTCCTTCGAGGCCGGCGTCCCGGTCGCGATCGACGGCCGCAAGGTGACCGTGCTCCAGGCCATCGAGGAGCTGAACAAGCGGGCCGGCGCCCAGGGCATCGGCCGGCTGGACATGGTCGAGGACCGCCTGGTCGGCATCAAGTCCCGGGAGATCTACGAGGCCCCCGGCGCGATCGCGCTGATCACCGCGCACCAGGCGCTGGAGAACGTCACCGTCGAGCGCGAGCTGGCCCGCTACAAGCGGCAGGTCGAGCAGCGCTGGGCCGAGCTGGTCTACGACGGCCTGTGGTTCTCGCCGCTCAAGCGCGCCCTGGACGGCTTCGTCAACGAGGCCAACCAGAGCGTCACCGGCGACATCCGGATGGCCATGCACGGCGGGCGCGCGGTCGTGAACGGCCGGGCCTCGCAGAAGTCGCTCTACGACTTCAACCTCGCCACCTACGACACCGGCGACACCTTCGACCAGTCGCTGTCCAAGGGCTTCATCGAGATCTTCGGCATGTCCTCCAAGATCGCCGCCAAGCGGGACCTGCAGGGCTGATCGACGATGAGCGGCAACAAGACGAACAACGACAACCTGCGGCTCTGGGGCGCCCGCTTCGCCGACGGCCCGTCGGAGGCACTGGCGGCGCTCTCCGCCTCGGTCCACTTCGACTGGCGGCTGGCCCCGTACGACATCGCCGGATCCCGGGCCCACGCCAAGGTGCTGCACCGGGCCGGTCACCTCAGCGCGGACGAGCTCTCCCGGATGCTGGACGGCCTGGACCTGCTCCTCGCCGACGTCGAGTCGGGCGCCTTCACCGGCACCGTCGCCGACGAGGACGTGCACACCGCGCTGGAGCGCGGCCTGCTGGAGCGCCTCGGCGCGGAGCTGGGCGGCAAGCTGCGGGCCGGCCGCTCCCGCAACGACCAGATCGCCACCCTGGGCCGGCTGTTCCTCCGGGACCACGCCCGGATCATCGGCGGCCTGGTGCTGGACCTCCAGCAGGCCCTGGTCGGCCTCGCCGAGAGCCACCCGGACACCGCCATGCCGGGTCGGACGCACCTCCAGCACGCCCAGCCGGTGCTGTTCGCGCACCATGTGCTGGCCCACGTCCAGGCGCTGGGCCGGGACGCCGAGCGGCTGCGCCAGTGGGACGTCCGCACCGCCGTCTCCGGCTACGGCTCCGGCGCGCTGGCCGGCTCCTCGCTGGGGCTCGACCCGGAGTTCGTCGCCGCCGAGCTGGGCTTCGAGGGCGGCTCGGCCGGCAACTCGATCGACGGCACCGCGTCCCGGGACTACGTGGCCGAGTTCGCCTTCGTCACCGCGATGATCGGGATCAACCTCTCCCGGATCGCCGAGGAGGTGATCATCTGGAACACCCGTGAGTTCGGCTTCATCACCCTGCACGACGCCTTCTCCACCGGCTCCTCGATCATGCCGCAGAAGAAGAACCCGGACATCGCCGAGCTGGCCCGGGGCAAGTCGGGGCGCCTGATCGGCAATCTGACCGGGCTGCTGGCCACCCTCAAGGCGCTGCCGCTCGCCTACAACCGGGATCTGCAGGAGGACAAGGAGCCGGTCTTCGACTCCTGCGACACCCTGGAGGTGCTGCTGCCCGCCTTCACCGGGATGATGGCCACGCTGACCGTGCACGACGAGCGGCTGGAGGAGCTGGCCCCGGCCGGCTTCTCGCTGGCCACGGACATCGCCGAATGGCTGGTCAAGCAGGGCACCCCGTTCCGGGTGGCGCACGAGGTGGCCGGCGCCTGCGTGAAGTTCTGCGAGCCGCGCGGCCTTGAGCTGTCCGACCTGACGGACGCCCAGTTCGCGGAGATCTCACCGGCGCTGACGCCCGGGGTGCGCGAGGTGCTCACCGTGCACGGCGCGATCGCCTCCCGGGACGGCCGGGGCGGCACCGCGCCCTCCGCGGTCGCGGTGCAGCTCGCCGAGGTCAAGGCGGACCTCGCGGTCCAGCAGCAGTGGGTCGAAGCCGCGCGCTGACCGGCAGTCAGACCAGCAGGGGCCGGGATCGGAACGTCGATCCCGGCCCCTGCTGCGAGCAGTGACCTAGATCCACCAGGATGCAGTGACAAAGATCACCGGGGCCCGGACGGTGTCACCCGTGCGGGTGGAGCCGTGGCCGGTGCGGATCCGGGGCAGGGCGTTTCGGCGTCGTCGGCAGGGACCGTTCGCCACCCGCCCCCCGGGAGAGCCCTTGACACCCACCGCCGCGGATCCCGCCCTGCGCCACGCCTTCCTCGGCCTGCTCCGCGGCCTGGCCGGGGCCCACGGCCTGGATCCGGAGGATCTGGAGCAGCGGGTCTGGCTGCGGGCCGCGGCCGAGGCGCGGGTCTCCCGGCCGGAGTCCCGGCTGCGGGCGCTCACCCTCCAGGAGTTCCGCCTCGCCCTGGCAGAGGAGGCCGAGTACGCCGCGGCGCGCCGGGCGGCCGGGCCCGGCGGCGTTCCGGCCGAGCCGGAGCCGCTCGCCCTCGCCGCCGAGCAGGCACGGGAGTTGCGCCGCGCGGTGGCCCGGCTGCCGTCCCGCTGCCCGGCGCTGATGACCGCCCTGCTGGAGTCGCCGCCGTTCAGCTACCGGGAGTTGGCCGAGGAACTGGCGATGCCGCGCGGCAGCATCGGCCCGACCCGCTCCCGCTGCCTCGGCTGCCTCCGGCGGCTGCTCGCGGATCGACGGGGCAGCCGCGGCCATAGCGGCGATTTGACCGGAATTCAACCGGATTTTGACCGTCGTTCAACCACGCCCCGGGCGCCGGGTGGCGGACCCGGGGAGGTGCGCCGAGAATTCGAGGATTGGGAAGGGTGAGCGCATGGGTAGTGGGCCCTAAACGTACGCCCGGTCCCGACGGCTCTCCGTCGGCACCGACCCACCTCCGGTCAGGGCAACCCGGTCGCATCCCCTCATCCTCGCGGCCGGGGTACACAAGAAAGGGAGGAACGCGCGCATGGGCATGAGCGTGACCACCTCGATCGCCACCGAGGACGAAGCAGAACGGATTCTCAAGCTCCAGTACCTCTGCTACCAGAGCGAAGCAGAACTCTACGGTGACTGGGCCATCGACCCCCTCACCCAGACCCTCGACAGCCTCCGCACCGAGCTGAAGGAGCACCACGTCCTGGTCGCCCGCCTGGGCGACGAGGTCGTGGGCAGCGTCCGCGGCTGGGTCGACAGCGACGGCGTGGGCCGGATAGGCCGGCTCTGCGTCCACCCCCGGATGCAGCGGCACGGACTGGGCTCCCGGCTGGTCCGCAGCATGGAGCAGACGCTGGCCGCCGGCGACGCGTCGGTGCGCTCGTTCCGCCTGTTCAGCGGGCACCGCAGCATCGGCAACCTGCGGCTCTACCAGCGCCTCGGCTACCGGCAGACCGACGTGGAGCAGGTCACCGGCAGCCTCAGCTTCATCGCCCTGGAGAAGCAGGTGGAACAGCACCTGGCCGCGACCGGCTGAACCGTCCGCGTGCGCGTCCGTCGCCCCCGCCCCGCCGCCCCCGGACGGCAGGGCGGGGGCGACCGGTCTGTCCGGGTGATTTCCCATACCGCCCCCGGTTCGGGCACGGTGTGGCGCAGCGAATCGGAGGGGTGACGGCAGCGCCCTTCCTGGAGCATGATCGTTCCATCAGCCCCGCCGAGGAGCGGCGACAGGCAGGAGCCCGTTGATGACGTCCACCTTTCCCGAGATCTCGATCAGCACCGATCGGCTGGTGCTACGAGCGTTCGAACCGGAGGACGTCCCCGCGCTGACCGATCTGATGAGCGACGAACTGGTCCGCACCTGGACCACCGTGCCGCTGTCCTACTCCGCCGAGGACGCCCGCGGCTGGATCGCCCTCGGCGCCCCCGCCGAGCGGGCCCAGGGCCGGGGCATCGTGCTCGCCGTCCACGAGTTCCTGACCCAGCGCCTGGTCGGCTGCGTCCGGCTGCGCCGGACCGACTGGCGGCTGCGCGCCACCGAGGCGACGGTCGCGGTCGGGCCTTGGGCCCGCGGCGAGGGCTACGCCGCGGAGGCCCTGCTCGGGGTCGCCCACTGGCTGTTCGAGGACCAGAAGTTCGAACGCCTGGAGCTGCGCACCGCGGCCGGGAACACCGCCGCCCAGCTGGTGGCCCAGAAGATCGGCTGCATCAGCGAGGGCGTGCTGCGCAGCGCCTGGATCGTCAGGGACGGGGACGCGGCCGGTCAGGGCCGCAGCGACCTGATCCTGTGGAGCCTGCTGCCGGAGGATCTGGACGGCCTCGCTCCGAACTGGTGACCGGACCCGATACGCTCGCCCGGCGTAGACGCTCCAATTCATCGAGCGGCGTGACGAACCACGAAGAGGGGGAGCAGCCTCGATGGCTGACCGGGTCACGGTGATCGGCTGGGACGGTTCGCCGCTCTCGCAGACGGCACAGGCCGCGCTGGACGCGGCGACACTCGTCGCGGGCGGGACGTACCAGTTGCAGAACCTGAGAATCCCCGCAGGGGCCGACCGGATGGCCCTCGGCAGCGTCGAGCTGGTCGCCCGGCGGGTCGCCGACCACCGCGGCGCCGCGGTGGTGGTCGCCGAGGGCGATCCGGGCTTCTTCGGCGTGGTGCGGACCCTGCGCCGGCCCGAGCACGGTCTTGAGCTGGAGGTGCTGCCGGCGGTCTCCTCGGTCGCCGCGGCCTTCGCCCGGGCCGGGATGCCCTGGGACGACGCCCAGGTGGTCAGCACCCACGGGCGCGGCCTCCGACGGGCCGTCAACGTCTGCCGGGCGCACGCCAAGGTCGCGGTGCTGACCGCGCCCGGCGCCGGGCCGTCCGAGCTGGCGCTGATGATGCGGGACGTGCCGCGCACCTTCGTGGTCTGCGAGGCGATGGGCACCTCCGACGAGAACATCACCGTGCTCACCTCGGACCGGGTCCCGGACCACCTCTGGCGCGACCCCAACGTGGTGCTGGTGATCGGCGGCAGCCCGCGCGAGCCGGTCCCGCCGTCCGGCTGGATGGCCGGGCGCCCGCTCGACTTCCCCGGCCACGACCGCGGCTGGGCCCTGGAGAGCCAGCCGGGCGGCGCCCGCTCCTACAGCGAACTCCCGGCCGCGGTAAGGGCCCTGGTCCTGGCCAGGCTCGGCCCGCGCCCCGGCGACCTGCTCTGGGACGTCGCCGCGGGCACCGGCAGCATCGCCCTGGACGCGGTCCGGGCCGGCGCCGCCGTCATCGCGGTCGACCAGGACGAGGACGCCTGCTCCCGGTTGGACGCCGAGGCCCGCAGGCACGGCCTGGAACTGCAGGTGGTGCACGGCACGGCTCCGGCCGCGCTGGCCGACCTGCCGGAGCCGGACGTGGTGCTGGTCCGCGGCGGCGCGGAGATCCTGCGCGACTGCCTCGGCCGACGGCCGGAACGCGTGGTCGCCCTGCCCGGGACGCTGCAGGAGGTGGAGGAGGTCCGCCGGGCCTTCGCCGAGGTCCGCTACACCGTGGACGGCACCCTGCTGCACGCGTCTCCGCTGGTCGAACACACGCTGCGGGCCGCCGCGCCGGTGTTCGTGCTGTGGGGCAACCGCTGATCCAGCGGCCGGCCTGAGACCCCGTCGGGGGCCCGGCGGATGCCCGCTGTTCGAGACCGCCGCCCGGGTTGTCACAGGCGGCCGGTAGGCTGACGCCTGGTTCTCGCGAGCCGGACGCCGTCTCTGTCGAACGTGGCGCAGGCCACATCGGGAGTGCGCGTACGGGTTCGCATCCGGGCCGGACGAACCGGGAGAATGCCGGTATGTCCGGGGTCGATCGTGCCGGTTGCCCCGGTTCAGTCGTTGTTGTTGGGAGCAGACCGGTGCCTGCCGGTCCGTCACAGCGAGGCGAGGACCGGAACGATGGGTGCTGCGGTCCTTGATCGCGCCGCCAAGGACGCCGCGCGGCCCTGGAAGGAGCCAGTGACATGAGCGATACCGGCCACGTCCCTACGGGGGGGCTGACCGAGCCGCCGCTCGCCACGACCGTGGAGCCGACCCCGCCCGGGGCGACGCCCCCGGGCGGCGAGCAGCCCGTCCGCGACCCCTTCGGTGCCGACCCGTCCCAGGGACACGGCCAGGTCTACGCCCCGGCCTTCGAGACCCCCGGGTACCAGGCTTCCGGGTACGAGAGCCCGGCCTACGGCACGTCGACCTACCAGACCGGGGCCTTCGAGGCCCCGGGGTACGAGCAGGGCGGCTACCCGGCGGAGACGCCGGCGCCCGGCCCGGCCCGGCCCGCCTACACCTTCCTCGACCTGCCCGACGAGGAGGACGAGGACGAACTGCTGATGCCCGGTCCGACCGGCTCCTGGAGCGAGCCGGTCCAGCGCGAAGCGGCGCAGTCGGCCGCGCCGGTCCTGCCGGAGCAGCAGCGGGCCGAGGACTCCGCGGCAGTCGGCTCGGGGCCGGCCGGCTTCGCGTCTGCCGAGTTCGGTTCCGACTCCGGGTCGGCTCCGGCCGAGCCCGTGGGCGAGCCGGTCCCGCCGTCCTGGCCGACGCTCACCCCGCCCGCGGCGCCCGCCCCGGCGGAGCCGGCGGCCGGGGCTGCGGCGCAGCAGCCCGCCGCGGCCCAGCCGGTCGCCGCCGAGCAGTCGGCAGCCGCACCGCGGCGCCCGCTGCACGCCGGACCGCCCATCCCCGACCCGTCCCTGATGACCGGCCAGGTTCCGGTGCGCTCGCTGGCCGACCGCGGCCCGTCCGGCCGCGGCGACTCGCCGTTCACCGTCCCGGCCCCGCCGACGCCGCCGTACGGCGTGCCCTCGACCCCCACCGGCCAGCACCCGGGCCCGGAGTACCTGGACCAGCCGGACGACCGCGGTTCGGCGCTGCGCACGGCGGTCGAGACCGCGCAGGCGGCGGAGCCCGGGCCGCCCGCGGCGCTGGTCGCCCCGACCGTCCCGCCGCAGATGCCCTCCCCGGAGAGCACCCTCGGCGCGAACGCCGCGGAGCCCGCGACCCCCGCGGTCACGGAGACGGCCGCTCCTGCCGAGGCCGCTCCTGCGCAGGCGGTGGCCGAAGCCGTGGCCCTGCCCGAGACGGAGACGGTGGCGCCCGAGGCCGGGAGCACGGCTGAGCCGGAACCGGTCGTGGAGCAGGCGGTCGGCGCGCTGCCCGCCGCGCTGCCGCTGGAACAGGCCGCCGAGGTGCCGGTGGAACAGGCCGCCGAGCCGGTGGCCGAAGCGACGCCGGTCGCGCCGCAGCAGCCCGAACCGGCCATCCCGGCCCAGGGGAGCGGTGCCCACTCCGGTGGGACCAGCCGGATCTCTGCCTTCATGGCAGCTCCGATGTCCCGTCACCTGATCCTCCCGGAGGAGCCCGCAGCGGCTCCGGCGGACCCGGTCGCCACGGCACCGGCCAGTGCCGCCCCCGAGTCGCCCGGCTTCGAGCCGGACCACACCTCCCTCGGCACCGGCGAGTTGGCCCTGGACCCCCAGGCCACCGCCCACCCGACCGAAACCCCTGACGTTCTCGACACCACGTCTCCCGAGACCGCCGCAGTCGACGCCCCCGACGCACCGGAATCCGCCCTGGTCACCGCTGCGACGGCCCCGACCACGCAGGACGCCACCGTGCAGGCCCCCGCAGAGCCGACCACCGCACAGGACGCCACCGATCCGGACGCCGCCACCCAGGCCCCCGGGCCCGTCGCCGACGCGGATCCGTCGCCCCTGGCCGCCGAGGCCGACGCCGTCGCCGTGGCCGCGCAGGCCCCCGCGCAGGCCCCCGCGCCGCAGGCCGAGGACCGTCCCCCTGTCGAGCCGGAAGCCGAACCCGCCGAGTTTCCGGTACCTCAGCCCGTGATGGAGCCCCTCGTGCAGCCCTCCACGCAGTCCGCCGCCATAGAACTCGCTGCCCCGGCCCCGGCGGAGCCCTCCGCCCCCGTCGAGCCGTCCGCCGCAGCGGACCACCCCGACGTAGCAGAAAACCCCGCCGCAGCGGACCCCCCCGCCCCCGGCTACGACGACGACATGCGGGACGCCGTCCACCGGGTGATGCGCGAGCGCCGGGACATCCGCAACGGCTTCCGTCCCGACCCGATCCCGCACGAGGTGCTGATCCGGGTGCTGGAGGCGGCGCACACCGCGCCCAGCGTCGGCTACTCCCAGCCCTGGGACTTCGTGGTGATCCGCTCCGCGAAGACCCGGGCCCGGATGCACGAGCTGGCGGAGCGTCAGCGCGAGGCCTACGCGGCGTCACTTCCCAAGGGCCGGGCCAAGCAGTTCAAGGAACTGAAGATCGAGGCCATCGTCGAGACCCCGGTCAACATCGTGGTCACCGCCGACCGCACCCGCGGCGGCCGGCACACCCTGGGCCGGCACACCCAGCCGCAGATGGCCCCGTACTCGGCCGCCCTCGCGGTGGAGAACCTCTGGCTCGCGGCCCGCGCCGAGGGCCTCGGCATCGGCTGGGTCAGCTTCTTCGACGAGCAGGAGATGGTCCGCGAACTGGGCCTGCCCGAGCACCTGGACGTGGTCGCCTACCTCTGCGTCGGCTACGTCAACGAGTTCCCGGTCGAACCCGAGCTGGCGCAGGCCGGCTGGGCCAAGAAGCGCCCGCTGTCCTGGGTGGTGCACGAGGAGACCTACGGCCGCCGCGCGCTCCCCGGCGAGGAGCCGCACAGCGTGCTCCAGGAGACCCTGCGCGGGATCAGGCCGCTGGACGCCAAGGCGCTCGGCGAGGCCTGGGACCGGCAGAAGCGGATGACCAAGCCGGCCGGCTCGCTCGGCATGCTGGAGATAATCTCCGCGCAGCTCTGCGGCCTCTCCCGGAAGTGCCCGCCGCCGATCCCCGAGCCCGCCTGCGTGGCGGTCTTCGCGGGTGACCACGGCGTGCACGCGCAGGGCGTCACCCACTGGCCGCAGGAGGTCACCGCGCAGATGGTGGCGAACTTCCTCTCCGGCGGCGCGGTGGTCAACGCCTTCGCCGCCCAGGTCGGCGCCGAGGTCTGCGTGGTGGACGTGGGCGTGGCCTCCGAGCTGCCCCCGGCCGTCGAGTCCGGCCGTACCACCGGCCTGCTGCCGCGCAAGGTGCGCCCCGGCACCGCCGACATGACCGTCGAGCCGGCGATGACCCGCGAGGAGGCGCTGCGCGCGGTCGAGGTCGGCATCGAGACCGCCCGCGACCTGGTCGCGGCCGGCAACAAGGCGCTGATCACCGGTGACATGGGGATCGCCAACACCACCGCCGCCGCCGCGCTGATCTGCGTCTTCACCGGCGAGGACCCGTCCGTGGTGACCGGCCGCGGCACCGGCATCGACGACGAGACCCACGCCCGCAAGGTCTCCGTGGTCCGCACCGCGCTCGACCTGCACCGGCCGGACCCGGCCGACCCGATCGGCGTCCTGGCCGCGGTCGGCGGCCTGGAGCACGCGGCCCTGGCCGGCTTCCTGCTGGGCGCGGCCAGCCTGCGCACCCCGGTGATCCTGGACGGGGTGATCGCCGGCTCCGCCGCGCTGGTCGCCAAGGCGATCGCCCCCGAGGTGCTGGCCGCGTGCGTGGCCGGGCACAGGTCGGCCGAGCCGGGGCACAAGGCGGCCCTCGCCAAGCTCGGACTGCGTCCGCTGATCGACCTCGACCTGCGGCTCGGCGAGGGGACGGGCGCGCTGCTGGCCCTCCCCCTGGTCCAGTCCGCTGCGCGGGCGATGCACGACGTTGCTACGTTCGACTCAGCCGGGGTCACCGAGAAGCACTGACGCCCGGCGCCGCCGTGGCTCGCGTTCGCGCAGTTCCCCGCGCCCCCAGAAGGTGCAGCTGACCGCAGGCTGCACCCCCTCAGGGGCGCGGGGAACCGCGCGAACGGCAACCACCCCCAACCCGCACACCGACGCCCCCCAGGAGCCACCGCATGCCTGCCGACGACGCCCCCCCGCCGTACCCGGTGGGCCTCCGCCTGGAGCACCGCCGCGTCGTCGTCCTCGGCGGCGGAACCGTCGCCCAACGCCGCCTCCCCGCTCTCCTGGCCGCCGGCGCCGACGTCCACCTGATAGCCCCGGACACCACCCCCGCCGTGCAGGCGATGGCCGACGCCGCTGAACTGACCTGGCACCGCCGCCGCTACACCGCGGGCGACCTCGCCGACGCCTGGTACGTCCTGGTCGCCACCGACGACCCGGCGACCAACGCCGCCGCCTCCGCCGAGGCCGAGACGCACCGCGTCTTCTGCGCCCGCAGCGACGACGCCTCCGCCGCCACCGCCTGGACCCCGGCCACCGGCCGCCAGGACGGCACCACCGTCGCGGTCCTCTCCGGCGACCCGCGCCGCTCCGCCGCGCTGCGCGACGCCGTGGTCAACGGCCTGCGCGACGGCAGCCTCGCCGCGGCCCACCACCGCGGCCGGACCCCCGGCGTCGCCCTGGTCGGCGGCGGCCCCGGCGACCCGGACCTGATCACCGTCCGCGGTCGCCGTCTGCTGGCCGAGGCGGACGTGGTGATCGCCGACCGGCTGGCCCCGCGCGAACTGCTGGACCAACTGCCGCCGCAGGTCGAGGTGATCGACGCGTCCAAGATCCCCTACGGCCGGTTCATGGCCCAGGAGGCGATCAACGACGCGTTGATCCAGCACGCCAGGGCCGGGAAGTTCGTGGTCCGGCTCAAGGGCGGCGACCCCTACGTCTTCGGCCGCGGCATGGAGGAGCTGATCGCCTGCACCGAGGCGGGCGTCCCGGTCACCGTCGTCCCCGGCATCTCCAGCTCCATCAGCGTGCCCGCCGCCGCCGGGATCCCGGTCACCCATCGCGGCGTGACCCATGAGTTCAGTGTGGTCTCCGGCCATGTCGCCCCGGAGGACCCGCGCTCCCTGGTCGACTGGGACGCCGCCGCCAGGATGCGCGGCACCCTGGTCCTGCTGATGGCGGTGGAGCGGATCGGCGCCATCGCCGCCGCCCTGATCGCGGGCGGACGCGCCGCCGAGACGCCGGTCGCCGTGGTCCAGGAGGGCACCACCGCCGCCCAGCGCCGGGTGGACGCCACCCTGGCGACCGTCGCCGCCGTGGTCGAGGCCGAGCGGATCCGCCCCCCGGCGGTCGTGGTGGTCGGCGACGTGGTGGCGGTCAACACCGCCGCCTTGGCACACCGGGACTGAGAGGGCAGGATCGACCCGTGGCCGAGCTCATCACGATCGAAGACCCGGAGGACCCGCGGCTGCGCGACTACCTCGCGCTGACCGACGTGGAGCTGCGCCGACGGCGCGAGCCCGCGGAGGGCCTGTTCATCGCCGAGGGCGAGAAGGTGATCCGGCGCGCCCGCCAGGCCGGCTACCGGATGCGCTCGATGCTGCTCTCGTCCAAGTGGATCGACGTCATGCACGACGTCATCGACGAGGTCCCGGCCCCGGTCTACGCGGTGGCGCCGGAGCTGGCCGAGCAGGTCACCGGCTACCACGTGCACCGCGGCGCGCTCGCCTCGATGCAGCGCCGCCCGCTGCCGGAGGTGGACGGCCTGCTGGCTGGCGCCCGCCGGATCGCGGTGCTGGAGGGGCTGACCGACCACGCCAACCTCGGCGCGGTCTACCGTAGCGCCGCGGCGCTCGGGGTGGACGCGGTGCTGCTCTCGCCGGACTGCGCCGACCCGCTCTACCGACGGGCCGTCAAGGTCTCGATGGGGGCGGTGTTCAGCGTCCCCTACGCGGTGCTGGGGTCCTGGCCGCAGGATCTGGAGAAGGTCCGCAGCGCGGGCTTCGCCGTCCTGGCGCTGACCCCGCACCAGGACGCGGTGCCGCTGGCCGAGGTGTCCCCCGAGCGGCTCCGGCACAGCGCGGTGATGCTCGGCTCCGAGGGCCACGGGCTCTCGCCGGAGGCGCTGCGGGCCGCCGACGAGTGGGTCCGGATCCCGATGTCGCACGGCATCGACTCGCTCAACATCGCCGCCGCCGCGGCCATCTCCTTCTACGCCCTGGCCGGCCTGGCCGAGGACTGACCGGGCCCGGTCTCGGAGCACCGGTCCCGCACCGGGCTTCCGGGGAACGGGGTTGACGCCGGGTCAGCCCTGCTGCCCGGCCACCGTCCCGGTGCCGGGCCAGGTCTCGCTCATGGTTCCGTCGGCGAGCGGGACATAGCGGGTGGTGCTGGCCGGGCGGTTGCCGGAGGCCGCGGTGTGCTCCTCGCGGAGCACCGCGCCGTCCGCGATCTGCCAGCTGCCGGTCGCCAGCGGCTCGCCGGTGGACGCGTGCGAGGCCAGCAGAACCGGTTCTGCACCCGGGGTGGGCGAGAGTCCGAACAGCTCCACCAGGTCCTCGGGGACCGAACCGTCCCGACGGGTCAGCACCACGACCGCCGCCGCCGCGCCCCGGTAGCGGGCCGGGAGCACCGTGGTCAGGGTGACCGGCCCGGAGACGTCGTCGGTCGAGCGGCCGGACCTGAGCAGCACGGTCGAGCCGTCGCTCGGGTCGGTGTAGCCGCGGTCGGCCCAGTCCGGGCTGACCTCCCCGGCCGCCGTGGGCACCCCGATCAGCCCCTGCCCGGCCGCCGCCGCCGGAGCGCCGTCGACCGCCGGGACGGTGGCGTTGCCGGACGGCGGCGCGGAGTCGGACGCCGGGGCGGAGCCGGGCGCGGTGGCGTTGCCGGGGGCCGGGGCCACTGCGCCCGGGGTGCGGCCCAGGCCGCGGGAGTCGCGGTCCTCGCAGCCCTGGGCGGCGGCGATGGCCAGGGCCACGGCCACGGTGACGGTGATGAAGACGATCAGCCGCTGGCGCAGCAGCCGCCGGGACGGCCGTCCACCTGGCCGCGGCGCCGGGCGGGCACCCGGCGGCGGGGTGCGCTGGCCCTGCGGCGGCCGGGGCTGCTTGGCGGTCGGCGGGGGAGTGTCGGGCTGCGGCTGCCGCATGGTCGGCGGCATCGGCCGCCGCCCGCCCGGACGCAGCGGCGGTCGCCCGTCGACCCCGGCCCGCCCGCCCTGCGAGCCGTGCTGCCGCTCTCCGGCACGGTCCCCGAGCCGCCCGCCGGGACGGCTCCCGGTCCGCTCGCCCGCCCGCTCGCCGCTCCGCTCGCCAGGACGGCTCCCGGCCCGCTGCTCGCCCGCCCGCTCACCGCTGCGCTCGCCAGGGCGGCCCCCGGTCCGTTCCCCAGGCCGCGCAGGCCGACCGGTCCCGGCCTGCTGCCCCGCACCGGCCCGCACCCCGGACCCCGTCGGCGCCTGCGGCCGTGGCAGCTGGCTCAGTCCGATCGCCGTGCCACGGGCCGTCAGCTCCCGCAGCCGGTCGTGCAGTTGGACCGTGGTCGGCCGGTCGGCCGCCTCCTTGGCCAGACAGGCCCGGATCACCTGGACCAGCGCCCCCGGCACCCCGCTGAGGTCCGGCTCCTCGTGCACCACCCGGTAGAGCATCACCTCGGAGGTGCCGGAGCCGAACGGCGAGTCCCCGGTCGCCGCGTAGGCCAGCGTCGTGCCCAGCGCGAACACGTCCGTCGCGCTGGTCACCGCGATGCCGCGGACCTGCTCGGGGGCCAGGAAGCCGGGCGAGCCGACCGCCGTGCCGACGTGGGTCAGCGTGCTGGCCCCGGTGGACCAGGCGATGCCGAAGTCGATGATGCGCGGTCCCTTGGGGGACAGCAGGATGTTGGACGGCTTGAGGTCGCGGTGCACCACCCCGGCCTCGTGCACCTGCACCAGGCCGTCGGCCAGCGCCGCGCCGATCGCGGTCACCTCGGGCCACGGCAGCGGCCCCTCGTCGCCGACCCGCTTGTAGAGCGAGGGCCCGGGGACGTAGGCGGTGGCCAGCCAGGGCCGCTCCGCGGCGATGTCGGAGTCCACCAGCCGGGCGATGCAGCCGCCCCTGATCCGCGCCGCCGCCGAGACCTCGCGGGCGAAGCGGGTGCGGAACTCCTGGTCCTCGGCCAGCTCCGAGCGGATCAGCTTCAGCGCGACCTTCTGGCCCTTGCGGTCCGAGCCGAGGTAGACCACGCCCATGCCGCCGGTGCCGAGCCGCCGGTGCAGGCGATACGGGCCGACGACGCGCGGGTCCTCCCGCCGGAGCCGCATCATCGCCACATTTCCGTCCCGCCGTCAGGTCCCCGTGCCGGGGCGTGATCTGCTTGCCAGCCGACAGCTTACGGACTGCTGTGGGCGGTGTGCTGATACGCAACGCCTGGGAGGTCCGTGGGATTGTCTGACTTGCCGTCTCAGGGGCTGACCCTGATACCCCCCCGCCCCCTCCCTCCGCCTTCGGTAGTACGTCGCAGGTACCACGGTCCTCCTCCGGGATGCCGTACGGACGGTCCCGGGGCATGACGCCCGGACGGGGGTGCGGACCGTAGTTTTGTACCGGTGGTGGGCGGGCAGCTCGTCCCCCGAGGTACCCCGCCCACCGCTCCCGGCGCCGAGACCGGACGACGAACCATGACGAGAGTGGGATTCCAGGCCATGTCCGTGTACACGGGAGGACCCGTACGACGCCGTCGCCCGTCCGTCCGCTCCGGCGAGACCAGGAACCCGCTGGTGGCCCTGGCCATCGCGCTCCCCGTCGCGGCCCTGCTGGCGTTCGCCTTCGGCGGCTGGTCGCAGTTCGCGGTGCAGGCCAGCTCGGTCGTGCACCTGATGGGACGCTGACCCGGCGTCACCCCCCTTTGCTGGGCGTCGCGTCCGGACTGTCGGTGAGGGCAGCCCGGACGCGCCGCTCGCGGCAGCGGCACCGCCGACGCATGAAGCCGACGGTGTCGGCGAACGACGAAGAGGGCCCGTCCGATGCTCCGGACGGGCCCTCGACTGCTGTGCGCGATACTGGGATTGAACCAGTGACCTCTTCCGTGTCAGGGAAGCGCTCTCCCGCTGAGCTAATCGCGCGGGGGTAAGGCGGTTGCGGCAACTGCGTGCGCGATACTGGGATTGAACCAGTGACCTCTTCCGTGTCAGGGAAGCGCTCTCCCGCTGAGCTAATCGCGCGGGACACATCCGGGTGGTGCGGACCTCCGAAGAGGCGGTGCGCGATACTGGGATTGAACCAGTGACCTCTTCCGTGTCAGGGAAGCGCTCTCCCGCTGAGCTAATCGCGCGGGTTGCCCCGTGCGGCGGACCACACGGAACCACGGAACCTTGTTGAGGTGGAGACGGGATTTGAACCCGTGTACACGGCTTTGCAGGCCGTTGCCTCGCCTCTCGGCCACTCCACCGAGTGGGAGTCCACCCGCGACTCCCATCCGAGCGGATGACGGGATTCGAACCCGCGACCCTCACCTTGGCAAGGTGATGCTCTACCACTGAGCCACATCCGCGTGATCACCGGTTTTCCCGGCGACGTGTTGAACTTTAGCGGATTCCGGGCCCAGCTCAAATTCCGTTCCCCGCGGAGGCGCCGCCGTCACCTGTGCAATGACCTGCGATCCCGGTCCGCACAAGCGTTTCCCCCGCTCAGAACTAGACTCGGCGCGCGGCGACCCCGCCGCCCGCCCGCACAGAATCACGAGCGCCCAGTGACCCAGTCCCTGCCCCGACTCACTCCGATGGCCCGGTTCGACGGACGGATCGCGACCGGGCTGCTCGACGTCACCGACGACCCGGCGGCGCTGGACAGCTCGGGGTTCTGGGCCGTGGTGGCCGACTTCGAGGGCCGGACCACCTGCGCCCGCTTCGCCCACGTCCGGCCCGCGTCGACCCCGCCCGCGCCCGGGGCCTGGCGCGGCCCGGCCCGGGACGCCTGGGACAGCTCGCTGGACCGGGCCGGCTACACCGACGGCGTCCGCCGGATCCGCGAGCGGATCGCCGCGGGCGAGGTCTACCAGGCCAACCTCTGCCGCGTGCTCTCCGCCCCGCTGCCGGACCCGGAGCACGGCTCCGACGTGGACGCCCTCACCGCCCGCCTCGCCCACGGCAATCCGGCCCCCTACGCGGGCACGGTGCGGCTCCCGGCGCACGGCGTGGAGGTCGCCACCGCCTCGCCCGAACTGTTCCTGGAACGCCGCGGCGGCCGGATCCGCTCAGGGCCGATCAAGGGCACCGGCCGGACCGAGGCCGACCTGCTGGAGAAGGACTACGCCGAGAACGTGATGATCGTCGACCTGGTCCGCAACGACCTCGGCCGGGTCTGCGCCACCGGCAGCGTCACCGTCCCCGACCTCTGCGCGGTGGAGAAGCACCCCGGGCTGGTGCACCTGGTCTCCACGGTCGAGGGGGACCTGCGCGCGGACACCGGCTGGCCGGAGCTGATGGCCGCGGCCTTCCCGCCCGGGTCGGTCACCGGCGCGCCCAAGTCCAGTGCGCTGCGCATCATCCGGGAGCTGGAGACGGCCCCGCGCGGCCCCTACTGCGGTGCGGTCGGCTGGGTCGACGCCGACCGCCGCGAGGCCCGGCTCGCCGTCGGCATCCGCACCTTCTGGATCGACCGGGACGACCCGGCCGGGCCGCGGCTGCGCTTCGGCAGCGGGGCCGGGATCACCTGGGGGTCCGACCCGGAACGCGAATGGGACGAGACCGAACTGAAGGCCGCCCGGCTGCTCGCGATAGCGTCTGACCCACCGTCCGGACCGGGGCGGTAGGCAGCAGGACAGCGTAGAAACGGAGCACCATCGTGCGGATCTGGGTCAACGGCGCGCTGCAGGACTCCGCCGACGCCACCGTCTCCGTCCTCGACCACGGGATCACCGTGGGCGACGGGATCTTCGAGACGGTCAAGGCCGTGGACGGCGTGCCGTTCGCGCTCGGCCGGCACCTCGACCGGCTGGAGCGCTCGGCCCGCGGCCTCGGCCTGCCCGCGCCGGACCGCGAGCTGGTCCGGCGGGCCTGCGCCGAGGTGCTGGCCGCCAACCCGATGCCGCTCGGCCGGCTCCGGATCACCTACACCGGCGGCCTGGCCCCGCTCGGCTCGGACCGCGGCGACAGCGGCCCCAGCCTGATCGTCGCCCTGGGCGGGACCACCCGCCGCCCGGACACCGCCGCGGTGGTCACCGTCCCGTGGACCCGCAACGAGCACAGCGCGGTGGCCGGCCTGAAGACCACCTCCTACGCCGAGAACGTGGTGGCGCTGGCCCGCGCGCACGAGTACGGCGCCTCCGAGGCGGTCTTCGGCAACACCGGCGGACGGCTCTGCGAGGGCACCGGGTCGAACATCTTCGTGGTGCTGGACGGGCGGCTGCTGACCCCGCCGCTCACCTCCGGCTGCCTGGCCGGGATCACCCGGGCGCTGGCGCTGCAGTGGCTGGACGCGGAGGAGGCCGACCTCCCGCTGACCGTGCTGGAGGAGGCCGAGGAGGTCTTCCTGACCGGCACCCTGCGGGACATCCAGGGAGTCTCCCGGGTGGACGACCGCGACCTCCCCGGCGCGCCGGGCCCGGTCACCGCCAAGGCCATGGCCGTCTTCGCGGAGCGCTCCGCGGCCGACCTGGAGCCGTGACCCGGATGACCACCACCATCCGCCCGTCCGGCCCGGAGACCGCGACGCCGGGCGGGGGCCGTCGCCGCGCCTACGCGGTCTGCGTCAACGGCCGCGTGGTCGGCGGCCTGACCGTGGCCGCGGACGGCGGCGCGGGCGCGCGCGGCGGCACCGTCAGCGAGCTGGTCATCGACCGCCGGGACCGGGGCCGGGGCCGGGGCATCGTCGCCGGGCTCGCCGCCGAGGAGGTGCTCCGGGCCTGGGGCTGCACCAGCGCGAACGCCTGGGTGCCCGCGGGAACGGGCGAGGAGGCCGGTCTCGGCCTGGCCCGCACCCTCGGCTACACCCTGCGCTCGGCCAACCTCCGCAAGGCCCTCCCGGCCCTGCCCCCGGCGCTTCCGGCCGGCAGCGCCGGACGGCCGATGCGGGACGACGAGTACCGGCCCTGGCTCGCCGCCGAGAGCTGGAACCATGTGGCCGCCCTGGTCGCCCACGGCCTCACCTCGGCGCAGGCCGAGGCCAGGACCGCCGCGAGCCACGCCGCCGTGCTCCCGGACGGCCCCGCCTCCCCGGACACGCTGCTGCGGGTGCTGGAGGCCGACGGCGAGCCGGTCGGCAGCGTCTGGGTGCACACCCGGCAGCGCACCCTGCCCGACGGCAGCCCACTGGCCTGGGTGTTCGACATCGTGGTGGACCAGGCGCGGCGCGGGCGCGGCCACGGCAGGACGCTGATGCTGCTGGCCGAGCGCGAGTGCCTCGCCCACGACGTGCACCACCTGGGCCTCAACGTCTTCGCCGACAACCGGACCGCCCGCTCGCTCTACGCCTCGCTCGGCTACGTCCCGTACCGGCACGTGCTGCACAAGCAGCTGTAGTCGGCGCAAGCCCGTCCAGGTCGGCGCCGGTCAGGCGCCCAGCAGGGCGGTGATGCGCTCGCGCAGGCCCTCCTGGCTCTGGCCGCCGTCCAGCCGGACCCCGGCGACCAGGTAGGTGGGCGTCCCGGTCACGCCGATGGCCTTGCCCTCGGCGTGGTCGGCGTCCACCACCAGCATGTGCCGGCCGTCGATCAGCGCGGTGTCCATCTCCTCGGCGTCCAGGCCCAGCTCCCGGGCCAGGTCGACCAGCAGCGCCTCGCCGCGGCGGTCCAGCTCCGCGGTCCTGGCCAGCACCGCTTCGACGTACGGCCAGCCCCGGCCCTGTGCGAACGCCTCCTCGGCGGCCTGGGCGGCGGCGAAGGCGTGCTTGTGCTTGTCCAGCGGGAAGTGCCGCAGCACGATCTCCAGCCGGTCGCCGTAGGCCTCGCGCAGCGCACGGACGTCGTCCAGGGCGGTGGCGCAGTCGGGGCACTGCAGTTCGCACCAGAACTCGACACGGGGGAGGGAACTATCGCTCATGCCCGTCAGTCTCCCATTACAGGCAGGATGGTAGTGAGGACAGCAGCGAGGGACGGAGTGGGCCGATGACCGCGATCGTGTGCCTGGCACTCTCGGCAGCCGCGGTGGTGATCGCCGTGCTGCGCGGCACCAGGGGACGGTTCCGCTCGGCGCTGCGCTGGGCCGCCGTCGCGCTGGTCCCGACCGGCCTCTACCTGACCGGCCTGATCACCGTGTTCGACCGGATCGGCCGTGCGCTCGGCGACTGGGCCGCGCACCTGGTGTTCGACCCCAAGGTGTGGACCGGGGTGGTGATGCTCGGCGCGGCGGCGCTGCTGCTGCTCGCCACCGGGATCCGCCGCGGACGGGCGCTGAAGCCGAGTGAGCCCGCGGCGGAGGCCAAGGGCCGCACCGCGCCGCCGGCGGTCAAGGGCCGCACCGCGCCGCCTGCGGTCGCGGCGAAGAAGCCGTACAGGGAGGACGACTTCTCCGACATCGAGGAGATCCTCAAGCGGCGCGGTCTCTAGCTCCGGAGCTACCTGGCCGCGGCCTCGGTCAGCGCGTCCGGGGATTCCGCCGCGGTCCGCTGCCGGGCCCGGTAGGCGGCGACGTGCATCCGGTTGCCGCAGGTCCTGCTGTCGCAGTAGCGGCGGGACCGGTTGCGGCTGAGGTCGACGAAGACCCGGGCGCAGTCGGGGGCCTCGCAGCGGCGCAGCCGCTCCCGCTCGCCCGCCACCACGATGAACGCCAGCGCCATCCCGGCCTCCACCGCCAGGTGGTCGGCCAGCGCCGCGCAGGGCGCGAAGAAGTGCATGTGCCAGTCGTGGCCGTCGTGGTCGGTCAGCCGGGGGGTCGACCCGGCCTGCGCGACCAGGGTGTTCACCAGTTCGGCGGCGGCCTGGGTGGACCGGGCCAGGAACACCGCGCGGAACTGGGTACGGACCCGGCGCACCGCGTCCAGGTCGTCCGTGCCGAGCGTGCCCACCTCGCTGATCTCGTGGCGGACCACGAAGTCGCGCAGCGCGGCCAGGTCCGGCAGCCCCTCCTGCCCCGCCGCCTCGGGGGCGGTGTTGAGCAGGTCCACGAGTACGTCGAGAGCGCACTGCGTGTCGTGGGTGATCAGCACGTGAGACTCCCTGTGGTGTCCGGCCGGGTTGGCGGCGACTCTACCGCCGCCCGCCCCGCCGTAGGGGGCGGACATGCGCCGGGACACGCGGGAGCCGCCGCGGTTCCGGTGGGGACTCGCGGCGGCTCTCGTGTGCGGGGTGCGCCCGGTTGCTGCGCTGTGTCGTACGTCCGTGCCCCCGAGTAGCACGGCTGCGCACGGTCGAAGGGATGGAGGGTTCAGCTCTCCGCGAGGATGTGCGAGAGCTCTCGGTCGAGGTCGAAGTGACGGTGCTCGGTGCCCGGGGGCACCGCGGCATCGGTTCGCTTGAGGAAGGACTCCAGCGCACGCGCCGGGGCTTCCAGCAGGGCTTCTCCTTCCGGAGAGCTCAGGGCGATGCAGACGACTCCTTGTCCGTGGCTGCGGGAGGGCCAGACACGGACGTCACCGGTCCCGGTCGGCCGATGCAGCCCCTCCGCGAGGAGGTCACGGGCGAAGACCCAGTCGACGGTCTCGTCTGCGCCCGTGTGGAAGGTGGCGTGCACGGCATAGGGGTCGGCGGTGTCGTAGCGCAGGCCCGCGGGGACGGGCAGTGATGACTCGCTCGACACGATGAGGCGCAGGTGCAGCTCGCAGCTGACCGTGGTGTTCATAAGCGCCAGGGCCTTTCGCTCAGTGTGCGCTCGGGGATCGCACGTCGGCGAACGGACCATCCCACCTCGGCGACCGGTGTAAACCCCTCTGTCCCGATTAGTGCGTACCTGGTACCCCTTACGGCTCAGCACTCACAGCCGTCACAGGAGTCGGCAGAAGGTGTGTCGAACCTGTGTACAGGCGGTGTCGGAGGGGTTGGATCCGGTCATCCGGGGTGTCCGGAGCAGCCTCTCGGATGCGGTAAAGTTTTGCCAGCGGCACAGCAGGTGGTGCCGCCGAGGAAACATCCCGCGCGATTAGCTCAGTGGGAGAGCGCTCCGTTCACACCGGAGAGGTCGCTGGTTCGAACCCAGCATTGCGCACGACGGCGAAGAAATAGCACTGGTGTTTGCTAGTGTTCTCTCCGTTGCCCCGCCCCGCGCGATTAGCTCAGTGGGAGAGCGCTCCGTTCACACCGGAGAGGTCGCTGGTTCGAACCCAGCATTGCGCACCAGGATCCGAACCGGCTGGACCGACCGGCTCAGGCCGCCCGGTCCACCTGCCGCCGCAGCGGCCAGGAGGTGTCCACCGCCTCCGGCGAGCCGCTCCTGGCGAACCACTGCTGCAGGCCCCGTGCCTGTGCCGCGTGCCACACCGCCTGCCGCAGATGCAGCTCCGCCGGGCTCAGCGCCCCGAGCCGGGCCTCGAAGCGCCCGCCTATCGCCCGGACCAGCCCCAGCGCCGCCGTCGCGTCCGCCGCCGCGTCGTGCGCCGTGCCCAGCTCCACCCCGTAGTGCGCGCACAGGTCGGTCAGCGTGCGGCGGCCCTTGCGGTAGCGGTCCAGGTGCTTGTCCAGCACCCGCGGGTCCACCACCAGCAGCGGGGCGCTCGCCGCGTACGACGCCAGCGAGCTGCCCCGGTGCCGGCGCAGCTCCCGGTCCAGCAGGGTCAGGTCGTACGGCGCGTTCATGATGACCAGCGGCAGGCCGACCCGAGCGGTTTCGGCCAGTGCCAGCGCGACCTCCTCCACCACCACCCGCGGCGGACGCCCGTTCCGCCGGGCCCAGGCGTCGGTCAGGCCGTGCACCGCGGTCGCGCCGGCCGGGATCGGCAGCCCCGGGTCGGCCACCCACGCGCGGCGGCGGACCGGCCCGTCCGGGGCGTCCTGGACCACCAGCGCCGCCGTCACTATCCGGTCATGCTCGACGTCGACCCCGGTGGTCTCGGTGTCGAAGGAAGCCAGTGGCCCCTCGTACCAGAACGTCATGGCTGCCTCCTCCGACAGGTGGTCACGCTGAGGTGATACCCCGTCACCTACCGCGCGCAACCCTGCCGCGAGCTGCGGATCCACAACCGCCGGGGACAACCTGTTTCGCCGTGCATCCCGGCGGACACAACACAAGTGACGGCCCGTCCGGTCCGGACCGAGGGCCGCCGGTCGACGGGGAAGACGGCGGCGATGGCGCTGACACAACCCGAACCGGCCACGCCATCCGAGGGGTGGAGCGGAGCCGGGCCGGGACAACCGATGCGAGGTCAACTCGCGGTCACCTCCTGCATGGAGACCCTCCAGGTGGGCTATCTGCACGCGGTCGCCGCGGCGGCCGGCTGCGCGCTGTCCTCGCCGTTCCCGGACAACGGGATCGACTGGCACGTCAGCCACGGCAGCACCGAGCACACCGCGGACGACGAGGCCACCGTCAAGGTGCAGCTCAAGTGCACCTACCAGATCCCGCCGGATCCGCCGGGGCCGTACTTCAGCTTCACCCTCGACAACGACCACCTGCGCAAACTCGCCCACGCCCGGGTCGCGGTGCACAAGGTCCTGGTGGTGATGCTCGTCCCGCGGACGGTGGACGAGTGGCTGCTGGCCCGGCCGGACCGGCTGGAGCTGCGGCACTGCTGTTACTGGGTCAACCTGGCGGGGCACCCGGTGACCGGGAAGCGCCGGACGAATGTCCGGATCCCGACGGAGCAGGTCTTCGACGATCGCGCGCTGTGCGCCATCATGGCGCGAGTGGGAGCGGGCGAACGCCCTTGAGCGACCGCACGGGCTCCGGGCCGACTCACGACCGTCTCCAGCCAGGAGGGAATGACGTGACAGCCATCCGGCGCGACACCCAGGGCATGACCTCGGTGGACTCCGGCTCGGGGCGTGACGCGGTCCGGGCCGGGGGCGGGCACAGCCGGCCCGAGGACGGCCGGTCCGACGAAGGACCGCTGCCCGACCCGGCGAGGGTCGACCCCGATGTGCTCTGCACCCTGCTGGCCCGGCACGGCTGGCAGCGCCGCGGCGGCGCCCGCGGCCACTACACCCGGTGGACCCCGCCGGACGACCTGGAGCCGGATACCAGCCTGCTGATCCCGGCCGACCGCGGCTTCGACGACAGCGCCGACCTGCTGGACGAGGCGGTCGCCGCGCTCTCCCGCTCCGGCGTCCCCTCCGCCCGCGCGGTCCTGGCCTCGCTGCTGGTCCCCGGCGACGAGATCCACTGGCGCCGGGACGTCCCCGGCGTCGGCGGGGCGGTGCCCTGGGGCGCGGAGGAGGAACTGCGGGCCGCCGCCAGCGCGATGCTCTCGGCCGCGGCCAAGGCCGGGCACACCCGCGCCGCCTACTACGGCGCCCGGCTGGACGCCCAGGCCGCCGACTTCCTGGAACGGGTGCTGGTGGTCGCCCCCGGCACCGGCGCCGGGCTGCTCACCGCCTACGCCCCGGCGCCGGAGGACCGGCAGACCACGACCACCCTGGTCCGGGCCCTTGAGGTGACCCGCGACGCGATCGACCTGCAGCGCGCCACCGGCCGCCCGGACGCCTTCGACGACGGGGTCCGGCTCGGCGTCAGCCGGGAGCTGGTCGGCTCGCTGGTGCAGCTGGTCCGCGGCAGCGAGGGGGCCGAGATCGCGCTGTCCTGGGCCGCCTCGGTCGGGCCGCCGCGCGGCTTCGTCAACCGCCCGCTGCTGCTGGAGTTCTCGCCCGGCGACCTGCCGGTGCTGGAGGCCGCCGCCGAACGGCTGGAGCGCAGCGAGCCCCCGGTCGCGGTGGAGCTGACCGGCGCGGTGGTCCGGCTGAAACGGGCCGTTCCCGGCGGCGAGGGCCAGATCCGGCTGCGGGTGCTGACCGGCGCCGAGGTGGACGAGGTCCGGGTCCGGCTGGCCGAGAACGACTACCGGACCGCGGCCGAGGCGCACCTGGGCGGACTGCCGGTGCGGATCCGCGGCCGGCTCGAACGCAAGGGCGGCTTCCGCAGGCTCGCCGACCCGGCCGGGGTGGAGGCGGTCCGGCTGGACGCGGCCGAGCGGGACCGGCTGCTCAAGGCCCTGCGGCTGCGCGCCGGACGTGCGGCCGGGCCGGACGACGCGGAGGGCTGAGACCGGGCCCGGCCGCCCGCGCAAGGAGCTCCGGACTCTCGGTACCATCGTCACCGCAGCAGTCGCTGCTCAGGATCTTGCCGAGAGTCAGGAGAGTCCGGTGTCGGACGTCCGTGTGGTCATCAGTCGCGAACCCGATCGGGAAGAGCGCGTGGTGACGACGGGCACCACGGCGGCGGACCTCTTCCCCGGCGAGCGCGCGGTCGTCGCGGTCCGCATCGGCGGCGAGCTGAAGGACCTGGCCCACGTCCTGGCCGAGGGCGACGAGGTCGAGCCGGTCGCCGTGGACAGCCCGGACGGGCTGTCCATCCTGCGCCACTCCACCGCGCACATCATGGCCCAGGCCGTGCAGGAGCTGTTCCCCGAGGCCAAGCTGGGCATCGGCCCGCCGGTCAAGGACGGCTTCTACTACGACTTCGACGTGGACAAGCCGTTCACCCCGGAGGACCTCAAGGCCATCGAGAAGAAGATGACCGAGATCATCAAGCGCGGGCAGCGGTTCTCCCGCCGGGTGGTCACCGACGAGGCGGCCCGGGTCGAACTGGCCGACGAGCCCTACAAGCTGGAGCTGATCGGGCTCAAGGGCGGCGCCACCGGCGAGGACGGCGCGGACGTCGAGGTGGGCGGCGCGGAGCTGACCATCTACGACAACCTGGACCCGAAGACCGGCGACCTGTGCTGGCGCGACCTGTGCCGCGGCCCGCACCTGCCGTCCACCCGGGTCCCGGCGTTCAAGCTGATGCGCAACGCCGCCGCGTACTGGCGCGGCAGCGAGAAGAACCCGATGCTGCAGCGCATCTACGGGACCGCCTGGGCGACCAAGGACGACCTCAAGGCGCACCTGGACTTCCTGGAGGAGGCCGCCAAGCGCGACCACCGCAAGCTCGGCGCCGAGCTCGACCTCTTCTCCGTCCCGGACGAGATCGGCTCCGGCCTCGCGGTGTTCCACCCCAAGGGCGGCATCATGCGCCGCTCGATGGAGGACTACTCGCGCAAGCGGCACGAGCAGGAGAACTACGAGTTCGTCTACACCCCGCACGCCACCAAGGGTGCGCTGTTCGAGAAGTCGGGCCACCTGGACTGGTACGCCGACGGCATGTACCCGCCGATGCAGCTCGACGAGGGGGTGGACTACTACCTCAAGCCGATGAACTGCCCGATGCACAACCTGATCTTCGATGCGCGGGGCCGCTCGTACCGCGAACTGCCGCTGCGGCTGTTCGAGTTCGGCACGGTCTACCGCTACGAGAAGTCCGGCGTGGTGCACGGGCTGACCCGGGCCCGCGGCTTCACCCAGGACGACGCGCACATCTACTGCACCAGGGAGCAGATGGCGGAGGAGCTGGACTCGCTGCTCACCTTCGTGCTCGGCCTGCTGCGGGACTACGGGCTGACCGACTTCTACCTGGAGCTCTCCACCAAGGACCCGGAGAAGTTCGTCGGCAGCGACGAGGTCTGGGAGGAGGCGACCGAGATCCTGCGCCAGGCCGCCGAGAAGCAGGGGCTCCCGCTGACCCCCGACCCGGGCGGCGCGGCCTTCTACGGCCCGAAGATCTCGGTGCAGGCCCGCGACGCCATCGGCCGGACCTGGCAGATGTCCACCATCCAGCTGGACTTCAACCTGCCCGAGCGGTTCGACCTGCAGTACACCGCGGCCGACGGCTCGCGGCAGCGGCCGGTGATGATCCACCGGGCGCTGTTCGGCTCGATCGAGCGGTTCTTCGCGGTGCTGCTGGAGCACTACGCCGGCGCGATGCCGCCGTGGCTGGCGCCGGTCCAGGCGGTGGGCATCCCGATCGGCGACGCCCACGTCGAGTACCTCCAGGAGTTCGCCGCCGAGGCGAAGGCCAAGGGGCTGCGGGTGGAGGTGGACGCCTCGTCCGACCGGATGCAGAAGAAGATCCGCAACCAGCAGAAGCTGAAGGTCCCGTTCATGGTCATCGCCGGTGACGAGGACGTCGCCAACGGCGCCGTCAGCTTCCGCTACCGCAACGGCGAGCAGAAGAACGGCATCCCGCGGGACCAGGCGCTGGCGGAGATCCTGGAGGCCGTGGAGAGCCGCGCCCAGGTGTGACGCCGGAGCAGCGCTGGGGGCGCGCTCGGGGGGCGGGTTCATCCATGAGCCCGCCCCCCGTGCGCGGCGGGTCAGCGCCTATGCTGATCGACATGACGACGGAGCCGCAGCAGCAGGACGGAGCAGGTGTGCCGGACGGCTTCGGCCGCCTGTGGACCCCGCACCGGATGGCCTACATCAAGGGCGAGAACAAGCCCACCGGCCCCGAGCCGACCGACGGCTGCCCGTTCTGCGCGATCCCGGCGATGTCGGACGAGGACGGGCTGATCCTGCGCCGGGCCGGCCACGCCTACGCCGTGCTCAACCTGTACCCGTACAACGGCGGGCACCTGATGGCCGTCCCGTACCGGCACGTCGCCGACTACACCGAGCTGACGCCGGAGGAGACCGCGGACGTCGCCGAGCTCACCAAGCAGGCGATGACCGCGCTGCGGGCGGCGTCCGGTGCGCAGGGCTTCAACATCGGCCTGAACCAGGGCGCGATCGCCGGCGCCGGCATCGCCGCGCACCTGCACCAGCACGTGGTGCCCCGGTGGGGCGGCGACACCAACTTCATGCCGATCATCGGGCAGACCCGGATCCTGCCGCAGATACTGGCGGACACCCGCAAGGTGCTGCTGGACGCCTGGCCCGACGCGTCCTGACTAGACGTCGTACTCGTCCACCCGGCTGGGCCGGCCGCCCTGGACCTCGGCGCCCAGGATCTGCGCGCGGAACTTGAACCGGTCCACGTCCACGTCGTGGTCGGCCAGGAACTGGATCGTCGCCTGGTGCACCGCGCGCAGCACCGGCAGCGCCAGCTGGAGCGCGTCGTCGGCCATGAAGCGGTTGCTCCACGGGGTGTTCGCCCAGGCGGAGCGCAGCCCGAACGGCTCCGGCAGCTTGAGGGTGCCGCCCAGCCAGTCCAGCATCGACTGGCCGAAGGGCCAGGTGAAGGGGGCGCGCAGGGCCAGCCGGACCACCTCGTCGGAGGTCATGATCGGCTGGTGGACGGTGCGCTCCTCCCAGAACTTGCCGGTCTTGGCTACCTGCTTCTCCTCGGGCTTGGCCTTCTTGTCGAACATGGGCGCCATCGGGCCCATCGCGTAGCCGGTCATCTCCACCCGCAGGATGTGGTCCAGCAGGGTCGCCTTGATCAGCAGCGAGACCACCAACTTGCCGTTCCAGAGCACGGTCTGGGCGCCCAGGTAGTGCCGCAGGTTCTGGCCCAGGGTGTTGTCGTTGGCCAGGTCGGCGATCGCCGCGGGGCGCATCCGGTGGCCGTCCATCCTGTCGGCGCCGTAGGCCCGGCCGATCTCGTCGGCGCCCGGGGGTATCGACTCCACCACCCAGTGGCCCACCTTCATCTGCGGGATGCCGTTGTCCGCCATGGTGGTGCGGGTCATCAGCTTGAGCCGGTCCTCGATCTTCCGGACCACGTCCCAGGGGTGGAAGGCGCGTATCTCGGTGACGCCCTCGCGCGGGTCCAGGTTCTCGGCCAGGGTCCACGAGCCCCAGCGCACGCCCATCTCCAGTATTCCCTTGGGCCCGGCGTAGTGGGCGACGTTGGTGTCCTGCTCGTCGGCCAGCGCCTCCAGGCCCTTGCGCAGCTCCTCGGCCCTGGCGTCGCCGGGGCCGATCGGCACCGCGTCGCGGACGATCGGGCCGACGCCGCTGCCGTCCAGCACCGCGTTCCAGCGCTCGCGCAGCTGCTCCGCGGTGCGCAGGCAGAAGCGGAACGCGATGAACCAGCCGAGCACCGGGACCAGCATCATCACCCGGACGTAGAGGCCCGCGTAGCCGTGCGCGAACGGCCGCCAGGCGAACAGCACGGCCAGCAGCACCACCACGGTCATCACCGCGCCCCCGTACAGCGAGCGCCGCTCGGGGCTGCTCCGGCGGCGCACCTCGAAGGCGAGCAGCCAGAGCAGGAAGCCGGGCAGGAACAGCACCCCGGTCAGCAGGGCGACCACGGTGAGCCGCTTGTCGCGCTCGTGCCGCAGCGCCTCGGCGGCCACGCAGTGCTCGACCACCAGCCGCGGATCGGTGCCGATGGAGGGGACCAGGGGTTTGCGCTCGGCGCCCAGGGTGCGCTTCATCACCGCCCGGCAGAAGGCCTCGCCGAGGTTGGCGGTGAACAGGACGAAGTGGCCGTCCTTGTGGTTGGTGGCCTCGTGGATCCCGGTGAGGTCGGTGACCTTGGCGTCGCGGTACGCCAGCGTCGAGAGCGAAGCGGTGACGGCGGTGTGCGGTGCGTCGGTGCGCGGGATCTGCGGCCAGACCACGGGGTCCCCTCCCATCGGCGGTATCCGGCGTCCGCTGAACGGGCGTCAGAAGGCCGGAGCAGCCAGGATATCGCCGCAGATCACCCCGCGTCAGTCCATTACCCGTCAGAACCCGGGCGCAGGCGCGCCGCCACCGCGTCCGGCATCGGCTCGTGCCGTGCGTAGGAGCGGGTGAAGTCGCCCGCGCCGTGTGCCAGTTGCCGCAGGTCGACGGCGTAGCGGACCAGCTCCAGCTCGGGCGCCTCGGCCCGGACCAGGGTTCGGCCGACGCCCACGGGTTCGGTTCCCTGGACCCGGCCGCGCCGGGCCGACAGGTCGCCGAGCACCGCGCCCACGTACTCGTCGGCGACCAGCACCCGCAGCGCGGCGACCGGTTCCAGCAGCCGGACCCCGGCTTCGGTGGCGGCCTCGCGCAGCGCCAGCGCGCCCGCGGTCTGGAACGCGGCGTCGGAGGAGTCGACCGAGTGCGCCTTGCCGTCGACCAGGGTGACCCGGACGTGCACCACCGGGTAGTCGGCGCTGACGCCCCGGGCCAGCTGGGCCCGGACGCCCTTCTCGACCGAGGGGATGAACTGCCGCGGCACGGACCCGCCGACCACCCGGTCGACGAACTCGAAGCCGGCCCCGGTCGGCAGCGGCTCCACCTCGATCTCGCAGATGGCGAACTGGCCGTGCCCGCCGGACTGCTTGACGTGCCGTCCGCGTCCGCGGCCCGGCCCGGCGAAGGTCTCCCGCAGCGGGACGGTGTAGGGGACCCGGTCGACCTGGACCCCGCAGCGGGTGCGCAGCCGCTCCAGCAGCACGTCGGCGTGGGCCTCGCCGAGGCACCACAGCACCAGCTGGTGGGTGTCCGGGTTCTGCTCCAGGCGCAGGGTGGGGTCCTCGGCGACGATCCGGGCCAGGCCCTGCGACAGCTTGTCCTCGTCGGTCCTGCTGTGCGCCTCGACCGCGACCGGCAGCAGCGGTTCCGGCATCTGCCAGGGGGCCACCAGCAGCGGTTCGGCCGGGGCGGAGAGGGTGTCGCCGGTGCGGGCCCCGGTCAGCTTGGCGACGCAGACGATGTCGCCCGCGCAGGCCTCGGCGACCTGGTGCTGGACCCGGCCGAACGGCGAGGACAGCGCGCCGACCCGCTCGTCGGTGTCGTGGTCGTCCTGGTGGTCGCCCTCGGCCGGGCCGTGCCCGGAGACGTGCACCGGCTGGTCCGGCTGCAGCGTCCCGGAGAACACCCGGACCAGGCTGAGCCGGCCGACGTACTGGTCGCCGCTGGTGCGGACCACCTCGGCGGCCAGCGGCCCGTCCGGGTCGCAGGCCAGCGGCGGACGGCTGCGGCCGTCCGGTGCGGTGGCGTCGGGCAGCGGGCGCTCGGCGGGGGAGGGGAAGCCGGCGGTGACCAGTTCCAGCAGCTCGATGCTGCCGAGGCCCTCGCGGGAGCCCTCCAGCGGCAGCGCCGAGGCCAGCACCGGGTGGAACGCGCCGCGGGCGACCGCCCGTTCCAGGTCGTCGACCAGGGTCTTGGCGTCGATCTCGGCCCCGGCGAGGTAGCGGTCCATCAGCGCCTCGTCCTCGCTCTCGGCGATGACCGCCTCGATCAGCCGGTCCCTGGCCGCCGCGGCGGCGCCGGCCGGTTCGGCGTCGGGGGCGCGTTCGACCCGGTGCCCGTCGGCGTAGTCGTAGCAGCCGCCGCTGAGCAGCGCGTGCAGACCGGAGATCCGCGGCCGTCCGTCCGGGCCCTCGGGGCCGTGGTTGACCGGCAGGTGCAGCGGCAGCACGGCCTCCGGGTTGTCGCCGCCGAAGGCCTCCCGGCACAGCTCGACAGTGGCCGCGAAGTCCGCCTGCGGGGCGTCCAGCTTGGTCACCACCAGGGCCCTGGGCATGCCGACCGCGGCGCACTCGGCCCAGAGCAGCCGGGTCGCGCCGTCGATCCCGTCGGTGGCGGCGACCACGAACAGGGCGGCGTCGGCAGCCCGCAGCCCGGCCCGCAGCTCGCCGGTGAAGTCGGCGTAGCCGGGGGTGTCCAGCAGGTTGATCCGGGTGCCCGCGTGCTCCAGCGGCACCAGCGACAGCTGCACCGAGCGCTGCTGCCGGTGCTCGATCTCGTCGTAGTCGGAGACGGTGGTGCCGTCCTGCACCCGCCCGGCCCGGGTCAGCGCCCCGGTGGCCAGGGCCAGGCTCTCGGCCAGGGTGGTCTTCCCCGCGCCGCTGTGGCCGACCAGGACCACGTTCCGCAGTGAGCGGATCCGCTGTTCCCGGTCGGCCGCGGGAGCCCTTCCGGCGGCTCCCGCACGGCCGTTCGTCCTGTCGCCCATGACTGCTCTCCTCCCGCGCGCACTCCAGTGGTCGCCACGGTGGCCCGCGCAGAGTGGATGGAGGGTCACCCGCGGTGAGTTCGAGCCTGTCACCGGCGGGCCGCGAGGTCCATAGCAGCCGCACCGGCGGCGTGCCCGGCCCCGAGCGGCGGTTCCGCCACGGATACGATGTCCCCGCCCGGGACCGAACGCGTCCCCGGCTGTCGGCGGAGCCAGATCGGAGCGGTCGGAAGGCCCATGCTCAACAAATACGCGCGAGCTTTCTTCACCCGGGTGCTCACCCCCTTCGCGGCGTTCCTGCTGCGGATCGGGGTCAGCCCGGACGCGGTGACCCTGGTCGGAACGGGCGGGGTGGTCGCGGGCGCGCTGGTGTTCTTCCCCCGGGGCAGTTTCTTCTGGGGCACGCTGGTGATCACCGCCTTCGTCTTCTCGGACCTGGTCGACGGCAACATGGCCCGCCAGGCCGGGACCAGCAGCGTCTGGGGTGCCTTCCTGGACTCCACCCTGGACCGGGTCGCCGACTCGGCGGTCTTCGCCGGGATCGCGCTCTGGTACGCGGGCAAGGGCGACAACCTGCTGCTCTGCGCGGTGGCGGTGTTCTGCCTGGCCAGCGGACAGGTGGTGTCGTACACCAAGGCGCGGGCCGAGAGCCTGGGCCTCAAGTGCGACGTCCAGGGGCTGGTGGAGCGGGCCGAGCGGCTGGTGGTGACGCTGGTGCTGGCCGGGCTGGCCGGGCTGCACCAGTTCGGCGTGCCCTACATCGACTGGCTGCTGCCGATCGCGCTGTGGCTGATCGCGGTGGGCAGCCTGATCACCGTGTTCCAGCGGGTGCTCACGGTCCGCAGGGAGGCCGCCGAGGCCGTCGCGGCCGGGGAGGGCGGGCTGTGAGCGGAATCGGCGACCAGCTCACCTACGCCGCCTACGCGGCCGGCTGGGGCGCGGTGAAGCGGCTGCCCGAGTCGGCGGCCAACGGACTGTTCCAGCGGATCGCGGACACCGTCGCGAAGCGCCGGGGCAAGAGCGTGCTGCGTCTTGAGGCCAACCTGCGCCGGGTCCGCCCGGACGCCTCGGACGCCGAACTCGCCGAGCTGGTCCGGGCCGGGATGCGCAGCTACCTGCGCTACTGGTGCGAGTCGTTCCGGATGCCGGTGTGGAGCCGGGAGCGGGTCAAGGCCTCGTTCGAGCCGGAGTTCGTCGAGCGGCTGGACGCGGCGATGGCCTCGGGCCGGGGCGCGGTGCTGGCGCTGCCGCACATGGGCAACTGGGACCTGGCCGGGGCCTGGGTGGTGGTCCGCGGCTACCCCTTCGCCACGGTCGCCGAGCGGCTGAGGCCGGAGAAGCTGTTCGATCGCTTCGTCGCCTACCGCGAGGGCCTGGGGATGGAGGTGCTGCCGCTCACCGGCGGCGCCAACACCCTTGCCACGCTGGCCAAGCGGCTGCGCGAGGGCGGCCTGGTCTGCCTGGTCGGCGACCGCGACCTGTCCGCCTCCGGGGTGGACGTGGACTTCCTGGGCGAGGCCGCCAGGATGCCGGCCGGGCCCGCGGTGCTGGCGGTGCAGACCGGGGCGGCGCTGCTCCCGGTCACCCTCTGGTACGACGGCACCCCGGTGATGAAGGGCCGGGTGCACGAGGAGGTCGCCGTCCCCGGGACCGGCAGCAAGCGGGAGAAGGCCGCGACGATGACCCAGGCGCTGGCCGACGTCTGGTCCGAAGGGGTGCGCGAGCACCCGCAGGACTGGCACATGCTGCAGCGCTTCTGGCTCGCCGACGTCGACCCGGCCCGGCTCGCCGCGAGCACCCGGCCCGCACCCGAGGAGACCGTGCAGTGAGGATCGGCATCGTCTGCCCCTACGCCTGGGACGTCCCCGGCGGCGTCCAGTTCCACATCAGGGACCTGGCCGAGCACCTGATCGCGCTCGGCCACGAGGTCTCGGTGCTGGCCCCGGCCGACGACGAGCTGCCGGTCCCGCCCTACGTGGTGTCCGCGGGCCGGGCGGTGCCGGTGCCCTACAACGGCTCGGTGGCCCGGCTGAGCTTCGGCCTGCTGTCCGCCGCGCGGGTCCGCCGCTGGCTGCACGACGGCCGCTTCGACGTGCTGCACGTGCACGAGCCGGTCTCGCCGAGCCTGTCGATGCTGGCCTGCTGGGCCGCCGACGGGCCGATCGTGGCGACCTTCCACACCTCCAACCCGCGCTCCCGCGCCATGGTCGCGGCCGAACCGCTGCTGCAGCCGGCGCTGGAGAAGATCAGCGCCCGGATCGCGGTCAGCGAGTACGCCCGGCGCACCCTGGTCGAGCACTTCGGCGGCGACGCCGTGGTCATCCCCAACGGCGTCGACGTCGGCTTCTTCGCCGACGCCGAGCCGCGCCCGGAGTGGTCCGGCGGCACCATCGGCTTCGTCGGCCGGATCAACGAGCCGCGCAAGGGCCTGCCGACGCTGCTGGAGGCGCTGCCCCGGATCATCGCCGCGCGCCCCGGCGTACGGCTGCTGGTGGCCGGGAAGGGCGACGAGGAGGAGGCGGTCAAGGGGCTGCCGCCCGAGGTCAGGTCCAGGATCGAGTTCCTCGGCATGGTCACCGACCATGAGAAGGCCTCGCTGCTGCGCAGCGTCGACGTCTACGTCGCGCCCAACACCGGCGGCGAGAGCTTCGGCATCATCCTGGTCGAGGCGATGTCCGCGGGCGCCCCGGTGCTGGCCAGCGACCTGGACGCGTTCCGGCAGGTGCTGGACGGGGGAGCGGCCGGCGAGCTGTTCCCGGTCGAGGACGCGGAGGCGCTGGCCGCCGCCGCGATCCGGCTGCTCGGCGACCCGGACCGGCTGGCCGCGCTGCGCGCGTCCGGCGCCGCGCACGTCCGCCGGTTCGACTGGGAGACCGTCGGCGCGGACATCCTCTCCGTCTACGAGACGGTCACCACCGGCGCCGCCGCCCTCGTGGACGCGGACCCGGGCGGCGGCTGGCGCGCCCGCCTCGGCCTGGCCAGGGACACCACCCTCTAAGCTAAGCCGCTGTGAGCATCTGGATCTGGATCGTCCTCGCCGTCGTCGTGATCGGCCTCTACCTGAGCTGGACCGCGGGACGGCTGGACCGGCTGCACGCGCGGATCGACGCCGCGCGGGCCGGCCTGGACGCGCAGCTGCTGCGCCGCTCGGCGACCACCCTGGAGCTGGCCACGTCCACGCTGCTGGACCCGGCCTCCTCGATCGTGCTCTACCAGGCCGCGCACGCCGCGCGCACCGCGGACGAGGAGCGGCGCGAGGTCGCCGAGAGCGAGCTGAGCCAGGCGCTGCGGGCGGTCTTCGGCGAGCCTCAGCAGGTCAAGGAGCTGCGCGCGGTGCCGGGCGGCGACGACCTGGTGGCCGACCTGGCGTCGGCGACCCGGCGGGCGCCGATGGCGCGGACCTTCCACAACGACTCGGTCCGGGCCGCGCGGGCGGTGCGCAGGCACCGGGTGGTGCGGCTGTTCCGCCTCGCCGGACACGCCCCGTTCCCGCTCACCTTCGAGATGGACGACGAGGCCCCGGCCGCGCTCACCCGCGCCTGACACCACACGCCCCGCGTGACACGCACCACTGCGGAGTATCGGCGCAGGCCCAGGTGGACCGGGTGGAGCATCGGCTAGGGTCGATACAGGCCTACCATTGGGCTTATCGCACCGTGTCCGTGTCTTCAGTGAGGTCATTCGTGTCCACCAACACCCCGGCTCCCAGCAGCAACCCCGCGGTCGGCACCGCCCGCGTCAAGCGCGGCATGGCCGAGCAGCTCAAGGGCGGCGTGATCATGGACGTCGTCAACGCCGAGCAGGCGAAGATCGCCGAGGACGCCGGCGCCGTGGCGGTCATGGCCCTGGAGCGGGTCCCGGCCGACATCCGCAAGGACGGCGGCGTGGCGCGCATGTCCGACCCGGACATGATCGACGGCATCATCAGCGCGGTCTCCATCCCGGTCATGGCCAAGTCCCGGATCGGCCACATCGTCGAGGCGCAGATCCTGCAGTCGCTCGGCGTCGACTACATCGACGAGTCCGAGGTGCTGACCCCGGCCGACGAGGTCAACCACAGCGACAAGTGGGCGTTCACCACCCCCTTCGTCTGCGGCGCCACCAACCTGGGCGAGGCGCTGCGCCGGATCGCCGAGGGTGCGGCCATGATCCGCTCCAAGGGCGAGGCCGGCACCGGCAACGTGGTCGAGGCGGTCCGCCACATGCGGCAGATCCGCGGCGACATCGGCAAGCTGCGCGCTCTGGACAACAACGAGCTCTACGCCGCCGCCAAGGAGCTGCGCGCCCCGTACGAGCTGGTCGCCGAGGTCGCCGAGCTGGGCAAGCTCCCGGTGGTGCTGTTCTCCGCGGGCGGGGTGGCCACCCCGGCCGACGCCGCGCTGATGATGCACCTGGGCGCCGAGGGCGTCTTCGTCGGCTCCGGCATCTTCAAGTCCGGCGACCCGGCCAAGCGCGCCGAGGCCATCGTCAAGGCCACCACCTTCTGGGACGACCCCAAGGTCATCGCGGACGTCTCGCGCGGCCTGGGCGAGGCCATGGTCGGCATCAACTGCGACACCCTCCCCGAGACCGAGCGCTACGCCAACCGCGGCTGGTAGCACGCCCCACGGGTGGGGAGCGCGGGCCTGCGGGCCGGTGCTCCCCACCTTCCTCGTTCCGCCCCAGAGTTCCGAAGCCCCCAGAGTTCCGAAGAGGTCTCCGCTGTGAAGAGTTCACCTGTCATCGGGGTGCTCGCCCTGCAGGGCGACGTGCGGGAGCACGCCCTGGCCCTGGTCGAGGCGGACGCCGTGGCCCGCCCGGTCCGCCGTCCGGAGGAACTCGCGGAGATCGACGCGCTGGTCATCCCCGGCGGCGAGTCCACCACGATGTCCAAGCTGGCGCTGCTCTTCGGCCTGATGGACCCGCTGCGGGCCCGGGTCGCGGCCGGGATGCCGGTGTACGGCTCCTGCGCCGGCATGATCATGCTGGCCGACAAGATCCTGGACGGCCGGGACGACCAGCAGTCGGTCGGCGGCATCGACATGACCGTGCGCCGCAACGCCTTCGGTCGGCAGAACGAGTCGTTCGAGCAGGACGTCGACTTCCGCGGCCTGGACGGCGGCCCGGTGCACGGGATCTTCATCCGGGCGCCCTGGGTCGAGTCGGTCGGCCAGGGCGTGCAGGTGCTGGCCGACCTGGGCGACCAGCGCGTGGTCGCGGTGCGTCAGGGCCCGCTGCTGGCCACCTCGTTCCACCCGGAACTGAGCGGCGACAGCCGGGTGCACCGGTACTTCGTGGACATGGTCCGCAACGCGTAGGATCTCCCCTGTTCATTTCTTTGGTGTTGCGTATTGAAGGAGCTACTCGATGTCCGGCCACTCCAAATGGGCTACCACCAAGCACAAGAAGGCCGCCATCGACGCGAAGCGCGGCAAGCTCTTCGCCAAGATGATCAAGAACATCGAGGTGGCGGCCCGCACCGGCGGCGGTGACCCGGCCGGCAACCCGACGCTCTACGACGCCATCCAGAAGGCCAAGAAGAGCTCGGTGCCGATCGACAACATCAACCGCGCGGTCAAGCGCGGCTCCGGTGCCGAGGCCGGCGGCGCCGACTACTCCACGATCATGTACGAGGGCTACGGCCCCAACGGCGTCGCGGTGCTGATCGAGTGTCTGACCGACAACCGCAACCGCGCCGCCTCCGACGTGCGGGTGGCGATGACCCGCAACGGCGGCTCGATGGCCGACCCCGGCTCGGTCTCCTACATGTTCAACCGCAAGGGCGTCATCGTCGTTGCCAAGGGCGACAAGCTCGACGAGGACACCGTCCTGGACGCGGTCCTGGACGCGGGCGCCGAGGAGGTCAACGACCTCGGCGAGAACTTCGAGGTGATCAGCGAGGCCACCGACATGGTCGCGGTCCGCACCGCGCTCCAGGAGGCCGGGATCGACTACGACTCCGCCGACGCCAGCTTCGTCCCCAGCGTGCAGGTCGAGTTGGACGCCGACGGCGCCCGCAAGATCTTCAAGCTGATCGACGCACTGGAGGACAGCGACGACGTGCAGAACGTCTTCGCCAACTTCGACCTCTCCGCCGAGGCCGCCGCGGAGCTGGACGAGGAGGAGTAGGACCGCCGTACCCGCCGCCCGGCATCCCCCGCGGGTGCCGGGCGGCGGCATGTCCGGGGCGGGGTTGTCGGCGGGGAGCGATAGCCTCACCACGCAGGTGTTCTGCGCGGGTGTTCGGTTCGATCGGGAGGATGGCGGCGCGTGCGCGTACTGGGGGTGGACCCGGGGCTGACCCGCTGCGGCGTCGGCGTGGTGGACGGCGAGGCGGGCCGCTCGCTGCGGATGGTCGCCTGCGGCGTGGTCCGCACCCCCGCCGACGAGGACGTGGCGCACCGGCTGCTGAAGATCGAGCAGGGCCTGGAGCTGTGGTTCGACCAGCACCGGCCCGAACTCGTCGCGGTGGAACGGGTCTTCGCCCAGCACAACGTCCGCACGGTGATGGGCACCGCGCAGGCCAGCGCGGTCGCCATGCTCTGCGCCACCCGCCGCGGCATCCCGGTCACCCTGCACACCCCCAGCGAGGTCAAGGCCGCTGTCACCGGCAACGGCCGGGCCGACAAGGCACAGGTCGGGGCGATGGTCACCCGGCTGCTGCGGCTGGACGCACCGCCCAAGCCGGCCGACGCCGCCGACGCGCTGGCGCTGGCCATCTGCCACATCTGGCGCGGCGCGGCCACCGACCGGATCGCCGCCGCGGTCGCCCGTACCGCCCCGGCCGCCGCCCGCACCGCCGCTCCCCGCACCGCCGCTCCCCGCACCGCCGCTGCCAGCGTGGCCGGGTCGGGCGTCCCGACCGGCCGCCGTCCCAAGGAGTACCGCCGATGATCGCCTTCGTCAGTGGCCCGGTGGCCGCCCTCGGCCCCGCCTCGGCCGTGATCGAGGTCGGCGGGGTCGGCATGCTGGTCCAGTGCGCGCCCGCGGTGCTGGCCCCGCTGCGGATCGGCGAGGAGGCCCGGCTGGCCACCTCCCTGGTGGTGCGTGAGGACTCACTCACCCTCTACGGCTTCGTCGACGACGACGAGCGGCAGACCTTCGAACTGCTGCAGACCGCCAGCGGCATCGGCCCCAAGGTGGCCCAGGCCATGCTGGCCGTGCACAGCCCGGACGCGCTGCGCACCGCCGTCCTGCGCGGCGACGCCAAGGCGCTCACCGCCGTGCCCGGGATCGGCCCCAAGGGCGCGCAGAAGCTGCTGATCGAGCTCAAGGACCGGCTCGGCGCGCCCACCGGCGCCGGGGTCGGCCGCCAGCGCGCCGTCGCGGCCGGGCCCGCGCCCTGGTCCGAGCAGCTGCACGCGGCCCTGGTCGGCCTCGGCTTCGCCCCGCGCGAGGCCGAGGACGCCGTGGTCGCGGTCACCCCCGAGGCCGAGGCCCAGGCCAAGCCCGACATCTCGGCCCTGCTCCGCAGCGCCCTCCGAACCCGCAACCGCACCCGCTGAGGACCGCCGCCGTGAACCCCTATGACGAACCCTCAGCCCCCGGCGCCGGGCCCGGCCTCTCGCCGGTCTCGGCCGGGGCGGACGGCGAGGACCGCGCGGTCGAGGCCGCGCTGCGCCCCAGGGACCTGGACGAGTTCATCGGCCAGGAGCGGGTCCGTGAGCAGCTCTCGCTGGTGCTCCAGGCGGCCCGGCATCGCGCCGCCACCCCGGACCACGTGCTGCTCAGCGGTCCGCCCGGACTCGGCAAGACCACCCTGGCGATGATCATCGCGGCCGAGCTGAACGCCCCGATCCGGATCACCTCGGGCCCCGCCATCCAGCACGCCGGAGACCTCGCCGCGATCCTCTCCTCGCTGACCGAGGGCGAGGTGCTGTTCCTGGACGAGATCCATCGGATGTCCCGGCCGGCCGAGGAGATGCTCTACATGGCGATGGAGGACTTCCGGGTCGACGTCATCGTCGGCAAGGGCCCGGGGGCCACCGCCATCCCGCTGGAGCTGCCGCCGTTCACCCTGGTCGGCGCGACCACCAGGGCCGGGCTGCTGCCGCCGCCGCTGCGGGACCGGTTCGGCTTCACCGGCCACATGGAGTTCTACGCCCCGGCCGAGCTGGAGCGGGTGATCCACCGCTCGGCCCGGCTGCTGGACGTGCAGATCGACGCCGACGCCGCCGCGGAGATCGCCGGGCGCTCCCGCGGCACCCCCCGGATCGCCAACCGGCTGCTGCGCAGGGTCCGCGACTACGCCCAGGTCAGGCATGACGGCCTGGTCAACCAGGAGATCGCCGCGGCGGCCCTGGCGGTGTACGAGGTGGACGCCCGCGGCCTGGACCGGTTGGACCGCGCGGTGCTGCACGCCCTGCTCAAGCTGTTCGGCGGCGGCCCGGTCGGCCTGTCCACGCTGGCGGTGGCGGTGGGGGAGGAGAGCGAGACGGTCGAGGAGGTCGCCGAGCCGTTCCTTGTCCGCGAGGGCCTGCTGGCCCGGACCCCGCGCGGCCGGATCGCCACCGCCGCGGCCTGGGCGCACCTCGGGATCACCCCCCCGCAGGCCCCTCCGCACGCCGCTCTGCCGACCCAGCAGGAGCTGTTCCGGACCGGCTCCGAGGGCGGCTCGGAGGAATGATCGGACGGACAGGTGTGCGCGAGGCTCGCGTTTCATGGAACCGGGGTGACATGCTCTACGTTGTCCGTCCACGGTGGGTCGCCTAGACTCCGCCCTTGCCACCCCCATCAGAACGTGGCAGTCCGCCCCCCATGACAGGCCGCTTCCCCTGCGGCCTCGCAAAGGATCAGTCAGTCATGAGTTCCTCCTCTCTCCTCATCGTCATGGTCGTCATGATGGGGGCCATGTTCATGATGACCCGCTCTGCCAAGAAGAAGCAGGCAGCGGCGTCCGAGATGCGCAACAAGATGGAGCCCGGCTCCGGTGTGCGCACCATCGGCGGCATGTACGCCCTGGTCAAGGCCGTGAACGACGACTCCGTCGAGCTTGAGGTCGCCCCCGGCGTGCACGCGATCTACTCCAAGAGCGCCGTCGCGGTCGTGCTGGACGGCGCCGAGTACAACCGCATCGTCCACGGTGACGAGCCCGAGGACGACGAGGTCGACGGCGACGCCGAGGCCGAGGACCTGACCGCGGGCGAGACCGAGGCCCCGATCGCGCTCGACAAGGCCCCCAGCCTGGAAAAGCCGGTCGACGCCCCCGCGGACGAGACCGGGGCGGCGGCCGAGACGGCCGCGGAGGAGCCCGTGGCAGACAAGGGCGTCAGCGCCAAGTAGCCTGCCCCCAACGGCATACGTTCCGGAGGCTCCGCCTCCGGGTCGGCTTCACCCGACCGCTGCGTCGTGGCCGTGCCCACCCCCTGTCCGCCGGGACCCCGGCGGTGGTGGCGCGTCCCACCCACGGCATGGACAGAGAGAATCGAGAAGGTGGCATCACCGAAATCCCGTCCGCGTGACGGATACCCGGGGCGTGCGCTGAGTCTGGTCCTGGTGGCCGTCGTGGCCCTGGTGGGCATCATGTTCGCCACCGGGAACACCACGCCGCACCTCGGCATCGACCTCAAGGGCGGCACCAGCATCACGGCACAGGCGGCCCCGCCGCCCGGAAAGCCGGCCAGCGCGGTCAACTCCACCAGCCTCAACGAGACCGTGGCGATCCTGAACAAGCGGTTCAACGCCTTCGGTGTCTCCGAGGCCCAGGTGCAGACCGAGGGCAGCAAGAACATCGTGGTGACGCTGCCTGCCGGGACCGACCCCACGACGGCCGAGGAGCAGATCACCAAGTCCGCGGTGATGTACTTCCGCCCGGTGATCGCCACAGCCTTCTCCGGGACCGCTCCGGCCGCCGCGCCCACCCCCACCGCCTCGGGCTCCGCCACCGCGACTCCCTCCGCCACCGCGACCGGTTCCACGGTCGCGACCGCGCCGTCCAGCGCGGCCACCCCGACCGCGGCCAAGACCCAGGGCGACGCCGTCACCGGCGACCTCAAGGCGGCCAGCACGGCCAGCGCCACCGCGGCAGGCACGCCGTCGGCCGCCGCGACGGTCGCCCCGTCGACCCCGGCTGCGCCGCCGGCGGCCGGCACCGCCACCATCGCCGGCTCGCAGCAGGGCAGCCCCCCGTCCGACATCGCCACCCAGTTCAACAACCTGGACTGCTCCAAGGCCGCGCAGCGGAAGGACTACCAGCTCTCGGAGACCGGCAATACCGTCGCCTGCTCCTCGGACGGCAGCGCCGGCTGGATCAAGTACGCGCTCGGCCCGGTCGCCGTGCCCGGCACCGACATCAGCAACGCCTCGGCCGGCCTGAGCCAGCAGACCGGGCAGTGGCAGGTGGACCTCGGCTTCAACGGCTCGGGCAACGCGAAGTTCGGCAAGGTCACCACCCAGCTGTCCGGCAACTCGGCCAAGCCGCCGACCAACCAGTTCGCGATCGTGCTCGACGGCGCGGTGGTGTCCGCCCCGTCGGTCAACACCCCGATCCTCGGCGGCCAGGCGCAGATCACCGGCAACTTCGACCAGAAGTCCGCCAACGACCTTGCCACCGTGCTGAACGCCGGTGCCATCCCGCTGACGCTCACCCTGCCGGACGTCACCACCGTCTCGCCCGAGCTCGGCGGCAGCCAGCTCACCGCCGGGATGGTCTCCGGCGCGATCGGCCTGGCCCTGGTGGTGCTCTACTCGCTGCTGTACTACCGCGGCCTCGGCCTGGTGGCCATCGCCGGCCTGATGGTCTCGGCGGCGCTGACCTACTCGCTGATGTGCCTGCTCGGTGCGGGGATCCAGTTCACCCTGAACCTGCCGGCGGTCTGCGGCGCCATCGTGGCCATCGGTATCACCGCGGACTCCTTCGTCGTCTACTTCGAGAGAATCCGCGACGAACTCCGGCACGGCACCTCGCTGCGCCCGGCCGTGCAGCGGGCCTGGCCCAAGGCCCGGCGCACCATCCTGGTCGCGGACTTCGTGTCCTTCCTGGCCGCCGCGGTGCTGTACTTCTTCACCGTCGGCAAGGTCCAGGGCTTCGCGTTCACGCTGGGCCTGACCACCCTGCTCGACGTCGTGGTGATCTTCCTCTTCACCAAGCCGTTGATCACGCTGCTGGCCCGCCGCCGGTTCTTCGCCGACGGCCACCCCATGTCGGGGCTCGACCCCAAGCGCCTCGGCGTGCGACCGCCGCTGCGCGGTGGCCGTCGGCCGCTCCCCGCCGCCCCGAAGGAGGCTTGAGCAGATGTCGCGTTTCGGCAACTTCGGCCACCGGCTGTACACCGGTGAGGTCGGCTTCGACTTCGTCGGCCGCCGTAAGCTCTGGGTGATCATCTCCGGGGTGATCCTGCTGGCCGCCGTGCTCGGCCTCGGGCTGCGCGGACTGAACCTCGGCATCGAGTTCAAGGGCGGCCAGATCTACACGATCACCAAGCCCGGAATCAGCGTCAGCCAAGCCCAGACCGCCGCCGACAAGATCACCGGCGACAACACGCCGCTGGTGCAGTCGGCGAAGAGCTCCAAGGGCGAGCAGATCACGATCCAGATCAGCACCGGGGAGAAAAAGAGCACCCAGGAGATGGTCAACGGGCTGTCGACCGAACTGGGTGTCCCGGCCGGGTCGATCAGCACCCAGGAGATCGGCGCCAGCTGGGGCAAGGACATCAGCCAGAAGGCGCTCTACGGTCTGATCGCCTTCATGATCCTGGTGACGCTCTACCTCGCCGTCGCCTTCGAGTGGCGACTAGCGGTCGGCGCCCTGGTCGCGCTGCTGCACGACCTGGTGATCACCGTCGGCGTCTACGCCCTGCTGGGCTTCAGCGTCACCTCCGGCACGGTGATCGGCTTCCTGACCGTCCTCGGCTACTCGCTGTACGACACGGTCGTGGTCTTCGACGGCCTCAAGGACGCCACCAAGTCCCTGGGCAGCCAGACCAGGCTGAACTACAGCGACGCGGCCAACCGCTCGCTGAACAGCACCCTGGTCCGGTCGGTCAACACCACGATCCTGGCGCTGCTGCCGGTCGCCGCGCTGCTGTTCATCGGCGGCGGGCTGCTCGGCGCCGGGACGCTGAACGACATCTCGCTCGCCCTGTTCGTCGGCCTGAGCGCCGGCGCCTACTCCTCGATCTGCGTCGCCACCCCGCTGGTGGCCTGGCTCAAGGAGAAGCAGCCGGAGAACATCGCGCTGGCCAAGAAGGTCGCCCTGCGCAAGGCCGCCGACGCCAAGGCCGAGGCCGCCGGCCTCACCGTGGCCAAGGACGACGACCCCCAGGACGTCGACGAGGACGACGAGGGGAACATCCCCGTCGGCAGCGGCAGCGGAACCGTCACGTCGACCGGCGTCCGCCGCCAGCCGACCAACCGCAGCCGCAGCGACCGCCGGTCCACCGGCCGGCGCAAGTGACCGAGAGGCAGCAGACCGTATGAGCACCGACGACCTGGCCGCGCGCCTGGCCGCCCGGATCCGCGACGTCCCCGACTACCCCAAGCCCGGAGTGGTCTTCAAGGACATCGCACCGCTGCTGGACGACGCCGAGGCCTTCGCCGGCCTGGTCGACCACCTGGCGGAGCGGGCCAGGGCGCTGGGCGCGACCAAGGTCGTCGGGCTTGAGGCGCGCGGCTTCATCCTGGCCGCTCCGGCCGCCTACGCGGCCGGGGCGGGCTTCGTCCCGGTCCGCAAGGAGGGCAAGCTCCCGGGCGCCCTGCACCGGCAGTCCTACGACCTGGAGTACGGCTCCGCGGTGGTGGAGGTCCAGCAGGACGCCTTCACCCCCGGTGAGCGGGTGCTGGTGGTCGACGACGTGCTCGCCACCGGCGGCACCGTCGAGGCCTCGCTCGACCTGGTCCGCCGGGCCGGGGCGGAGCTGGCCGGGGTGGTGGTGCTGATGGAGCTGGGCTTCCTCGGCGGCCGTGAGCGCCTCGCCCCGCACCTGGGCGGCGCACCGCTGGAAGCGATCATCGCGATCTGAGGCACGTTCCGACGAGGCGGCTCCCGGCACCGGCCGGGGGCCGCCTCCGTCGTACCCGGCGATTCGATCTCTTACGATCGACGCCAGAGGTATGCGGGGCGGAGTGCAAGCAGAAACACGGGGGCTCGTCGTGCGGTTCAATCTTCTCGGACCAGTGGGTGTCGAAGTCGGCGGGAGCGAGCCGGCGGTTCCGTCGGGGATGCCCCGGATGGTGCTCCTGGTCCTCCTGCTCCACGCGAACCAGGTGGTCTCCACGGAGCAGTTGACCGTGGCGGTGTGGGGGGGAGCGTCCACCGGCGACGGCTGCCGCGGGCCTCCGGAACCACGTGCTGCGTCTGCGTCGGCAACTGGGCCGGGAGGCCGGGGCGCGTATCCGGACGGTCGCGCCCGGGTACCGGGTCGACGTCCTCGACGGGGAACTGGACGAGGCCGAATTCCTCCTGGGCTGCCGTACCGGGCACTCCCTGCTCGCGAGGGGGGACCACCAGGGTGCGAGCCGCGCCCTGGCCGCTGCCCTCGCCCTGTGGCGCGGCGATCCGTTGACCGACCTTCCGCAGACCGCCGATGTGCTGGTCCGGGTCCGGCAACTGCTGGAGACCAGGCTGACAGCCTGGCAGGACCGGATAGCGGCCGACCTGTCCCTGGGGCGGCACCAGGAACTGGTCCCGGAACTCCGCGGACTGGCCGGGGCGCATCCGCTCCGAGAGGCGCTGCACGGCCAGCTGATGCTGGCGCTGTACCGGTCCGGTCGGCAGGCGGAGGCACTGGAGGCCTTCCAAGCGCTGCGCCGGACCCTGGTCGACGAGTTGGGTGTGGAGCCCTCCGGGCCGCTGCGGCACCTGCACAGCCGCATCCTCGGCTCGGATCCCGCACTCGGCCCTGATCCCGTACCCCGCCCGGACAGCGGGCAGGGCGGGGGCGCCGAAGGAGCGGAACCCGAGGCGCACGCCCCCGTGACGATCCCTGACGGTGCCGATGCCGTGGCCGCCGCCTCCGGACCGCGGAACAGCGGCTCCGGGGTCCGGCAGCTTCCGGCGGACACCCGCGCGTTCACCGGCCGCTCCGGGGAACTGCTGACATTGCTCGCCCTGGCGGAACAGGCGGACGCGGCCGGAGCCGACGGGCCGGACGGACCGGACGTCGGCACGGTCGTGGTCTCCGCCATCGACGGCATGGGCGGAGTGGGCAAGACCGCCCTCGTGGTGCACGCCGCGCACCGGCTGGCCGAGCGGTTCCCGGACGGCCAGCTGTTCCTCGACCTGCACGGCCACACACCCGGCCGGGCACCGCTGACCTCGGCCGAGGCCCTGGGGCGGCTGCTCCGCTCGCTCGGCGCGGATCCCCGCTCCATCCCCGGAGAGCCTGGTGAACGCGCCGCGTTCTACCGGGACCGGCTGGCCGGGACCCGGACGCTGATCCTGCTGGACAACGCCGCGAGCACGGCCCAGGTCCGGCCGTTGCTGCCGGGTGCTCCGGGAAGCCTGGTGCTCATCACCAGCCGTCGCCGACTGGCCGGCCTGGACGACGCGGACCCGCTGCACCTGGACCCGCTGTCCCGTGCCGAGGCACGCGCGCTGCTGCACACCGTGGCCGGGACGGAGCGGCTGCCGGTGGGGAATCCGGCGACCGAGGAGATCATCTCCCTCTGTGGCTGCCTGCCCCAGGCGCTGCGGATCATCGCGGCCAGGCTGCGCCACCACCCGGTGCTACGGCCTGAGGAACTGGCTGCGCTGCTGCGGGACGAGAAGGCACGCCTCGACCATCTCAGCGACGGGGAGCGGAGCCTGGTGGTCGACTTCGACTGCTCCTACAGCGCCTTGCCGGCCGCCGAGCAACTGCTCTTTCGGCGTCTCAGCCTGGTGCCCGGCGCCGACTTCGACGGCTGTGCCGCAGCGGCCCTGCTGGGCCCGGCCGCGACCGGGCGGGAGCCGGCGGACGCGGAGCGGCTGCTGGAGTCACTGCTGGACCGGAATCTGCTCGTCCAGCAGGCTCCGGGGCGGTACCGCTTCCATGACCTGGTCCAGCTCTACGCCCGCGGCGTGGCGGCGGGCGCCGGGGCAGGGGGACCGGAGGCGTGGGAGCACGAGGCCGCCCGGGAGCGGTTGCTCGACTACTACGCCGGCACCGAGCAGCCTCCTTCGGTGACACCCGCAGTGCTGTCGGCGCTGACCCTCGTCCCTCAGGGCTCCTGCGCGTTCTGATCAAGGAAGTATGCGAAGTATTACGCGGATCATACGCCGCTGTTATCAGTTCCTGTAAGGATTACTTCAGTTGGTCATTTCACCTTCGCAATCATTTGTCCGGAAATGCACGAGACTCTGGAGAATTCATGTCCCGTATAGCCAAGACCATCACCCGGGCGGGGCTGCTCACGGTGGCGGTGCCGGCGCTGGCCTTCGCCGCCACGCTGCCCGCGCACGCGGCGGCGGCGCCGAACATCATCAAGCCCATGAGCAGCGGCGGTGGCTGCATCACCCAGGGGACCGAGGGCGACTCCGTCGAGGCGTGCATCAGTGCCTCGGGGACCACGGTGAAGTCGGACGGCTACTTCAACAAGATGCCGAAGTGCACCACGGTCACCATTTTCCTCGAAGACACGGGGACGGGTCAGGAGTGGACCCACGTGGAGAGCTGCGGCCTCGGCCACCACGGCCCCATCGGCATTACCGGGACCAAGGGCCACAACTACCGGACGGTCATCACCGTGACCGAGCCCGGCAACAACTACTCCGTCAGCATCAGCCCCACCCTGCACCTCTCGTAACCGGGTCCGGCTGGGCCGCCGAGCCGGGTGCCACCCGGCTCGGCGGCGGCGCCCCGCACGGCCGAATCCGTCACTCGGTATCATGAAGCATCGCCGTACCGTCCAGTCGGCGCGATGCATCAGGAGAGCAATTGCCGGACGAGGTCGTGCCCACCGCTGCCGACGCGCAGGACGGCGCCTCCGCTGCCCCGGGCACCCCGGCTGCCAAGGCCCCGAGCGCCCCGGTCGCCAAGGACGGGGCGTCGGTCGCGCCGCGCCCTGTCGCGCCCTCGCCCAGCCGGGTGCGGGCCCGGCTCGCCCGGCTCGGCGGCCAGCGCACCAGCACCCTCAACCCGGTCCTCGAACCGCTGTTCCGGATCGTCCGCGGCAACGACCCCAAGGCCGACCTGGTCACCCTGGAGCGGGCCTACCAGATCGCCGAGCGCTGGCACCGCGGCCAGAAGCGCAAGAGCGGCGACCCGTACATCACCCACCCGCTGGCCGTCGCCACCATCCTGGCCGAGCTGGGGATGGACACCGCGACGCTGATGGCGGGCCTGCTGCACGACACCGTCGAGGACACCGACTACGGCCTGGAGACGCTGCGCCGCGACTTCGGCGACACCGTCGCGATGCTGGTCGACGGCGTCACCAAGCTGGACAAGGTCAAGTTCGGCGAGGCCGCGCAGGCCGAGACGGTCCGCAAGATGGTCGTGGCAATGGCCAAGGACCCGCGGGTGCTGGTGATCAAGCTGGCCGACCGGCTGCACAACATGCGGACCATGCGCTACCTCAAGCGCGAGAAGCAGGAGAAGAAGGCCAGGGAGACCCTGGAGATCTACGCTCCGCTGGCGCACCGCCTCGGGATGAACACCATCAAGTGGGAGCTGGAGGACCTCGCCTTCGCGATCCTCTACCCCAAGATGTACGACGAGATCGTCCGCCTGGTCGCCGAGCGCGCCCCCAAGCGGGACGAGTACCTCACCACGGTCACCGACCAGGTCGTCGGCGACTTCCGGGCGGCCAGGATCAAGGCGACCGTCACCGGGCGCCCCAAGCACTACTACAGCGTCTACCAGAAGATGATCGTCCGCGGTCGCGACTTCGCCGAGATCTACGACCTGGTGGGCATCCGGGTCCTGGTCGACTCGGTCCGCGACTGCTACGCGGCGCTGGGCACCATCCACGCGCGGTGGAACCCGGTGCCGGGGCGGTTCAAGGACTACATCGCGATGCCCAAGTTCAACATGTACCAGTCGCTGCACACCACGGTGATCGGCCCCGGCGGCAAGCCGGTCGAGCTGCAGATCCGCACCTTCGACATGCACCGCCGCGCCGAGTACGGCATCGCCGCGCACTGGAAGTACAAGCAGCAGGCCGTCGCCGGGACGTCCAAGGTCCGCACCGACACCCCGTCCGGCAAGAGCGGCAAGGCCGACACCGTCAACGAGATGGCCTGGTTGCGCCAGCTGCTGGACTGGCAGAAGGAGACCGAGGACCCGAGCGAGTTCCTGGAGTCGCTGCGCTTCGACCTCTCCAACAACGAGGTCTTCGTGTTCACCCCCAAGGGCGACGTGATAGCGCTGCCGGCCGGGGCCACCCCGGTCGACTTCGCCTACGCCGTCCACACCGAGGTGGGCCACCGGACCATAGGGGCCCGGGTCAACGGCCGCCTGGTGCCGCTGGAGAGCACCCTCGACAACGGCGACATGGTCGAGGTCTTCACCTCCAAGGCCGCCAACGCCGCGCCCTCCCGGGACTGGCTCGGCTTCGTCAAGTCGCCGCGGGCCCGCAACAAGATCCGGGCCTGGTTCTCCAAGGAGCGCCGCGAGGAGGCGATCGAGCAGGGCAAGGAGGCGATCACCCGGGCCATGCGCAAGCAGGGCCTGCCGCTGCAGCGGATCCTCACCGGCGACTCCCTGGTCACCCTGGCCCACGAGATGCGCTACCCGGACATCTCGTCCCTCTACGCCGCCATCGGCGAGGGCCACGTCTCGGCGCAGACCATCGTGCAGAAGCTGGTCCAGGCGCTCGGCGGCGAGGAGGGCGCGACCGAGGACATCGCCGAGACCGCCACCCCGTCGACCAGCACCGGCCGCCGCAGTCGGCGGGCCGCCAACGACCCCGGCGTGGTGGTCAAGGGCGTGGCCGACGTCTGGGTCAAGCTCTCCCGCTGCTGCACCCCGGTGCCGGGCGACCCCATCGTCGGCTTCGTCACCCGCGGCAACGGCGTCTCGGTGCACCGCGCCGACTGCGTCAACGTGGACGCGCTGGCGCAGCAGCAGGAGCGGATGGTCGAGGTCGAGTGGGCGCCGACCCAGTCCTCGGTGTTCCTGGTCGCGATCCAGGTCGAGGCGCTGGACCGGTCCCGGCTGCTCTCCGACGTCACCCGGGTGCTCTCGGACCAGCACGTCAACATCCTGTCGGCGGCGGTGCAGACCTCCCGGGACCGGGTGGCGATGAGCCGGTTCACCTTCGAGATGGGCGACCCCAAGCACCTCGGGCACGTGCTCAAGGCCGTCCGCGGGGTCGAGGGCGTCTACGACGTCTACCGGGTCACCAGCGCCCGGCCGAAGTAGCCCGGACACGCTTGAGGCCCTACCGCGAAACGGTAGGGCCTCAGCCGTGGGGCGGGGTCGGTCTCAGCCGCCGAACTCCTGGAGCCCCTTCAGGGCCTGGTCGAGCAGCTCACGGCGGCCCTCAAGCTCCTTCTCCAGCTTGGCGACGCGCCCGCTGTCGTTCTTGGCGCGGGCCGCCTCGATCTGCTGCTCCAGCTTGTCCACGGCCGCCTGGAGCAGCCCGGTCATACCCTGCGCACGGGCGCGGGCCTCCGGGTTGCTGCGCTGCCACTCGGCCTCCTCGGCCTCGCGGATGGCGCGGTCCACCGTGTGCAGCCGGGCCTCCAGCTTCGGCCGGGCGTCGCGCGGGACGTGGCCGATCTCCTCCCAGCGCTCGCTGACGCCGCGGTAGGACGCCTTGACCGCCTTGAGGTCGCTGATCGGCAGCAGCGCCTCGGCCTCGACCAGCAGGGCCTCCTTGAGCTTCTGGTTCTCCCGCTCCTCGGCGTCGCGCTCGTCGAACACCGCCGAGCGGGCCTGGAAGAACACGTCCTGGGCGCCGCGGAAGCGGGCCCACAGCTCGTCCTCGGCCTCGCGCTGGGCCCGTCCGGCCGCCTTCCAGTCCGCCATCAGCTCGCGGTAGCGGGCCGCGGTGGCGCCCCAGTCGGTCGAGTTGGACAGCGACTCGGCCTCCTTGGCCAGCCGCTCCTTGACCTGGCGGGCCTCGTCGCGCTGGAGGTCCAGGGTGGCGAAGTGCGCCTTGCGGTGCTTGGAGAAGGTCGAGCGGGCGTGCGAGAAGCGGTGCCACAGCTCGTCGTCGGACTTCCGGTCCAACCGGGGCAGGCCCTTCCAGGTGTCCACCAGGGCCCGCAGCCGGTCCCCGGCCTCGCGCCACTGGTTGGACTCGGCGAGCTGCTCGGCCTCGGCGACCAGCACCTCCTTGGCGGCCTTGGCCTCGTCCTGGGCCTTCGCGCGGGCCGCCTTGCGCTCCTCGCGACGGCTGTCGACCTCGCCGACCAGCGCCTCCAGGCGCGCGGCCAGCGCGGCCAGGTCACCGACCGCGTGGCCCTCGGCGACCTGCGCGCGCAGGTGGTCGATCGCGGTCATCGCGTCCTTCGCCGCCAGGTCCGTGCTACGGACCCGGCGCTCCAGCAGGCCGATCTCGACGGACATGCCCTCGTACTTCCGGGTGAAGTAGGCGAGAGCCTCGTCGGGGGAGCCCGCCTGCCACGAGCCGACGACGCGTTCGCCCTCGGCCGTCCGCACGTAGACGGTCCCCTCGTCGTCGACACGGCCCCACGGGTCGCTGGTCACAGCGCCTCCTCCATATGGCGGCTCGTCGTCCGGGGACGAGGGCCGCCTTCCACAGTTCGTTGTCCGGCTGGGCGCGAAAGCTTCGCCGCCGGGTCAGGGCACCCTACAAGACGCCAACATAGGCGACCGGCACCGGTGCTGTCCGTATCCCGGCGGCGAAAACTGCGCCAGCGCGCCGTCAGGCTGTGATCAGCCCTTCTTGACGCTCACCGTGTTCATGACGACCGTCTGCAGCGGGTGCCCGTCGCCGGTGCCGTTGGCGTTGTCCGAACCGGCCGCGGCGATCTTCGTCAGCACGTCCATGCCGCCGGTGACGGTGCCGAACGGGGTGTAGTTGGCCGGGAGCTGGCTGTCCTTGTAGACCAGGAAGAACTGGCTGCCGTTGGTGTTCGGGCCCGAGTTGGCCATCGCCACGGTGCCGGCCGGGTAGGTGCCGCCCTTGATCGCCGGAGCGGTCAGGTTCTCGTCCTTGAAGGTGTAGCCCGGACTGCCGGAGCCGGTACCGGTCGGGTCGCCGCACTGCAGCACGTTGAGGCCGCCGCTGGTCAGCCGGTGGCAGGAGACGTGGTCGAAGTAGTGCTGCCCGGCCAGGAACACGAACGAGTTGACCGTGTGCGGGGCGTTCGCCGCGTCCAGCTTCAGGGTGACCGGGCCGCAGTTGGTGTCCAGCGTCGCGGTGTAGGCCGCGGTGGTGGTGATGGTCATGGCCGGCTCGGTCTTCCACTGCTTCGAGCCCGGGGTGCCGGCCGCCGGGGTGGTGCAGCCGGCCACGTGCGCCGACCCGGCCTTGGGCCCGGCGCTGGCACTGGCGGTGGCCGAGGCGGTCGGGGTCGGGGCCGCGGCGGTCGTCTTCTTGTCGCTCTTGGAGGTCATCGCCCAGGCCCCGACACCGGCCCCGGCCAGCACGATCACCACGGCGCCGATGACCGCGGTGCGCTGGCGGGCCCGCCGTACGGCCTGGGCCCGGTTCCTCGCCTGGCGCTCCAGCCTCAGCCGCTCCAGTTCCCGGCGCCGCTTCTCCTTGTCCTTCGGGAGGGGCTTGCTGGGCCTGTCGTTGGGTGCCACCGACCGTCACTCCTTCACTTTCGCCACACCGAGCCGGTGAGGACCTTCTAACCCGTTGGCCGCTCAGTGTAGGGATGGAATCTGTAAGCGGAAGGCCAGCCCTGCCCGTGGACGTCCGGCAACTGGTTCGCGATCGTCCCCGCAGCGCCGGTAGGCTGCCAGCATCTTCCTCCGTACATAAGGAATCACGTGTTCATCGCCGGTTTCCCCGCAGGGGCCTGGGGCACCAACTGCTACCTGGTCGCCCCCGCCGCCGGCGAGGAGTGCGTCATCGTCGACCCGGGCCACCAGGCCGCCGCCGGGGTCGAGGAGGCCGTCCGCGAGCACGGGCTCAAGCCGGTCGCGGTGGTCCTCACGCACGGGCACATCGACCACGTCGCCTCGGTCGTGCCGGTCTGCGGCGCCCGCGGCATCCCGGCCTGGATCCACCCCGAGGACCGCTACATGCTGGCCGACCCGGAGAAGGCCCTCGGCCGGGCGCTGGGCGCTCAGTTGATGGGCGAGCTGACCGTGGGCGAGCCGGACGACGTCCGGACCCTCACCGACGGCAGTGTGCTGGAGCTGGCCGGGCTGCGGCTCACCGTCGACCACGCGCCGGGCCATACCGGGGGGTCGGTGACCTTCAGGACGCCCGCTGCGCCGGAGCTGCCCCCGGTGCTCTTCTCGGGCGACCTGCTGTTCGCCGGCTCCGTAGGACGTTCGGATCTCCCCGGCGGCGACCCCGACGCTCTCCTGCGCTCGCTGGCACGCGTGTGCCTGCCGCTCCAGGACGAGACCGTGGTGCTGTCCGGACACGGCCCCCAGACCACCATCGGCCGCGAGCGCGCGAGCAACCCCTACCTGCTCCAGGTGGCGGGCGCGACCTCGGCCGAGCCCGGCGCCCCCCGCCGGGGACTCTGAATTCGAGACGAGACGTGAGCAACTCCTTCCAGGCCCCCAAGGGCACGTACGACATCCTGCCCGCCGACTCCGCCCGCGTGCTCGCGGTGCGCGAGGCCATCGCCGCGCCGCTGCGCCGGGCCGGGTACGGCTACATCGAGACGCCGGTGTTCGAGGACGTGAAGCTGTTCTCCCGCGGTGTCGGCGAGTCCACCGACATCGTCTCCAAGGAGATGTTCACCCTCACCACGATCGGCGGCGACGAGCTGGCGCTGCGTCCCGAGGGCACCGCCTCGGTGTTGCGAGCCGCGCTGGAGGCCAATCTGCACCGGATCGGCAACCTCCCGGTGAAGCTCTGGTACAGCGGCTCGCAGTACCGCTACGAGAAGCCGCAGAAGGGCCGCTACCGCCAGTTCTGGCAGGTCGGCGCGGAGGCGATCGGCGCCGAGGACCCGTTCCTGGACGCCGAGTTGATCATTCTCGCGGCCGACGCCTACCGCTCGCTCGGACTGCGGAACTTCCGGATCCTGCTGAACAGCCTCGGCGACAAGCAGTGCCGCCCGGTCTACCGGGCCGCGCTGCAGGAGTTCCTGCGCGGCCTCGACCTGGACGCCGACACGGTCCGCCGGGCCGAGATCAACCCGCTCCGGGTGCTCGACGACAAGCGGCCCGACGTACGGAAGCAGCTGGTCGGCGCGCCCGCGCTGGTCGACTTCCTGTGCGAGGAGTGCAAGGCGTACCACGAGCAGGTCCGCGAGATCCTGACCGCGGCCGACGTGGCCTTCGAGGACGACCCCAACCTGGTCCGCGGCCTGGACTACTACACCCGCACCACCTTCGAGTTCGTGCACGACGGCCTCGGCTCGCAGTCCGCGGTCGGCGGCGGCGGGCGGTACGACGGACTGTCCGAGATGATCGGCGGCCCGGCGCTGCCCTCGGTCGGCTGGGCGCTCGGCGTGGACCGGACCGTGCTGGCGCTGGAGGCCGAGGGCATCGAACTGCCCAACCCGGCCGCGAGCGACGTCTTCGCCGTCCCGCTCGGCGAGGAGGCCCGGCGGGTGCTGTTCGGCGCGGTGACCGCGCTGCGCCGGGAGGGCCTGTCCGCCGACCTCGTCTACGGCGGCAAGGGCCTCAAGGCCGCGATGAAGGCCGCCGACCGCTCCGGCGCGCGCTTCGCCGTGGTCGCAGGCGATCGCGATCTCGCCGACGGCCTGGTGCAGCTCAAGGACCTCACCACGGGCGAGCAGACCCCGGTCGCCCTGGACGCTCTCGTATCCACCCTGAAGGAGAAGCTGAAGTGATCCGCAGCCATGAAGCCGGCACGCTCCGCCCGGAGCACGCCGGCGCCACCGTGACCCTCGCAGGCTGGGTGGCCCGCCGCCGCGACCACGGCGGTGTCGCCTTCATCGACCTGCGCGACGCCTCCGGCACCGTCCAGGTCGTCGTCCGCGACCTGGAGGCGGTCTCCGAGCTGCGCTCCGAGTGGTGCGTCAAGATCGTCGGCGAGGTCCGGGTCCGCCCCGAGGGCAACGCCAACACCGAGATCCCGACCGGCGAGGTCGAGGTCGTGGTGAACGAGCTGACCGTGCTCTCCGAGTCCGCCGCGCTGCCGTTCCAGGTCGCCGAGTACGAGCCGGGATCGGTGAACGAGGAGGTCCGGCTCCGCTACCGCTACCTCGACCTGCGCCGCGAGGGCCCGGCCAAGGCGCTGCGGCTGCGCTCGCGGGCCACCCACATCATCCGCACGGTGATGGAGGAGAACGACTTCCTCGACATCGAGACCCCGTACCTGACCCGCTCCACCCCCGAGGGCGCGCGCGACTTCCTGGTGCCGGTCCGGCTCCAGCCGGGCCACTGGTACGCCCTGCCGCAGTCGCCGCAGCTGTTCAAGCAGCTGCTGATGGTGGCCGGGATGGAGCGCTACTACCAGATCGCCCGCTGCTTCCGGGACGAGGACTTCCGCGCCGACCGCCAGCCGGAGTTCACCCAGCTCGACGTCGAGGCCTCGTTCGTGGACCAGGAGGACATCCTGGCGCTCGGCGAGAAGCTGGTCTCCCGGATCTGGGGCGAGGTGCACGGCCACCAGGTGCAGCTCCCGCTGCCGCGGCTGACCTACGCCGAGGCGATGTCCCGCTACGGCTCGGACAAGCCCGACGTCCGCTTCGGCAACGAACTCGCCGACCTGACCGAGTACTTCGCGGGCACCGAGTTCCGGGTCTTCCAGGCCCCCTACGTCGGCGCGGTGGTGATGCCCGGCGGCGCCGGGCAGCCGCGCAAGCAGCTGGACGCCTGGCAGGACTGGGCCAAGGCGCGCGGCGCCCGCGGCCTGGCCTACGTCCTGGTGGACGAGGACGGCTCGCTGCGCGGCCCGGTCGCCAAGAACCTCTCCGAGGCGCACCTGTCCGGCCTGGCCGAGGCGGCCGGAGCCAAGCCCGGCGACGCGGTCTTCTTCGCCGCGGGCAAGCGCACCGCCTCGCAGGAGCTGCTGGGCGCGGCCCGGCTGGAGATCGGCCGCCGCTGCGACCTGATCGACGAGTCGGCGTGGGCCTTCCTCTGGGTGGTCGACTTCCCGATGTTCGAGCCGATCGAGGACGACAAGGGCGAGTTCCAGGGCTGGCACGCGGTGCACCACCCGTTCACCGCCCCCACCGCCGAGTCGATGGACACCTTCGACAAGGACCCGGGCAACGCCCTCTCCAACGCCTACGACCTGGTCCTGAACGGGTCCGAGATCGGCGGCGGCTCGATCCGTATCCACCAGAAGGACGTCCAGAAGCGGGCCTTCGACGCGATCGGCCTGACCGAGGAGGAGGCCCAGTCGCAGTTCGGCTTCCTGCTCGACGCCTTCGACTTCGGCCCGCCGCCGCACGGCGGCATCGCGCTGGGCCTGGACCGCCTGGTCGCCCTGCTCGGCGGCTACGACACCATCCGCGACGTGATGGCCTTCCCGAAGACCTCCACCGGCGGCGACCCGCTGACCGGCGCGCCCACGCCGATCACGGCGCAGCAGCGCAAGGAGGCAGGCGTCGACGCCAAGCCCAAGTCGGAGCAGTCGGAGGACTGACCCGGGTTCCCCGAACCACGCGTGGGGGCAGGCACCGAACAGGGTGCCTGCCCCCCGACGTCAGGCGGGGTACGGGTGCCAGCTGGCGCTGTCCAGGTGAAGTGCTCCCTGGGCCAGCGGGACGGTGATGCCCTGGCCGAAGATCCCCTCGGAGTGCTGGGTGTAGACGTGTGACGCGGCCTGGTGCTCCAGGAGGTGCCAGGTTCCGGGGCGCGGGTCGACGATCAAGTACCAGCCGATGCCGTGCTCGGCGTACAGCTCCCGCTTGGTGTGCCAGTCGTCGTGCCAGGCCCGCTTCCCGGGCGAGACAACCTCGACGACGACCTGCAGCAGTTGGACCGGGAGATCACGGACCGTCAGGTCGACGTCATCGAGCCGCAAGATCACCACATCAGGGCGCGGCGTGCCGTCGGTGCCCAGGTCGATTCCACGCTCGCCCCAGGCGTCGTACGGCTCGCCGACCTGGCGGACGATCGACTTCCCGACCAGGTCGTGCAGCATCGTCGGGTTCGCCTGCATGACGATCTCGCCGCCGTAGTACTGGGCGCGCACGCCGCTGGGCTCCTGGAAGTCGGCCCAGACGCGGTCCATGTCGGTCATGCCGCGATTCTATCGAGTACCCCACGGGAAGCAGCCGGCCTGGCCTGTAGCACGGTGCTACTGTGGGAATATGGCGACCATACTGGCGCGGCGCGCGCGTATCCGTGGTGACCGGCACCAGGTGACCCTGCCTCCGGAGATCCGGGAGGCCCTGCACGTCCGGTCCGGGGACGAGATCGAGTTCGCGGTGGACGAGGACGGTCGGGTCACCGTGCGCGGGTACGTCTCGATCCCGGCCGACCAGGCCTGGTTCTTCACGCCCGAGTGGCAGGCGGGGGAGCAGGAGGCACGGGAGCAGAAGGCCCGTGGCGAGGGCGACGGCTACGACACCGACGAGGAGTTCCTCGCCTCGTTCGACGAGTCCGGCTGATGCCCACGTACCTTCGGCTGCTCCGGTTCAATCGCGACTGGGCGAGTCTCACCGCTGAGCAGCAGGCGCGTTTCCGGATCGCTGTCGCGGTGTTCGTCGCGGACCTGCGCAAGGGCGAGGGGTTCCGGCCGAGCCTGAGGGTGAAGAAGATGTCCGGGTTCGACGTCTGGGAGATGACCTGGGCCGCGGACGGGCGGGCGACGTTCAGCTACGGCGAGGAGACCCGGCCGGGCGAGGTTCACATCGTGTGGCACCGGATCGGAACGCATGACATCTTCCGCAAGCCGGAGTGACCGGGCTCGGTCCGTCCGGACCGGGAGGTGCGCGGGCGGACGGACCGAAGGCGGACGGACCGAAGGCGGACGGACCGAAGGCGGACGGACCGAGGGCGAGTCGGCTACAACCGGGACAGGTAGCCGTTGTCGACCAGCCAGAGGACGTTGAGCTGGGTCGGGGCGCCGGGGACGAGGGTGCCGTCCAGCTGGTACTGGCGGCCGAGGCCGGGCTGGCCGAACCAGGGGGCGATCGGGCCCGCGTCCACCGTGAACGGCTTGAGGACGCGGTAGTCGTGGTAGTTGCAGCTGCCCGCCGGGACGCTGTCCAGGCTGGACGGCGGGATCGAGCGGGCGGCGTAGGGGAGGCCCTCGGGGGCGAGGAACGCGCCGTACTCGCTGCCGAAGCGGTCGATGTCGGTGCCGGGGCGCAGCGTCTGGGGGCCCTCGATCGGCTGCCCGGCGCGGTCCAGCAGGTAGCCGTTGTCCGGCGGGTAGATCCAGCCGGGGGAGCCGGAGTTGGCGGTCGGGCTGTAGTACTGCGCCAGCAGCCGCGCGTCGCTGCCGAGGTCGCCGGAGCGGCTGTAGCCGAGGAGTTCGAAGCCGACCCGGCCCAGCAGCGGCAGCTGCTGCGGGCCGAGCCGGGAGTCGTCGTGGTGGAAGGCGGTGGAGCACTGGTCCAGCGGGGTGCCTGCGGCCTGCGCGCTGCCGGTGCTGAGCAGCGTGCCGGTGAGCAGGGCGGTGGCCGCGACGAGCGCGGCCAGAGTCCGTCGGATGCGCAAGGGTTCTCCCGGAATCGTTCTGTGATCACACGTGTGCGTACAGTGATCATCCAAGGGGATCCGACGGTGTCCGGTCAAGAGCGCACGCGGGCGCGGAGCGCATAGGGTTCAGGGCATGGAACCGGACCTCTTCACCGCCGCCGCGGAGGAACGCCAGAGCCAGGAGCCGAACCGCTCGCCGCTCGCGGTGCGGATGCGGCCGCGGACCCTGGAGGAGGTGGCCGGACAGCGGCGGCTGCTCGGGGCCGGTTCGCCGCTGTGGCGGCTGGTGGCCGGGGCCGGGGGACCGGCGGCGACCTCCTCGGTGATCCTCTGGGGCCCGCCCGGCACCGGGAAGACCACGCTCGCGTATGTGATCAGCCAGGCCACCGACAAGCGCTTCGTCGAGCTGTCCGCGATCACCGCCGGGGTCAAGGAGGTGCGCGCGGTGATCGAGTCGGCCCGTCGCGAGACCGGCGCCTCCGGCCGGGAGACCACGCTGTTCCTGGACGAGATCCACCGCTTCTCCAAGGCGCAGCAGGACAGCCTGCTGCCCGCCGTGGAGAACCGCTGGATCACCCTGATCGCGGCGACCACCGAGAACCCCTTCTTCTCGGTGATCTCCCCCCTGCTCTCCCGCTCGCTGCTGCTCACCCTGGAGTCGCTGACCGAGGACGACGTCCGCGAGCTGCTGCGCCGCGCGGTGGCCGACGAGCGCGGCCTGGCGGGCGCGGTGACCCTGGCCGAGGACGCCGAGGAGCACCTGGTCCGGATCGCCGGCGGCGACGCCCGCAAGGCGCTGACCGCGCTGGAGGCCGCGGCCGGGTCGGCGCTGGAGCTGGGGGAGGCGGACGTCCGGCTGGAGACGGTCGAGCAGGCCGTGGACAAGGCGGCGGTGCGCTACGACCGGGACGGCGACCAGCACTACGACGTGGCCAGCGCGCTGATCAAGTCGATCCGCGGCAGCGACGTGGACGCGGCGCTGCACTACCTGGCCCGGATGATCGAGGCGGGCGAGGACCCCCGCTTCATCGCCCGCCGGCTGATGATCTCGGCCAGCGAGGACATCGGCCTGGCCGACCCCAACGCGCTGCCGATCGCGGTGGCCGCGACCCAGGCGGTGGCCATGATCGGCTTCCCGGAGGCGTCGCTGACCCTCTCCCACGCGGTGATCGCGCTGGCGCTGGCGCCCAAGTCCAACGCCGCGACGGTCGCCATCGGCGAGGCCCTGGCCGACGTCCGCAAGGGCCTGGTCGGGCCGGTCCCGCCGCACCTGCGGGACGGCCACTACGCGGGGGCGAAGAAGCTCGGCCACGCCCAGGGCTACGTCTACCCGCACGACCTGCCGGACGGCGTCGCCGCCCAGCAGTACGCACCGGACGCGGTGCACGGGCGGACGTACTACCGGCCGACCCGGCGCGGCGGGGAGTCGCGCTACGCGGACATCGCCGACTGGGTGCGCGGCAAACTGCGCGGCCAGTAGCGGACAGCGGTGACCAGGGGCCGACGGCGGTGGTCGGGAGCACCGCGCGGCGTCCGTTAGGATGGTCCGAAGCGAGATGTCCCGTGTCCGGATGCGAGTCCGGCCGTCACCAGCGGGGCGTCATACAGGGAGCCGCCACCGGCAACACGGTGGCTCCAGGAGCGTCGCGCACCTTCGGGTGTCGCGTGCAGCCCACCACCTCTCCAGGCGGTGGGCCTGTGTCGTGTGCTGCACATTGTGCCCGGTTCCGGCGACTGGCTGTCCCGGACCGCGAGAGGCGACCTCCTTCAACAGTGGTGAGCCAGTTTCCATGCAAAGGAGTTCGGTTCGTGACGAACCAGAAGCGCCCCAAGGTCAAGATTGCCCGCGCCCTGGGCATTCCGCTGACCCCGAAGTCCGTCAAGTACTTCGAGGCCCGCCCCTACCCGCCCGGCCAGCACGGCCGTGGGCGCAAGCAGAACTCGGACTACAAGGTCCGTCTGGTCGAGAAGCAGCGCCTGCGCGCTCAGTACGACCTGAGCGAGACCCAGATGGCCCGTGCGTTCGACCGTGCCCGCAAGGTCGAGGGCAAGACCGGTGAGGCGCTGATCAGCGAGCTGGAGACGCGTCTGGACTCCCTGGTGCTGCGTTCGGGCATTGCCCGCACCATCTACCAGGCCCGCCAGATGGTCGTCCACGGCCACATCGAGGTCAACGGTTCGAAGGTCAACCGTCCCTCGTTCCAGCTGAAGCCCGGCTTCGTGGTGACGGTCCGTGACCGTTCCAAGGAGAAGACCCCGTTCCAGGTCGCCCGTGAGGGTGGCAACGCGGGCGAGGGTGCGACCGTCAAGTACCTCGAGGTCAACCTGAAGGCCCTGGCCTTCCGTCTGGACCGCGCGCCGCAGCGTCGTGAGGTTCCGGTCATCTGCGACGAGCAGCTCGTCGTCGAGTACTACTCGCGTTGATCCGCGGGTAGTGCCCAGCGGGCCCCCGCCGTCCTCTGACGGCGGGGGCCCGCTGCCGTTCCACCCCCGACAGGGCTTCAGCCGCCTACGCGTCCGCCGGGGCCGGGCTGCGCGGGGAGGTCGGCACCGGCCGCGGTCCCGGCAGGCCGCCGCCCGCGGCCGGGCCGCCTGGCTCCGCGCTGTGCAGCGCGCGGGTGACCGCCGCGTCCAGATCCAGCAGGGTGCCCTGCCGAAACGATTCCGCAGCCTCTGTCTCGGCCAGTCCCGCCAGCACCCGCGCCTCGCAGGTCTCGTGCGCGGCGTTGAAGGTGCTCGAACCGAACAGCGGGATGCCGACCGAACGCCAGATGCTGTGCGCGGCGCCCTGGAGCAGTCGGGCCTCCCGCAGGTCGCCCGCCGCGCCGTCCTCGCCGGGCTCGGTGGCCAGCAGCGCCAGCACCTCGATCCCCAGCACCACCCCGACCAGGTCCCGGAAGCCGTGGCTCAGCCGCACGCACTCCCGGGCGTGGCCCCGGGCCGCCCGCAGCTCCCCGCCGAGCCAGTCCGAGTAGGCGACGGCGAACATCCCGTAGGCGTAGGCCCACTGCTCGCCGAACTCCTCGCAGACACCCCTGACCTTGGCCATCCACAGCTCACCCGACTCGGTCTCGCCCTGGAAGATCATGGCCAGGCCGAGTTCGAACATGGCCATCACCACATTGCTGTTCAGCTCGCCGAGCTTCTCGTAGTGCCACAGCGCCTCCTCGAACAGCTCCGCCGCCCGGGGCAGGTCGTCGCCGATCAGCGCCGCGCAGCCCTGCCGGTGCACCGCGTAGGCGAGGGCCCGGTCGTCGCCGGTCTCCAGCGCCTGCCGGCGGCACTCCTCCAGGGCCGGTCGGGCCCGCGCCAAGTCGCCCTGCAGCGTGGCCATGTAGCCGGTCACCCAGAGCGCCTTGGCCCTGGCCTCGGTCGGCTCGCCGGACAGCGCCAGCGCCCGGTCCAGCCAGTGCCGCCCCTCGCTGAGGTGCCCGCAGCCGACCCAGAAGTACCAGAGCGTCCCGGCCAGGAACAGGGCGAGCTGCTCCTCGCCCGGCTCGGTCAGGCAGTAGTCCAGCGCTGCGCGCAGATTGGCGTGCGCCCGGTGGGTGCGTTCGCTGGTCTGTGCCTGCCGGGCGCTGAACCACTCGATCTCGCCCCAGGTGGCCAGGCCCAGGTACCAGTCCCGGTGGCGGCGGCGGATCCGGTCCTCGTCGCCGGTGTCGCGCAGCCAGCGGGCCCCGTACTCGCGCAGGGTGTCCAGCAGCCGGTAGCGGACGCCGTGGCCGTGCTCCTCGTCGCGGAGCACGATGGACTTGGCGACCAGCTCGGACAGCACGTCCAGCACCTCGTCCGCGGGCAGTCCGGTGCCGCCGCAGACGTACTCGGCGGCGTCCAGGTCGAAGCCCCCGGCGAAGACCGAGACCCGGGCCCAGAGCAGCCGTTCGGCCGGGCTGCACAGCTCGTGGCTCCAGCCGACGGCGGTGCGCATGGTCTGGTGCCGGGGGAGCGCGCTGCGGGAGCCGCCGGTGAGGATCCGGAAGCGGTCGTCCAGCCGCTCGGTGATCTGCTCCACCGAGAGCACCCGCAGCCGTCCGGCCGCCAGCTCCAGCGCCAGCGGGATGCCGTCGAGACGGCGGCACAGCGCGGCCACCGCCTCGGCGTTGCCCGCGGTGAGCCGGAACCCCGGGACCACCGCCGCGGCCCGCTGGACGAACAGCTGCACCACCTGGGCGTCCGGGCTGTCCGCGGGCAGCGGCGGGACGTGCAGCAGGTGCTCCCCGGCGACGCCCAGCGGCTGCCGCCCGGTGGCCAGCACCCGCAGCCGGGGGGCCGCCGCCAGCAGCCGGGCGACCAGCGCCGCCGCCGCGTCCACCAGGTGCTCGAAACCGTCCAGCAGCAGCAGCAGTTCGCGTTCGCGCAGATGCTCGACCAGGACGTCCACCGGCGGACGGGTGGTGCCGTCGGTCAGCCGCAGCGCCTCGGTGACGGCGTGTTCAAGCAGCGCGGGGTCGCTGACCGGGGAGCACTCCACCACCCAGGCGCCGTCGTTCAGCCGGCTCGCGGCGCGCGCGGCGGCGCGGAGCCCGAGCCGGCTCTTGCCGACGCCGCCGGGGCCGACCACGGTGACCAGCCGGTTGCCGTCCAGCAGCCTTTGCGCGTCCGCGAGTTCGGTGGAGCGGCCGACGAAGGCGGTGGTCTCGGCGGGGAGGTTCCCCGGGGTGGTGCTGGACAATCGATCCCCCTGTGGGCGTACGAGGGCGCTCCCCCTGTTCGGCCCAACGAGCGAGCCCGCCGCCGGTTACGCGCCCCGGCGCGGCGGCGGCCCCCGGCCGCGGGCGACGGCGTCGCGGTCCTGGGAGCGCGGCCCGGCGCGATAGGGTTCCTGCACGCCCACAGGCGCGGGCAAAGCGGTGCGGAACGACGAGCGAGCGAAGGAGCAGGCCAAGGTGTCCGGTGGAGAGGTCGCGGGCCTCGTCGTCGCCGTGTTCTGGGCGGTGCTGGTCACCCTGCTCGCGGTGGTCCTGGTCCGGCTCGCCGCCGCGCTGCGCCAGGCGACCGCCCTGGTCGCGGCGGTCACCGAGCGGACCGTGCCGCTGCTGGACGAGGCCGCGCAGACGCTCCGCGCCGCCAACGACCAGCTGGCCCGGGTGGACGAGATCACCGCCAACGTCCAGGACGCCGCCGCCAACGCCAACGCGCTGTCCTCCACCATGGCCGCCACCCTCGGCGGCCCGCTGGTCAAGCTCTCCGCCTTCAGCTACGGCGTCCGCAGCGCGGTCGCCAAGCAGCGCACCGCCGGGCAGCCGGAGCGGCTGATCCCGCACCAGACCGAGCGCGACCTGATCGCCCGGATGGTCAAGGCCGAGGTCAGGGCCGCCACGGTGCGCCGCGGCGTGTTCGCCCGGCTGCTCAGGAAGGGCTGACCACGATGCGCCGGATGTTCTGGATGGCCGTGGGCGCGGGCGCGACGGTGTGGACCCTCAACAAGGCCCAGCGGCTCGCCCGCAGCATCACCCCCGGCAGCCTGGCCGACAGCGCCGCCCGCGGCGCGGTCGAGGCCGGCTCGGCCGTACGCTCCTTCACGGGCGAGGTCAGGGCCGGGATGCTGCAGCGCGAACTGCAGCTCAACCGCGAACTCGGCCTGGACGGCAGCGTCCTGGCCCGGACCGAGCCGTCGAAGGCCCCCGTGCTGCGCGGGGGCGTGAAGAAACGGGTGGAGATCCCGCCCGCTGTGCCGTCTACTACGCATATCACCCCGTACAACCGGAATGAGGACCTGTAATGGAGTCGGCTGAGATCCGCCGCCGCTGGCTGCGATTCTTCGAGGAGCGCGGCCACACCGTCGTCCCCTCGGCGTCGCTGATCGCAGACGACCCGACGCTGCTGCTGGTCCCGGCCGGCATGGTGCCGTTCAAGCCCTACTTCCTCGGCGAGGTCAAGCCGCCCTTCCCGCGCGCCACCAGCGTGCAGAAGTGCGTCCGCACCCCGGACATCGAGGAGGTCGGCAAGACCACCCGGCACGGCACCTTCTTCCAGATGTGCGGCAACTTCTCCTTCGGCGACTACTTCAAGGAGGGGGCGATCCGCTACGCCTGGGACCTGCTCACCCTCCCGCCCGCCGACGGCGGCTACGGCCTGGACCCGGAGCGGCTCTGGATCACCGTCTACCTGGACGACGACGAGGCCGAGAGCATCTGGCGGGAGAAGATCGGCGTCCCGGCCGAGCGGATCCAGCGGCTGGGCAAGAAGGACAACTTCTGGTCCATGGGCGTCCCCGGCCCCTGCGGCCCCTGCTCGGAGATCAACTACGACCGCGGCCCCGAGTTCGGCGTCGAGGGCGGCCCGGCCGTCAACGACGAGCGCTACGTGGAGATCTGGAACCTGGTCTTCATGCAGTACGAGCGCGGCGCGGGCGACGGCAAGGAGGACTTCCCGATCCTGGGCGACCTCCCGGCCCAGAACATCGACACCGGCCTCGGCCTGGAACGCCTCGCGATGATCCTGCAGGGCGTGCAGAACATGTACGAGACCGACACCCTGCGGGTGGTGATCGACAAGGCCACCGAGCTGACCGGGGTCCAGTACGGCGCGGCCCAGGGCACGGACGTCTCGCTGCGCGTGGTCGCCGACCACATGCGCACCTCGGTGATGCTGATCGGCGACGGGGTCACCCCCGGCAACGAGGGCCGCGGCTACGTGCTGCGCCGGATCATGCGCCGCGCCATCCGCAACATGCGGCTGCTGGGCGCGCCGGGGCCGGTGGTCGGCGAGCTGGTCGACACCGTCATCTCCACCATGGGCCAGCAGTACCCGGAGCTGGAGACCGACCGCAAGCGGATCGAGAGCGTCGCGTTGGGCGAGGAGGCCTCCTTCAACCAGACGCTGAAGGCCGGGACGGCGATCCTGGAGACCGCGGTCGGTGAGACCCGCGCCGCCGGCAGCACGGTGCTGTCCGGTGACAGGGTGTTCCAGCTGCACGACACCTACGGCTTCCCGTATGACCTCACCCTGGAGATGGCTGCCGAGCAGGGTGTCTCGGTGGACGAGGACGGTTTCCGGCGGCTGATGAAGGAGCAGCGGGACCGGGCCAAGGCCGACGCCAAGGCCAAGAAGATGGGCCACGCCGACGTCTCCGCCTACCGTGAGGTCGCCGACCGCTCCGGCGTCACCGACTTCATCGGCTACACCGGTGTGATGGGCGAGGCCACCGTGGTCGGCCTGCTGGTGGACGGCGTCCCGGCGCCGGCCGCCAACGAGGGCGACGACGTCGAGGTCATCCTGGACCGCACCCCCTTCTACGCCGAGGGCGGCGGCCAGCTCGCCGACCACGGCCGGATCCGGCTGGACTCCGGCACCGTGGTCGAGGTCCACGACGTGCAGCAGCCGGTCAAGGGCCTGAGCGTGCACAAGGGCACGGTGCTGGTCGGCCAGGTGGTGCTGGGCGCCGCCGCCTACGCCCAGGTGGACGCGGACCGCCGACGCGCGGTCTCCCGGGCCCACTCGGCCACCCACCTGACCCACCAGGCGCTGCGCGACGCGCTCGGCCCGACCGCCGCCCAGGCCGGTTCGGAGAACGCCCCGGGCCGCTTCCGCTTCGACTTCGGCTCGCCGACCGCCATCCCCGGCACGGTGCTCACCGACGTCGAGCAGAAGATCAACGAGGTGCTGGCCCGCGAGCTGGACGTCACCGCCGAGGTGCTGACCATGGACGAGGCCCGCAAGCAGGGCGCGATCGCGATGTTCGGCGAGAAGTACGGCGACGCGGTCCGGGTGGTCACCATCGGCGACTACTCCAAGGAGCTGTGCGGCGGCACCCATGTCGCCAACACCTCGCAGCTGGGCCTGGTGAAGCTGCTCGGCGAGTCGTCCATCGGCGCGGGCGTGCGCCGGGTCGAGGCGCTGGTGGGCGTGGACGCCTACCGCTTCCTGGCCCGCGAGCACACCGTGGTCTCCCAGCTGACCGAGCTGGTCAAGGGCCGTCCCGAGGAGCTTCCGGAGAAGATCGCGGGCATGCTCGGCAAGCTCAAGGACGCCGAGAAGGAGATCGAGCGCTTCCGCGCCGAGAAGGTGCTGCAGGCCGCGGCCGGCCTCGCCGCCGACGCCGAGGACGTGGCCGGCACCGCGCTGGTCGCGGCCCGGGTCCCTGACGGCACGTCGGCCGACGACCTGCGCAAGCTGGTGCTGGACGTCCGGGCGCGGATGTCCGGCGACCGCCCGGTGGTGGTCGCGGTGTTCAGCGTGGTGGGCGGCCGTCCGCTGACCGTGATCGCCACCAACGAGGCGGCCCGCGAGCGCGGGATCAAGGCCGGTGCGCTGGTCCGCACCGCCGCCAAGACCCTCGGCGGGGGCGGCGGCGGCAAGGACGACGTGGCCCAGGGCGGCGGGACCGACCCGGGCGCGGTGGACCAGGCCGTCGCTGCGGTGCGCCGCGAGGTCGGCGCCGCGTGAGCGAGGGTCCGGCCGAGGGCCCGCCGGAGCGCGGCTTCCGGCGCGGGCGGCGGCTCGGCGTGGACGTGGGCGACGCCCGGATCGGTGTCGCGTCGAGCGACCCCGACGGGATGCTCGCCACCCCGGTCGAGACCGTCCCGGCCGGGGGGAAGTCCCAGGCCCGGCTGGTCGCGCTGGTCGAGGAGTACCAGGCGGTGGAGGTGGTGGTCGGGCTGCCCCGTTCGATGAACGGGGGCGAGGGCCCGGCCGCCGCCAAGGTCCGCCGCTACGCGGGCGAGCTGGCGCGGCAGCTGGCGGCGGGTCAGCCGCCGGTCCCGGTGCGGCTGGTGGACGAACGGATGTCCACGGTCACCGCCGCCCAGGGGCTGCGTGCCTCGGGGCGGAACGCCAAGAAGGGGCGCTCGGTGATCGACCAGGCCGCGGCCGTGGTGATCCTGCAGAGTGCGCTGGAGCGGGAGAAGTCGACCGGGCTGCCGCCGGGGCAGCCGGTGGAGCCGCAGACCGCTGGGCCGGAGGGGTGAGCTTCGTCGTATGATCGGCGCGCTGTGCGGTTGACGCGTCGCCATATCGGATGATCTGTCCTATTGCGGAACGTGGCCTGCGATGCAGTGGGGTAACGTTCCGCATCACGGCGGGCCTATGGCACGCTGGTTCGATCGTCGGCGGGGAGGTCCCGTCCGACCGGAGGGGATGCCGGTCGCCACGTCGTCCAAGGGGAAGTATGAGCGACCAGGGCCGCGGCTACGGATCCGAACCGTGGAGCCAGGGGCAGCCCCGCCAGGGCGGGCCCAACCCCGGGTACCCCCAGCAGCCGCCGTACCGCGGCCCGCAGCCCGGCCACCCCGGCGGCCAGCAGCAGCCCTATCCGGGCCCAGGTCAGCAGCCGGGCGGTCCCGGCCCGCAGCAGCAGCCGTACCCCGGTCAGCAGCCCGGCCGTCCCGGTCCGCAACAGCAGCCCTACCCCGGTCCGCAGCAGGCATACCCGGGTCCGCAGCCGGGCCACCCCGGGCCGCCGCAGGGCTACCCGGGCCCGCAGCCCGGTGGTCCGCAGCCCGGTCACCCCGGCCCGCCGCAGGGCTACCCCGGACACCAGGGGCAGCCCGGCTATCCGCACTCCGGCGCCTGGGGCGGTCCGCAGCAGCCGCAGGACCCGTACAGCTCGGGCCAGTACCCGGTGGTGCAGCAGCCGCAGCAGCCCCGGCCGCAGGCCCGCGGCCCGGTGCTCGGTCCGGACGGGATCGACTGGGAGGCCGAGGCCGCCGCACTGGAGGCGGACGTACGCGAGCCCGACCAGGAGCCCGACCACGGCGAGCCCCCCTACCAGGACCCCGACCACGGCACCGGCGAGCACCCGGCCGTGCCCGGCGACGACTACGAGGACGAGGAGTACCACCCCTTCCTCGCCGCCGAGGACGACAGCCGCTCCGGCGAGCGCCGCCGCCGCCAGCAGGGCCGGACCCAGCGCAAGCGCAGCGGGGTGGCCTGCCTGGGCATGTCGCTGCTACTGCTGATCGTGCTCGGGGCCGGCGGCTACTTCGGCTACGGCGAGTACCAGAAGCACTTCGGCCCGCCGGCCGACTACAAGGGCATGGGCACCGGCTCGGTGTCCGTGGTGGTCAAGGACGGCGACGTCGGCACGGACATCGGCAACACCCTGGTTCAGGACGGCGTGGTCGCCAGCACCAAGGCCTTCGTCAACGCCTACAACGACAACTCCAAGGCGATCAGCATCCAGCCCGGCGCCTACACCCTGGCGAAGAAGATGTCCGCCGCCAACGCGGTGGCCGCGCTGGTGGCCGCCAACGGCGGCGACGCGCTGATCATCCCGGAGGGCCTCCCGGCGGCGAAGATCTACCCGATGGTGGACAAGAAGCTGGGCCTGTCCGCGGGCGCCACCGCCGCGGCGGCCAAGGCCGACGTGGCCAAGCTCGGGCTGCCCTCCTACGCGCACGGCAACATCGAGGGCTTCCTCTGGCCGGCCCGCTACTCCATCACCAAGGGCATGAAGCCGGACGATCTGCTCAAGGAGATGGTCGCCACCGCGGTCGGCAAGTTCGACTCGCTGGGCATGGACTCCGGCGCCTCCGCGGTCAAGCTGAAGTCCGGCTACCAGGTGCTGATCGAGGCCAGCATCCTGCAGGCGGAGGGCAACAACCAGGCGGACTTCGGCAAGATCGCCCGGGTCCTCTACAACCGGCTGAACACCAACGACACCCAGGGCAACCTCGGCCTGGACACCACCCTGCAGTACGCGCTGAAGAGCACCCACTTCACCTACGCGCAGAAGAACAACGACAGCGCCGGCGGCTACAACACCTACATCAACAAGGGCCTGCCGCCCGGTCCGATCAGCAACCCCGGCGACGCCGCGGTGCAGGCGGTGCTCAACCCGACGCCGGGCAACTGGGCCTACTTCATCGCGATGACGCCCAGCAACACCCAGTTCACCGAGACCTTCGCCCAGTTCAAGGTGCTGGTCCAGCAGTACTGCACGGCCCACAAGCTGGGCTTCGACTCCACCGCGGGAGCCTGCGTCTGATGCGTGCCGCCGTCCTTGGCTCGCCGATCGCCCACTCGTTGTCCCCGGTGCTGCACCGGGCCGCCTACGCGGCACTGGGGCTGACCGACCGCAGCTACGACCGCTTCGAGGTGGACGAGGCGGCCCTGCCGGGTTTCCTGGCCGACCTGGACGTGGCGGGCCGGGACGGCGGCGGGGCCTGGTCCGGCCTGTCGCTGACCATGCCGCTGAAGCGGGCGGTGATCCCGTTGCTGGACCAGGTCAGCGACACCGCCCTGGCGGTGGACGCGGTGAATACCGTGCTGTTCCACCCCGACGGCCGCCGCACCGGGGAGAACACCGACGTGCCGGGACTGCTCGCGGCGCTGCGCGAGCGCGGGGTGACCCGGGTGGAGTCGGCGGCGGTGCTGGGCGCCGGGGCGACCGCCTCGTCCGCGCTGGCCGCGCTGCGCGAGGTCTGCGCCGGGCCGGTCGCCGTCTACGTCCGTGGCCCGGAACGGGCGGCGCAGATGCGGGAGCTGGGCGAGCGGCTCGGGGTCGACCTGGTCACCCGGCCGTGGGAGCGCGCGGCCGAGGCCTTCACCACCCCGCTGACCGTCTCCACCACTACGGCCGGCGCCAACGACCACCTGGCGGGCGCGGTGCCGGCCGCGCCGGGCGCGCTGTTCGACGTGCTCTACCACCCCTGGCCGACGCCGCTGGCGGCGGCCTGGTCGCAGGCCGGCGGCACCGTGCTGGGCGGCCTGGACCTGCTGGTGCACCAGGCGGTGCTGCAGTGCGAGCTGTTCACCGGCATCGCCCCGGCCCCGCTGGCGGCGATGCGCGCGGCCGGCGAGGCGGCCCTCGCGGGCTGACCCGCGGGGCCCGCCGCGCGGTCCGTCCGCCGTTCGCCGGCGGTGCCTCCCGCTGTCCGTCCCGCGGTCCGCCGGGCCGTCCGTCACCTGGACGAATTCTGAACCCCGGCACCCGGCGTGGGAGGATCGAAGCCGACGTACGTCCGGAACTTTGAGGAGCACCGTTGGGTACCTTGCGCTGGCTGACGGCGGGGGAGTCGCACGGCCCCGCACTCGTGGCGACGCTGGAGGGCCTGCCGGCCGGCGTCCCGATCACCTCGGCCGAGATCGCCGACGCGCTGGCCCGCCGCCGCCTGGGGTACGGACGCGGCGCACGGATGAAGTTCGAGCAGGACCAGGTCACCTTCCTCGGCGGGGTCCGGCACGGCCTGACCATGGGCAGCCCGGTCGCGATCATGGTCGGCAACACCGAGTGGCCGAAGTGGGAGCAGGTCATGTCGGCCGACCCGGTCGACCCGGAGATCCTGGCCGGCCTGGCCCGCAACGAGGCGCTCACCCGCCCCCGCCCCGGCCACGCCGACCTCGCCGGGATGCAGAAGTACTCGCTGGACGAGGCCCGCCCGGTGCTGGAGCGCGCCAGCGCCCGGGAGACCGCGGCCCGGGTCGCCCTCGGCGCGGTCGCCCGCTCCTACCTCAAGCAGACCTGCGGCATCGAGCTGGTCTCGCACGTGGTCGAGCTGGGCGCGGCCAAGGCCCCGGCCGGGGTGGTCCCGGTCCCCGCCGACGAGGCCCGGCTCGATGAGGACCCGGTGCGCTGCCTGGACGCCGACGCCGCCAAGCGGATGGTCGCCGAGATCGACCAGGCCCACAAGGACGGTGACACCCTCGGCGGCGTGGTCGAGGTGCTCGCCTACGGCGTCCCGGTGGGCCTCGGCTCGCACGTGCACTGGGACCGCCGCCTGGACGCCCGGCTGGCCGCCGCCCTGATGGGGATTCAGGCGATCAAGGGGGTCGAGGTCGGCGACGGCTTCGAGCTGGCCCGGGTGCCCGGCTCGCAGGCCCATGACGAGATCGTCCCCGGCGAGGACGGCGTGCGCCGCACCTCCGGCCGCTCCGGCGGCACCGAGGGCGGCCTGTCCACCGGTGAGCTGCTGCGGGTCCGCGCCGCGATGAAGCCGATCGCGACCGTCCCGCGCGCGCTGGCCACCATCGACGTGCGCACCGGCGAGGCCGCCAAGGCGCACCACCAGCGCTCCGACGTCTGCGCGGTCCCGGCCGCCGGGATCGTCGCCGAGGCGATGGTCGCGCTGGTGCTGGCCGACGCGGTGAACGAGAAGTTCGGCGGCGACAACATCAGCGAGACCCGCCGCAACGTCCAGGGCTACCTCGACCACCTCGTGGTCCGATGACCGGCCCGACGAGCGGCCCGGCGTCCGGCCCGGTGGTGGTCCTGGTCGGGCCGCCCGGCTCCGGCAAGTCCACCGTGGGCGCGGCGCTGGCCGAGCGCCTGGGCGTGGGCTACCGCGACACCGACGCGGACGTCGTCGCCTCGGCCGGCAAGCCGATCGCGGACATCTTCCTGGACGACGGCGAGCCGCTGTTCCGCGAGCTGGAGGCGGCGGCGGTGCGCACCGCGCTGGCCGAGCACACCGGGGTGCTGGCGCTCGGCGGCGGAGCGGTGCTGCGCGAGGAGACCCGCGCGCTGCTGGCCGACCACCCGGTGGCGTTCCTGGACGTCGGCCTGCACGACGCGGTCAAGCGGGTCGGCCTGGACGCCCCGCGCCCGCTGCTGATCGGCAGCCCGCGGGCCCGCTGGCGCGAGCTGATGGAGCAGCGCCGCCCCCTGTACACCGAGGTCGCCCGCACCGTGGTGGCCACCGACGGCCTGACCCCCGACCAGGTGGCCGAGGCCGTCCTCAACGCCCTTGAGCTGGAGAAGGCATGACGGAGAGTCACCCGGTCGCCCGGATTCGCGTCGGCGGTACTGCCGGTACCGCCCCGTACGACGTGCTGCTCGGCCACAACCTGCTCGGCGAGCTGGCCGGGCTGGTCGGCACGGCCGCGCGCCGGGTCGCCGTGGTGCACCCGGAGGCGCTGGCCGCGACCGGTGAGGCGATCAGGGACGACCTGGCCGCGCAGGGCTACCAGGCCATCGCGCTGCAGGTGCCCAACGCCGAGGAGGCCAAGAGCGCCGAGGTCGCGTCGTACTGCTGGTCGGTGCTGGCGCAGACCGGCTTCACCAGGACCGATGCGATCGTCGCGGTGGGCGGCGGTGCGACCACCGACCTGGCCGGCTTCGTCGCCGCCTCCTGGCTGCGCGGCATCCGCTGGATCGCCATGCCGACCACGCTGCTGGGCATGGTGGACGCGGCGGTCGGCGGCAAGACCGGGATCAACATCGTCGAGGGCAAGAACCTGGTGGGCGCATTCCACCCGCCGGCCGGGGTGCTGGCCGACCTGGCCACGCTGGAGTCGCTGCCGCGCAACGACTACGTCAGCGGCCTGGCCGAGGTGATCAAGACCGGCTTCATCGCCGACCCGGTGATCCTGGACCTGGTCGAGTCCGACCCGCAGGCCGCCGCGACCCCGGCCGGGCCGCACACCGCCGAGCTGATCGAGCGCTCGATCAAGGTCAAGGCCGAGGTGGTCTCCGGCGACCTCAAGGAGTCGGGCCGCCGCGAGATCCTCAACTACGGCCACACCCTGGCCCACGCCATCGAGCGCAATGAGCGCTACAAGTGGCGCCATGGCGCGGCGGTCAGCGTCGGCATGGTCTACGCCGCCGAACTCGGCCGCCTGGCCGGGCGGTTGGACGACGCCACGGCCGACCGGCACAAGGCCGTGCTGGCCTCGGTCGGGCTGCCGCTGACCTACCGGGCCGACGCCTGGCCGAAGCTGCTGGAGACGATGAAGCTGGACAAGAAGTCCCGCGCGGACATGCTGCGCTTCATCGTGCTGGACGGCCTGGCCAAGCCCACCGTGCTGGAGGCCCCGGATCCGACCCTGCTGGTCGCCGCCTACGCCGAGGTCGCCACGTGAGCGAGCCGCAGCGGGTACTGGTGCTGAACGGCCCCAACCTCGGCCGTCTCGGCAGCCGCGAGCCCGACGTCTACGGCTCCACCTCCTACGCCGGGCTGGTCCAGCGCTGCACCGCGCTCGGCAGGGAACTGGGGCTGGAGGTCGAGGTCCGGGAGACCAACGACGAGGGGGAGATGATCCGCTGGCTGCACGAGGCCGCCGACGGGAAGCTCCCGGTGGTGATCAACCCCGGTGCGTTCACCCACTACTCGTACGGGATGCGGGACGCCGCCGCGCAGCGCACCGCGCCGCTGATCGAGGTGCACATCTCCAACCCGCACGCCCGCGAGGAGTTCCGGCACACCTCGGTGATCTCCGCGGTGGCCTCCGGTACCATCGCCGGATTCGGCATCGGCTCCTATGAGTTGGCCCTGCGCTCGCTGGTCTGAGAACCTGGTCCCGGGCGGCACGGCAGGGGTGCCGACGAGCCGCCCGGAACGGTTCCGCAGGAGGTGGGCGCGTTGAGCGAGGGGCACTACCCGGGCAGTCTGCCCGAGCCGGCGCCCGGCCCGCCCCGGGCCACGCTGCAGCTCCGGGCCGTCCCGGAGAGCGCCGCCACCGGACACTTCGCCATGCCGGACGCGCCGCCGCCGGGGACCGCCTACCCGCACCCCCAGCCGCAGGGGCCGGTCGCGGTGCTGCTGATCGGCCCGGCCGGCGCGGGCAAGACCTCGGTCGCCCGCTACTGGGCCGACCGCCGGGCCACGCCCACCGCACACATCAGCCTGGACGACGTCAGGGAGTGGGTCAGGGCCGGTTTCGCCAACCCGCAGTCGGGCTGGAACGACCAGTCCGAGGCGCAGTACCGGCTGGCCCGCCGCACCTGCGGCTTCGCCGCCCGCAACTACTTCGCCAACGGCATCTCCTGCATCATCGACGACGCGGTCTTCCCGGACCGCCCGGCGATCGGCCTCGGCGGCTGGAAGCGGCACGTGGGCCCGGCGCTGCTGCCGGTGGTGCTGCTGCCAGGACTGGACGTGGTGCTGGCCCGCAACGCGGAGCGCAGCGGGGTGCGCAGGCTGGCGGACGAGGAGGTGGCCCGGATCCACGGCCGGATGGCCGGCTGGTACGGCTCGGGCCTGACCATCATCGACAACTCCCGCCTGGACGTCCCCGGCACCGCGGCAGCCCTGGACCAGGTCGTCGCCCGCAGCCTGGCCGCCCAACCGCAGCCCCCGCACCCGCCCGCCCAGCACCCGCCCGCCCCGCACCCGCCCGCCCCGCACCCGCACCAGCCACCGCCCCGGTAGCCCGACCGGATGCCGTCGGGCGGCGCCGCGGCCCGGCCGTACCTAGGCTCGGGACCATGCCCCACCTGTACGCAGAACGCCGGGACCGGCTCCGCGGCCGTTGCAGCGCCGCCGGGCTCGACGCCGCGCTGGTCACCAGCCCGGCCAACGTCCGCTGGCTGACCGGCTCGGACGGCGCGCGGGCACTGCTGCTCACCCGCGACGCGGTGCTGGTCGCCTCCTCCACGCCGCCCGCCCCGCCCGTGACCTCAGCGACCCCCGCGGCCTCCACGGCCGCACCGCGGCGGGACTCGGACGGCGGCCCGGTCGCCGTGCTGCTCCCGCCCGGGGAGGATCCGGCGGTGCTGCTCGCGGCCCGCTGCTCCGGCCGCACGCTCGGGGTGGAGGAGCACCACCTCACCGTCGCCCGGCACCGCGCGGTCACCGCCGCGACCGGAGCCGAGCAGCTGCGGGACCTCGGCCCCGCGGTCGAGCAGCTGCGCACGGTCAAGGACGAGGAGGAGATCAACCACCTCCGGGTGGCTGGCGAGATCGCCGACCAGGCGCTGGGCGAACTGCTGGAGTCCATCCTGGTCGGCCGCACCGAACGGCACCTGGCGATGGAGCTGGAGCGCCGGATGGTCGACCACGGCGCCGACGGCCCGGCCTTCCCGGTCCGGGTCGGCGCCGGTGAGCACTCCGGGCTCGTCGCGCACGTCCCCGGCGACCGGCGGGTCGAGGACGGCGAGTTCCTCACCGTGGCGCTCGGCGCCTGCTACCGCGGTTACCGCGCCGCGCTGACCCGTACCTTTGTGATCGGGCTCAGCCCGGCCGACTGGCAGGCCGACCTGCACCGGCAGGTGTTCGCGGCCCAGCGCGCCGCGCGCGAGGCGCTGGCCGTCGGGGCCGGCTGCGACGCCGCCGACCTGGCCGCGCTGCGGGTCCTCGACGCGGCCGGGTCCGGCCTCCCGGCGGACCCGGGAGCCGGCCTCGGCGGGGGTGTCGGGGACGGTGTGGGCCTGGAGATCGGGGAGCAGCCGCATCTCGGCCCCCAGGAGTTCGGTAAGCTTGACAATCGTGTGCCGGTCACCGTCGGCGTCGGGGTGTGCATCCCCGGCCGGGGCGGGGTCCGGATCGAGGACACGCTCGTCGTGCGACCGTCCGAGGACGGGGGCCCCGAGCTGCTCACCACCACCACCAAGGAGCTCCTCGCCCTGTGACCCCCGCGGGTCCGCGGACACGGCCACTTGGTTCGGGGTTCTGTTCCTTGACAGACAGCGATATATCACAGGAGTTAGTGCGACCGTGGCTTCCACCAACGACCTCAAGAACGGCATGGTGCTCAAGCTCGACAATGGCCAGCTCTGGTCCGTCGTCGAGTTCCAGCACGTCAAGCCCGGCAAGGGCCCGGCCTTCGTGCGCACCAAGCTCAAGCACGTGCTGTCCGGCAAGGTCGTCGACAAGACCTTCAACGCCGGCGTGAAGGTCGAGACGGCCAACGTCGACAAGCGCGGGATGCAGTTCTCGTACAAGGACGGCGAGGACTTCGTGTTCATGGACATGGACACCTACGACCAGATCCAGATCTCCCGCACGGTGCTCGGCGACAACGCCAACTACCTGCTGGAGGGCTTCGAGGCCACCGTCGCGATGTACGAGGGCGCGCCGCTCTACGTCGAGCTGCCGACCTCGGTCGAGCTGGTCATCGAGTACACCGAGCCCGGCGTCCAGGGCGACCGCTCCACCGGCGGCACCAAGCCCGCGCGCCTGGAGACCGGCCACGAGATCGGCGTCCCGCTGTTCATCGTCACCGGCGAGAAGATCAAGGTCGACACCCGCACCGGTGACTACCTCGGCCGGGTGAACTCCTAACCGTGTCCACCGCACGCAACAAGGCCCGCACGCGCGCCTTCCAGATCCTCTTCGAGGCGGACCACCGGGGCGTCGCCCCGCAGTCCGTCCTCGCGGACTGGGTGCGCCGCGCCCGGACTCCGGACGAGGGCACGCCGCAGGTCAGCGAGTACACGATGGAGCTGGTCGAGGGCTACACCCAGTACGCGGCCCGGATCGACGACCTGCTCGCCACCTACGCGGTGGGCTGGACGCTGGACCGGATGCCCATCGTGGACCGCAATGTGCTGCGCCTGGGCGCGTACGAGCTGATCTGGGTGGACAGCGTCCCCGACGCCGTCGTCCTGGACGAGTCGGTCCAGATCGCCAAGGAGTTCTCCACCGACGACTCCCCGGCGTTCGTCAACGGCCTGCTGGCCCGGCTGCTGGAACTCAAGCCCTCGCTGCGCGCCACCCGCGACTGACGTCGGCTCGGACAAGCCCGGCGGTTCCCCGGAGCGGGGGCGCCGGGCTTTTCGCCGCCCCCGGGGATCACCTTTGGTGACAGTCCTGTGACACAGCGTGCGCATGGGGCGGGCGGGACCGGGGAGGACGGAGTCAGCGGCCGACGCGCCGCAGCGTTCCCCCGCACCCCGAGGAGTCCCCATGGCCGCCAGGCACGCCCGTACCCCCGCCAGGACCGCCGCGCCCGCCTCCTGCCCCGGCGCCGCCCGCCGCACGGACGAGGCCCGCTCCCGGCGCTGCACACCCCCGGCTGCCCCGGCGCCGACCCTGCTCGGCCTGATCACCAGCCGGGAGGACTTCGAGGAGCTGCGGCGCGACGGCGGCACCGAGTACACCTCGTTCGCGCGCTACCTGGCGGACACCGGGGAGCTGATCGCCGGGATCCGGGCAGCCGGCGGCAGCGTCCGGGGGCGCGCGTTCCACCCCGGCGACCTGGTCGCCTACTGCGCCGAGCGGGGCCTGTCGCTGGCCGACCCCGGCAGCCACACCGCGTACACCGCCGACCCGGAGGCCGCGGACACCGAGTGGGTCCGCTACCAGGACGAGCCGCTGGAGGAGTTCCTCGGCCGACTGGACCGGGCCCGGCAGCGCGGACTGGTCCACCGGCAGCTGGAGCGGCTGCTCGCGGAGACCGCGGAGGCCGCGGCGACCGGGGTGTTCCCGACCGAGCCGCTGCGCGAGGCCTACGAGCGCGGTGCGGCGGCGCTGCGCCGGATGCTGCTGGGCGCGGGACCGGGCCGGTTCCGCCTGGTCTGCGCACTCCAGCCGCCGGAGGGCCCGGTCGAGGCCCGAGCCGACCTGCTGCTGGTCGCCGGGGAGGCGGGTGGCGGCACCGTGCTGCGGATCGAGGACGCCGACCTGGACCTGCTCTGCTCGCTGCTCTGCACCGGCTACGCGTTGGGCCTGCCAGGCGGGGTGCTGCTGTCCGGGATGTGCGCCGAACGCGGGTCGGTGGCCTGGGGCTGGGGCTTCGACGGCGGCGGCGCCGACGGCAGCGGGTTCGCCCCGTGCAACGCCGCCGACGTGCTGCTCGACCTGACCGTTCCGGCCGCGTCCTGGATCGCGGTCTGCCTCCCCGGCGCCGCGGCGGTCCCCGGCTTCCCGCTCGACGAGATCGCCCTGGACTGACCCCGGCTCAGCCGGAAGGGGGCGCACCGGAACCGTCCCGGTGCGCCCCTTCCGGCCGTGCGTGCGGGTTCACCCCGCCGCCGAGGCGGTGGTCCGGGGGAGGAGCTGGACCAGGGCGGCCAGCAGCAGTTCGACCGCCAGCAGCGCGGCCAGGGCCGCCCGGAGCGCGTGCGGGTAGTGCGCGACCACCCCGTCGCCCAGCGCGCCGTAGAAGACGATGCCGATCAGCGCGATCCCCAGCGCCCCGCCGACCTGCTGCACCGTCGCCAGCACCCCGGACGCCGAGCCGACCAGCTGCGGGCTGACCCGCACCAGCACCGCCCCGGTCAGCGGGGCGATCACCATGCCCATCCCGATCCCGTCCACCAGCAGGCCGGGGACCAGCCAGCCGACCCCGGTACCGCTGCCCACGGCCGACCAGAGCAGGCCCAGCCCCAGCGCCATCAGCAGCGCGCCCACGGACAGCACCTGACGGCCCATCCGCGCCGCGAGCAGGTGCGCGGTCATCGAGGTGGCCAGGTAGCCGCCGCCGATCGCGACGAAGACGACGCCCGACGCCAGCGCGTCAAGACCGCGCCCCTGCTGCAGGTACAGCGCCAGGACCAGGAAGAACGAGCCCTGGCCGAGCCAGAAGGTCAGCGTGGTGAGCAGGCCGACGCTGAACGCCCGCTCCCGGAACAGCCCGGTGTGCACCAGCGGCGACCCGTCCGCCCGTCCGCTCAACCGGTGCTGGTGCGCGCCGAAGACCGCGAACAGCGCGGCGGAGCCGCCCAGGCAGAGCCAGGTCCACAGCGGCCAGCCCTGCGAACGTCCCTGGATCAGCGGCAGGACCAGGGCCACCAGCGCGGCGCTGACCAGCACGACCCCGGTGTTGTCCAGTCGGGGCCGCTGCGGGGCCCGCGACTCGGGGACGGTGCGCGGGACCAGCGCCAGGGTGGCCAGCCCGACCGGCAAGTTGATCAGGAAGCAGGCCCGCCAGTCCAGCCCGAACAGGTCGGCCCGGATCAGCAGCCCGCCGATGAGCTGCCCGAACACCGCGCCGACGCCCATCGTCAGCCCGTACATCGCGAACGCCTTGGCCTGGGCCGCGCCCTGGTAGGAGGTGCGCAGGATGACCAGCACCTGAGGGCCCATCAGCGCGGCGGACAGGCCCTGGACCACCCGGGCCGCGATCAGCACTCCGGTCGTCGGGGCCAGGCCGCAGGCCGCCGAGGACAGCGTGAACAGCGTGAGCCCGGCGCTGAAGACCCGGCGCCGTCCGGCGATGTCGCCGATCCGGCCGGCGGTGATCAGCCCGGCGGCCAGGGCCAGGCTGAAGCCGGCCACGATCCACTGGACCGCCGAGGGGCCGGCCCCGAGCCGCAGCTGCATCGAGGGGATCGCCACATTGACGATGAAGAAGTCCAGCGCGGTCATGAAGGGCGCCACCAGCACGCCCGGACGCAGCCCGCGCGGCGGCCGGGTCGGCGCCGACCGGCGGGGTGGAGCGGGGGAGGGGACGGGGGCGGTCGAGCTGGTCGAGGTGGTCATCACTGCTCTCCTGGAACGGCGGAACGGGTGACTACTGAGGGGGACGGCCCGCGCGGGGCTGTGGGAGCAGCCCCGCGCGGGAGATCGGGGACGGCGGTCAGCCGGCCGCGGGCACCTGGTCGAGGAAGCCGAGCACCTGGCTGATCCGCCCGTCGGCGTCGGCCACCAGCACGTCGAAGCCGACGACCAGCGCCTCACCGCCGGCCGGGCCCAGCTCCCAGCCGAAGCGGGCGATGCCGTGGTGCGCGTCGACCGGCCCGAGCAGGCTGAACACCAGCCCGGGGAACTGCTGCTGGACCGCGCCGAGGGTGGCGTCGATGGCGTCCCGGCCCTCGGCCGCGACCAGCGGGTCGGTGTAGCGGCCGTCCTCGGCCCAGAGGTCGGCGACCAGGGCCCGGCGGGCGGCCGGGTCGGTCTCGTTCCAGCCGGCGAGGTAGCGCACCGCGAGGTCCTGGAGGTTGGCTGCGTCGGTCATCGGAGACTCCTTGGCCTTGTGCCGGGACCCGGTGTCCCCGCAGGTCAAGAAGCTACGCAGGAGCGACGGCGGTCGAATCCGTCATGCTTAGGTACTTCGCGGGCAGGTAGGGTTCCGGTCGTGGCTTCCCAGCTGTACGGACGCGAGGACGAGCAGGCCGTCGTCGACGCCCTGCTGACCGCCGCCCGGCAGGGCCGCAGCGGTGCGCTGGTGCTGCGCGGCGAGCCGGGCATCGGCAAGACCGCGCTGCTGGACCACGCCGCCGGGGCGGCAGCCGGTGCCGGCTTCCGGGTGATCCGCACCACCGGCGTCCCCGACGAGGCCGAACTCCCCTTCGCCGGGCTGTCGCTGCTGCTCGCACCGGCCGTGGACCGGCTGCCCGGACTGCCCGCGCCGCAGCGCCGCTCGCTGGAGCGGGCGTTCGGCCTGGCCGAGCCGGAGGAGGCCGGGTCCACCCCCGGCGACCGGCTGCTGGCCGGGCTCGCGGTGCTCTCGCTGCTGGCCGAACTCGCGGACCGGCAGCCGCTGCTGTGCCTGGTGGACGACGCCCAGTGGCTGGACCCGGAGTCCACCGGGGCGCTGCTGCTGGCCGCCCGGCGGCTGCAGGCCGAGGGCGTGGTGCTGCTGCTCGCCGCCCGCGACGGGGAGGGCTCCTGGGCCGCCCCCGGGCTGCCGGAGCTGCGGCTGTCCGGCCTCGCCGAACCGGCCGCCGAGGCGCTGCTCGCCGCCACCGCCGCGCTCCCGCTGCCGGCCCGTCGCCGGATCCTGGCCGAGGCGCACGGCAATCCGCTGGCGCTCACCGAGCTGCCGCGGCTCCCGGGCAGCAGCGCTGACGCAGAGTCAGCAGACGATACGTCAGCTGACATTTCCCCGGCGGAGGTTCCGCTGGCGGGTCGGCTCCAGCTCGCCTACCACGGACAGGTCACTCGGCTGCCCGCGGCCACCCAGACCCTGCTGCTGGTCGCCGCGCTGGAGCAGACCGGGGAGCTGGACCCGGTGCTCAGAGCGGCGGCGCTGCTGGGCGCGCGGGCCGAGGACCTGCGCGCCGCCGAGGAGGCGGGCCTGGTGCGGACCGGGGCCGGGGCTCGGCTCGGCTTCCGGCACCCGCTGCTGCGCTCGGCCGTCCAGCAGCGCGCCCCGCTGGCCCAGCGGCTGGCCGCGCACCGGGCGCTGGCCGAGGTGCTCACCGACGAGCGCCGCCGGGTCTGGCACCTGGCCCTGGCCGCGACCGGCCCCGACGAGCAGCTCGCCGCGGCGCTGGAACGCGGTGCCGAGCACGCGGCCCGGCGCGGCGGCCATGCCGGGGCCGCCTCTGCCTATGAGCGGGCGGCCCGGCTCAGCCCGTCCCCGGCCGACGCCACCCGCCGCCATGCCTACGCCGCCGAGGCCGCGGTGGAGGGAGGCGAGCTGGACCGCGCGGCCGGTCTGGCGACCAGGGCGCTGCGCCGGATGGACGCCGAACCGGGCCCGCCGGACCCGCTGACGCAGGCTCAGCTGCTGTTCGTCCAGGGCGTCACCCGGTTCTGGCACGGCGACCACAGCGGCGCACTCGACCTGCTGCTGCGCACCGCCGACCTGGTCACCGGCGTGGCGCCGGAGCAGGTCGCCCGGGTGCTGTTCCAGGCCTTCCATGCCGCATGGTACCTGGGCGAGGAACCGGTCGACCGGGTCAGGGAGCGGCTGGTCGCGCTGGACCGGGCGCTCGCCCCGGACGCCTGGGCGCTGCCGCTGGTCCGCTACCTGGTCGACGTCACCGGGGCGCTGCTCGGCCGCGCGGACGCGGCGGGTTCGGCGCCCGCCCCGGTCGCCGAGGCGGTGGCGCTGGCCCGTGCCGCGGGCGCGGCGGTGCCGGTCGACCTGGGCACGGTGTGCGGGGCCGGGCTGATCCTCGGCGACGACGCCGAGACCGCCCGGCTGGCCGGGGAACTGGTCGCCGAGGCCCGCACGGTGGGCGCGGTCGGGGCGCTGCCCACCCTGCTGTTCTTCCTGGCCGAGGGGGAGCTGTTCACCGGCCGTCCGGCCGACGCGCTGGCCCACGCCGCCGAGTCGCTGCGGATCGCCGAGGACATCGGCCAGCGGCAGTGGGCCGGGCAGATGCACAGCTTCCTCGGCTACCTGGCCGCGCTGGCCGGGGACGAGGCGGCGACCCGGGCCGCCGCCGCCGACGCGCTGGCCGCGGGCCCGGCCGGCCGCCCCTGGACCCAGTGGGCGCTGGGCCTGCTCGACCTCGGCCAGGGCCGGGCCGAGGACTGCCTGACCCGGCTCGAACCCCTGGTCGGCGGCCCGCAACGGCACCACGTCGCCGCGTTGCGGGCCGTCCCCGACCTGGTCGAAGCAGCGGTACGGCTGCGGCAGCCGGAGCGGGCCGCCGACGCCTTCGGCTACTTCCGCGGCTGGGCCGCCCGCACCGGTCAGCCGTGGGCGGCGGCCCTGGTGCTCCGCTGCGAGGCCCTGCTGGAGCAGAACGGCGGCGCGGAGCAGCGCTTCCTCGCCGCGCTCACGCTGCACGGCGAGCAGCACCGCCCCTGGGACCGGGCCAGAACCGAGCTGCTGTACGGCGAGTGGCTCCGCCGCGAACGCCGCAGGACCGACGCCCGGGTCCCGCTGCGGGCCGCGCTGGACGCCTTCGAGCAGGTGGGCGCCGCCCCCTGGGCCGAGCGGGCCCGCACCGAACTGGGCGCGACCGGCAGTGCCGCCCCGGCCCGGGAGGGCGCGCAGGGCGGTACCGCGCAGCTGACCCCGCAGGAGGCGCAGATCGTCCGGCTGGCGGCGCAGGGGCTGTCCAACCGGGACATCGCCGCGCAGCTGTTCCTCAGCTCGCGGACCGTCGGCTACCACCTCTACAAGGCCTACCCCAAGCTGGGCGTGGCCTCCAGGACCGAACTGGCATCCGTGCTCTGACCCGGCGTCAGCCCCCGCCCCGACCCGGCGTCAGCCGCCCCCGCTCAGCTCGCGGTCCAGCGGCGCACTGAACCGCGGGGTGATCCGGACGCCGCCGATGAACGCGGCCAGCCGTTCCGCCTCGACCCCGATCGCGGTCTCCGCCTCCGCGCCGACGTCCTCCAGCAGCCGCCAGACCAGCTCGCCGTCCGGGCGCTGGGCCCAGCCGCCGACCACCCGGCCGTCCCACCACACCGTCGCGCCGAGGTTGCCGGTGCGGTCGAACAGCCCGGCCGCGTGCTCCGGCGGCAGGTACCAGTCGCGCTCGCGCCAGCCCATCCCGGTCGGGTCCAGGGCCGGCAGCAGCGCCGCGTAAGGAGCCGTCCCCGGCGCGGCGCTGCCGGGGTCGCCGTCGCCGGGCAGGACGTGGCCGGTGGCCCCGCCGTCCAGCTCGACCTGCTCCGCGGAGACCGCGGCCAGCGCCGCGCGCACGTCCCTGCGGTTCCAGCCGGTCCACCAGACCAGGTCGGCCTCGGTGCCGGGCCCGTAGCCGGCCAGCCAGCGGCGCACCAGTTCGGCGCGGGCCTCGGCGGCGGGCAGCTCCGGGAACGGCTCGCCCGGCGCCCAGCGGAACTGGCTGGAGGTCCAGCCGCCGCGCGGACGGTCCCGCCGGATCCGGTGCTCCATGGCGAGCCCGCGCAGCACCCGGCTGGCGACGGTCTGGGTCCGCTCGTAGGACTTCCCCGCGCCCGCCACCACCCGCTCCTGCAGGGCCGGCACGGCCGCGCCCAGCTCCGCGCCGGTCAGCGGCCCGCGCTCGGCCAGCACCGCCAGGACCTCCGCCTGGGCCGCGGCCAGCCACGCCGCGTCCCAGCCGCCGCCGTCCGCGAGGTAGCCGAGCAGGTTCTTGTGCTCCCTGGCGGCGACGGCGCGGGCCGAGGAGGAGTCGACGACCGGGCCCAGCTCCCGGCCGACCACGAACATGGTGCGGCGCATGGCCAGCATCCGGACCAGGCTCTCCCGCTGGTAGAGGGCGTCCTCCAGGGCGGCCGGGGCGGCGTCCGCCATCCTCGCGGCGACGGCCAGGAAGACCGTGGCCGGGTCGGTGGCGTGCAGGGCGACCAGCGCGTCGGCGACCTGCTCCGGGGTGGCGGCGCGGGCGGCTGGGGCGAGCAGGTGGCGTCCGGCCAGGCGGGCGCGGCGGTCCGCGTCAGTGATTCTCACACCGCCCACCGTAGCCAGCAGACAGGGCTGTCGCATTTATTGATGGTTCGTCAGATTCTGGTTAGCCTCACGGAACCGGTGACAGAGCGGCCACGCCGGGTGGCCGCCCGGTGGCCGGAACCGTGGAGGAGAGATCATGCCCGAGGTAGCAGTCAGCGTGTCGGTGCCCGCGCCGGTGGACAAGGTGTGGGCGGTCATCAGCGACTTCGAGCGCTTCGGCGAGTGGAACACCATCCACACCGCGTTCCCGGCCGGCGCTCCGAAGGAGCTGGTGGTCGGCGGGGTGTTCAGCGAGAAGATGACGCTGATGGGGATGCCCTCCGAGGCGTCCTGGACGGTCACCGAGGTGGAGCCGGGGCGGGCCTGGAAGCTCGCCGGCAAGGGGCCGATGGGCATCACCCTGATGCAGCACTACGTCCTGGCCGAGGACGGCGAGGGGACCAGGGTGACGGTGGAGAGCGAGTTCAAGGGCGCGGCCGTGAACATGATGGCGGCCCGGGTCAAGGACGCGACCACCACCGCGCTCAACGAGTCGCTGCGCAAGCTGACCGCGCTGGTCGGCTGACACCGCGTCCGCCGCGCAGGAGCCGCCAGGGCGAACGGCGGGAAACCGCCTCGGTTCCGGCGGTGGGCGGGTTCGGGCCATGGTGCACGATGGTGTCCGGAAACCGGGCCCCGACGGGGGCGGCCCGGCCGCGCCGGCACAGGAGGCCGCCATGCACCCCGAGCCGCCCTGGCTCCTCGGCCCCCCGGCCGTGCGGGACCGCAGCAGCCTGCGCGAGCAGGTCACCCACGCCTTGCGGGCCGCCCTGGTCGGCGGTGAGCTGCACCCCGGGGTGGTCTACTCCGCGCCGGTGCTGGCCGCGGAGTTCGGGGTCTCCGCCACGCCGGTCCGCGAGGCGATGCTGGACCTGGCCAAGGAGGGCCTGGTCGAGACGGTCCGCAACAAGGGCTTCCGGGTGCTCGGGCTCAGCCCGCAGGACTTGGACGACATCACCGAGACCCGGGTGCTGATCGAGGTCCCGGTCACCGTCCGGGTCGCCCGCAGCGCCGAGCGCTCCGACCTGGAGGCCCTGCGCGGTCTGGCCCGGGAGACGGTACGGGCGGCCAGGGCCGGGGACCTGGCCGCCTGCGGGGCCGCCGACCGGGCGTTCCACCTGACCCTGCTCGCCCTCGGTGGGAACCGGCGGCTGACCGAGACGGTGGGCGAGCTGCGCCGCCGCTCGCTGCTGGCCGGGCTGAGCCGGCTGGCCTCCACCGGGCGGCTGGTCGCCTCCGCCAAGGAGCACGAACGCCTGCTCGACCTGATGCTGCGGCGCGACCCGGACGCCGTGGAGGCCCTGCTGCGGAGCCATCTGAACCGGGTCCCGCCGGACAGCGCGACGCGGGCCGCCCCCCGAGGTTCGGGGGAGCGGCCCGCGTCGTGAGGCGGTGTACTGCCGTGACGTTTCTGCAGTACCGGCGCGGACGGCGCCGTCAGATCGAGTCGTCCTCGCGCACCGCGCGGCGCGCGTCGGGGTCGAGCACGCCCCAGTTGATCAGCTGGTCCACCAGCAGCGAGGCGGGCTGGTCGTAGATCACGGCGAGGGTGCGCAGGTCGTCCTGACGGATCGACAGCACCTTGCCGTTGTAGTCCCCGCGCTGGCTCTGGATGGTCGCCGCGTAGCGCTGGAGCGGGCCGGCCTTCTCGGACGGGACCGCGGACAGCCGCTCCAGGTCCAGCACCAGGCGCGGCGGCGGCTCGGCCGCACCGCCCGGGGTGCTGCCGGGAAGCAGCTCCTGCACCGGGACGCCGTAGAACTCGGCCAGCTCGGCCAGCCGCTGCACCGTCACCGCACGGTCGCCGCGCTCGTACGAACCGACGACCACGGCCTTCCAGCGGCCCTGGGACTTCTCCTCGACGCCGTGCAGGGAAAGCCCCTGCTGGGTGCGGATCGCACGCAGCTTGCCGCCGAGCTGCTTTGCGTAGTCGCTGGACAAATGGTCTCCCCGGACGTGATGTGGCGTGACGCTCTGAGTGCGCTGTACGAAAACCGGTACGTGCCTTTTCCTGCCCTGAGACGGTGCGGAGGATGGGCATCCGTCGTCCGGCCGTAACTCACTGTGAGGTTACGCAGAGTGATATGACTTCGTCAAGCTGAATGGTGCAGTCGTGCGATGCCCTGGCCTGCATGATCGCCCTGGTAGGGTGGAGCGGATTCCACAGACATCCTTTAAGGCCCGTCCAGTGAGGCGGGGAAGGAGGTCGGCTTCGGCATGACCGCAACAGCCCGTACCCCTCGCGACCCCGGCGGCGCGAACCCCGGCGGCTACCGCCAGGTGCTCGACGAGAGCGACGTCGCCCGCTCGCTGACCCGGATCGCCCACGAGATCGTCGAACGCGCCAAGGGCGCCGACGACGTGGTGCTGCTCGGCATCCCCACCCGCGGCGTCCTGCTGGCCGACCGGCTGCGCGCCCGGCTGGCCCAGATCACCGGCCGCGACATCCCCTGCGGGACCCTGGACATCACCATGTACCGGGACGACCTGCGGCTCAAGCCCGCCCGCGCCCTGGAGCACACCGAGATCCCGCCCGGCGGCCTCGACGGCAGGCTCGTCGTCCTGGTCGACGACGTGCTGTTCTCCGGCCGCACCGTCCGCGCCGCGCTGGACGCCCTCGGCGACCTGGGCCGCCCGCGCGCGGTCCAGCTCGCGGTCCTGGTCGACCGGGGCCACCGCGAGCTGCCGATCCGGGCCGACTACGTCGGCAAGAACCTGCCCACCTCGCTGCGCGAGTCGGTGAAGGTGAAGCTGGTGGAGGAGGACGGCCTCGACGCCGTGCTCATCGGCGACCGCGACGACGCCCACGGGAGCGCCCAGTGAAGCGACACCTGATCTCCACCGCCGACCTGACCCGCGACGACGCGCTGCTGATCCTGGACACCGCGGAGGAGATGGCCCAGGTCTCCACCCGCGCCGTCAAGAAGCTGCCGACGCTGCGCGGACGCACCGTGGTCAACCTCTTCTTCGAGGACTCCACCCGCACCCGCACCTCGTTCGAGGTCGCCGAGAAGCGGCTCTCCGCCGACGTGGTCAACTTCTCCGCCAAGGGCTCCTCGGTCTCCAAGGGCGAGACGCTCAAGGACACCGCGCTGACCCTGCAGGCGATGGGCGCCGACGCGGTGGTGATCCGGCACGGCGCCTCCGGCGCGCCGCAGCGGCTGGCCGAGTCCGACTGGCTGCACGGCAGCGTGGTCAACGCCGGCGACGGCACCCACGAGCACCCCACCCAGGCCCTGCTGGACGCCTTCACCATGCGCCGCCACCTCAACCCCGGCCTCGGCCGGGACCTGGCCGGGCGCAGGATCACCATCGTCGGCGACGTGCTGCACAGCCGCGTCGCCCGCTCCAACGTCCGGCTGCTGCACACCCTGGGCGCCGAGGTCACCCTGGTCGCCCCGCCGACCCTGGTCCCGTACGGGGTGGAGAGCTGGCCCTGCGCGGTCTCCTACGACCTGGACGCGGTGCTGCCGAAGAGCGACGCGGTGATGATGCTCCGGGTCCAGCGCGAGCGGATGAACGCCGCGTTCTTCCCCACCCAGCGCGAGTACTCGCTGCGCTACGGCCTGGACGCCAAGCGCGCGGCGGCCCTGCCGGACCACGCCATCGTGATGCACCCCGGGCCGATGGTCCGCGGCATGGAGATCGCCTCGGAGATCGCCGACTCGGCCCGCTCCACCATCGTCGAGCAGGTCGCCAACGGGGTCAGCATCCGGATGGCGGTCCTCTACCTGCTGCTCGGGGGCTCCGAGCCCGCCCTCTCACCCGCCCGCCCGTCGCCCGCCACCACCCCTGACGGGGACGCTACGCGTCGCATCCCCGATCCCACCGAGGAGCACAGCAAGTGACCAGCTACCTGATCAAGAACGCCCGCGTCCTCGGCGGGGAGCCGCAGGACCTGCGCCTCAAGGACGGCCTGATCGCCGAGATCGGCACCGGGCTCGCCGCCGACGGCGAGACCGTGGTCGAGGCCGACGGCCTGGTCGCCCTGCCCGGCCTGGTCGACCTGCACACCCACCTGCGCGAGCCCGGCCGGGAGGACGCCGAGACCGTGCTCACCGGCACCCGCGCCGCCGCGAAGGGCGGCTTCACCGCCGTCCACGCCATGGCCAACACCTTCCCGGTGGCCGACACCGCCGGGGTGGTCGAGCAGGTCTGGCGGCTCGGCAGGGAGTCCGGCTACTGCGACGTGCAGCCGGTCGGCGCGGTCACCGTCGGCCTGGAGGGCAAGCAGCTCGCCGAGCTGGGCACCATGGCCGACTCCGCGGCCGGGGTCCGGGTCTTCTCCGACGACGGCAAGTGCGTCGACGACGCGGTGATCATGCGCCGGGCGCTGGAGTACGTGAAGGCCTTCGGCGGCGTGATCGCCCAGCACGCCCAGGAGCCCCGGCTGACCGAGGGCGCGCAGATGAACGAGGGCGCGGTCTCCGGCGAGCTGGGCCTGCGCGGCTGGCCGGCCGTGGCCGAGGAGTCGATCATCGCCAGGGACGTGCTGCTGGCCGCCCACGTCGGCTCGCGGCTGCACGTCTGCCACGTCTCCACGGCCGGCTCGGTGGAGATCATCCGCTGGGCCAAGTCCAAGGGCTGGGACGTCACCGCCGAGGTCACCCCGCACCACCTGCTGCTGACCGACGAGCTGGTCCGCTCCTACGACCCGGTCTACAAGGTCAACCCGCCGCTGCGGACCGAGACCGACGTGATGGCGCTGCGCGAGGCGCTGGCCGACGGCACCATCGACGCCGTCGCCACCGACCACGCCCCGCACCCGTCCGAGGACAAGGACTGCGAGTGGGCCGCCGCGGCGATGGGCATGGTCGGCCTGGAGACCGCGCTCTCGGTGGTGCAGCAGACCATGGTGGACACCGGCCTGATCGGCTGGGCCGAGGTCGCCGACCGGATGTCCCGCCGCCCGGCCGCCATCGGCGGACTGGCCGGCCAGGGCCGTCCCGTCTCGGTGGACGAACCGGCGAACCTGGTCCTGGTGGACCCCGCGTACCGTGGAACGGTGAACCCCGACTCCTTCGCCACGCGCAGCCGCAACACCCCCTACCGAGGTCGTGACCTGCCCGGACGGGTGGTCGCCACGTTCCTGCGGGGACGGGCCACGGTCCTGGACGGTGAGCTGGTATGAGTCTGCCGAGCCTGCTCGCCGAGACCCCGCACTCCGCGCCGGTCACCCACGTCAGCGACCTGGTCGGCTGGATCGTCGGGCTGCTGGTGCTGATCGGGCTGATCTACTGGCTGATGCGCCAGGGCTGGCTGTGGCGCAGGACCCAGCAGTCGGGCATCCCGGCGCTGCCGGTCGCGCCGAAGCACACCACGCAGACCCTGCTGGAGCTGGAGGGCCGCTACCTGGGCACGACCACCGCCGGCGACTGGCTGGACCGGGTGGTCGCGCACCGGCTGGGTGAGCGCAGCCTGGTCGAACTGACCCTCAGCGCCGAGGGCCTGAACGTGGTCCGCCCCGCCTCCAGCAGCTTCTTCGTCCCGGTCGCGGAGCTGCGCGGGGCGCGGACCGACCGGGGCATCGCCGGGAAGGTGGTCCCCGAGGGCGGCCTGCTGGTGGTCACCTGGGAGCACGGCGGCAAGCAGTTGGACACCGGGGTCAGAGCCGACCACCCGGCCGAGCACGAGAGCTGGGTCACCGCGATCGAGGTCCTGATGCGGGCCCACGCCAAGGTGACCGGCGAGATTTCGATCGAACACACGGAAGGCGCATGATGACCGCACGAACCGAGAGGAAGCCGGCCGCCTACGTCCTGGAGGACGGGCGGGTCTTCCGCGGCCATGCGTACGGCGCGATCGGCGAGACCTTCGGCGAGGCCGTCTTCAACACCGGGATGACCGGCTACCAGGAGACGCTGACCGACCCCTCCTACCACCGCCAGGTGGTCGCCATGACCGCCCCGCAGATCGGCAACACCGGCGTCAACGACGAGGACAACGAGTCGGCCCGGATCTGGGTGGCCGGATACGTGGTCCGCGACCCGGCCCGGATCCCCTCCAACTGGCGCTCGCGGCGCTCGCTGGACGACGAGCTGGTGGCCCAGGGCGTGGTCGGCATCAGCGGCGTCGACACCCGCGCGCTGACCCGGCACCTGCGCGAGCGCGGCGCGATGCGCTGCGGCATCTTCTCCGGCGAGGCCCTGGCCGACGACGCGGCGCTGGTCGAGCGGGTCCGGCAGGCCCCGCAGATGGCGGGCGCCGACCTCTGCGGCGAGGTCGCCACCGACGCGGCCTACGTCGTCCCGGCCGTAGGCGCCAAGCGGTTCACGGTGGCCGCGCTGGACCTCGGGATCAAGGGGATGACCCCGCACCGGATGGCCGAACGCGGCATCGAGGTGCATGTGCTGCCCGCCAACTCCACGGTGGAGGACGTCTACGCGGTCGCCCCCGACGGCGTGTTCTTCTCCAACGGTCCGGGCGACCCGTCCACCGCGGACGGCCAGGTCGCCGTGCTGCGCGAGGTGCTGGGCCGGAAGACCCCGTTCTTCGGGATCTGCTTCGGCAACCAGCTGCTGGGCCGCGCCCTGGGCTTCGGCACCTACAAGCTCAAGTACGGCCACCGCGGCATCAACCAGCCGGTGCAGGACCGCAGCACCGGCAAGGTCGAGGTCACCGCGCACAACCACGGCTTCGCCGTGGACGCCCCGCTGGACCGGGTCTCCGACACCGAGTTCGGCCGGGTCGAGGTCTCCCACGTCTGCCTGAACGACGACGTGGTCGAGGGCCTGCAGTGCCTGGACCGGCCCGCCTTCAGCGTGCAGTACCACCCGGAGGCGGCGGCCGGTCCGCACGACGCCGCCTACCTGTTCGATCGCTTCGTAGAGCTTCTGGAGGGCCAGCGTGCCTAAGCGCACAGACATCCACTCGGTCCTGGTCATCGGCTCCGGGCCGATCGTGATCGGCCAGGCCGCCGAGTTCGACTACTCCGGCACCCAGGCCTGCCGCGTCCTCAAGGCCGAGGGCCTGCGGGTGGTCCTGGTCAACTCCAACCCGGCCACGATCATGACCGACCCGGAGATCGCCGACGCCACCTACGTCGAGCCGATCACCCCGGAGTTCGTCGAGAAGATCATCGCCAAGGAGCGCCCCGACGTCCTGCTGCCCACCCTGGGCGGGCAGACCGCGCTGAACACCGCGATCTCGCTGCACGACAGCGGCGTCCTGGCGAAGTACGGCGTCGAGCTGATCGGCGCCAACGTCGAGGCGATCAACAAGGGCGAGGACCGGGAGCTGTTCAAGGGCGTGGTCGCGGCCGTCAAGGCCAAGATCGGCTACGGCGAGTCGGCCCGCTCGGTGATCTGCCACAGCATGGACGACGTCCTCACGGGCGTGGACACCCTCGGCGGCTACCCGGTCGTGGTCCGCCCCTCCTTCACCATGGGCGGCGCCGGCTCCGGCTTCGCCCACGACGAGGACGAGCTGCGCCGCATCGCCGGGCAGGGCCTGACCCTCTCGCCGACCACCGAGGTGCTCCTGGAGGAGTCCATCCTCGGCTGGAAGGAGTACGAGCTGGAGCTGATGCGCGACCGCAACGACAACGTCGTGGTGGTCTGCTCGATCGAGAACTTCGACCCGATGGGCGTGCACACCGGCGACTCCATCACCGTCGCGCCCTCGATGACGCTGACCGACCGCGAGTACCAGCGGCTGCGCGACATCGGCATCGCGATCATCCGCGAGGTCGGGGTGGACACCGGCGGCTGCAACATCCAGTTCGCGATCAACCCCGACGACGGCCGGGTCATCGTCATCGAGATGAACCCCCGGGTCTCCCGCTCCTCCGCGCTGGCCTCCAAGGCCACCGGCTTCCCGATCGCCAAGATCGCGGCCAAGCTCGCGGTCGGCTACACCCTGGACGAGATCCCCAACGACATCACCGAGAAGACCCCGGCGTCGTTCGAGCCCACGCTCGACTACGTGGTGGTGAAGGTGCCGCGGTTCGCCTTCGAGAAGTTCCCGAGCGCCGACGCCACGCTGACCACCACCATGAAGTCGGTGGGCGAGGCGATGGCGCTGGGCCGCAACTTCCCCGAGGCGCTGAACAAGGCGCTGCGCTCGCTGGAGAAGAAGGGCTCGCAGTTCACCTTCGTCGGTGAACCGGGCGACAAGGCCGCGCTGCTGACGAAGGCCCAGGTCCCCACCGACGGCCGGATCAACACCGTGATGCAGGCGATCCGGGCCGGGGCCACCCCGGCGGAGGTCTTCGAGGCGACGAAGATCGACCCCTGGTTCGTGGACCAGCTGTTCCTGATCCACGAGATCGCCGAGGAGGTCGCCGCAGCCGACAAGCTGGACCCGGAGACGCTGCGGCACGCCAAGCGGCACGGCTTCTCCGACCAGCAGATCGGTGAGATCCGCGGCTTCACCGCGGACGTGGTCCGCGAGGTCCGGCACGCGCTGGGCATCCGCCCGGTGTTCAAGACGGTCGACACCTGCGCCGCCGAGTTCGCCGCGAAGACCCCGTACTTCTACTCCTCCTACGACGAGGAGAGCGAGGTCGCGCCGCGGACCAAGCCCGCGGTGCTGATCCTGGGCTCGGGCCCGAACCGGATCGGGCAGGGCATCGAGTTCGACTACTCCTGCGTCCACGCCTCCTTCGCGCTCAGCGACGCCGGCTACGAGACGGTGATGGTCAACTGCAACCCGGAGACCGTCTCCACCGACTACGACACCTCCGACCGGCTCTACTTCGAGCCGCTCACGCTGGAGGACGTGCTGGAGATCGTCCACGCGGAGACCCTGGCCGGACCGGTCGCCGGCGTCATCGTCCAACTCGGCGGGCAGACCCCGCTGGGCCTGGCACAGGCGCTCAAGGACAACGGCGTGACCATCGTCGGCACCCAGCCCGAGGCGATCGACCTGGCCGAGGAGCGCGGCGCGTTCGGCCGGGTGCTGCGCGACGCCGGGCTGCCCGCGCCCAAGCACGGCACCGCCTTCTCCTTCGACGAGGCCAAGGCCATCGCGGACGAGATCGGCTACCCGGTGCTGGCCCGGCCGAGCTATGTGCTGGGCGGGCGCGGCATGGAGATCGTCTACGACGAGCCGTCACTCGCGGACTACCTCAAGCGGCACGCCGGGCTGATCTCCGAGCACCCGGTGCTGATCGACCGCTTCCTCGACGACGCGATCGAGATCGACGTCGACGCGCTCTACGACGGCACCGAGCTCTACCTCGGCGGCGTGATGGAGCACATCGAGGAGGCCGGCATCCACTCCGGCGACTCCGCCTGCGCGCTGCCCCCGATCACCCTCGGCGGCTTCGACATCAAGCGGCTGCGGGCCTCCACCGAGGCCATCGCCAAGGGCGTCGGCGTGCTCGGCCTGATCAACATCCAGTTCGCCATGGCCGGGGACATCCTCTACGTGCTGGAGGCCAACCCGCGCGCGTCCCGGACCGTGCCGTTCACCTCCAAGGCCACGGCGGCGCCGCTGGCCAAGGCGGCGGCCCGGATCTCGCTCGGCGCGACCATCGCCCAGCTGCGGGACGAGGGGATGCTGCCCAAGGAGGGCGACGGCGGCACGCTGCCGGTGGACTCGCCGATCGCGGTCAAGGAGGCGGTGATGCCCTGGAGCCGCTTCCGCGACATCCACGGCCGCGGCGTCGACACCGTGCTCGGCCCGGAGATGCGCTCCACCGGCGAGGTGATGGGCATCGACGGCACCTTCGGCACCGCGTACGCCAAGTCGCAGGCGGGCGCGTACGGGGCGCTGCCGACCAAGGGGCGGGTGTTCGTCTCGGTCGCCAACCGCGACAAGCGCAACCTGGTCTTCCCGACCCGGGCGCTGGTCGAGCAGGGCTTCGAGGTGCTGGCCACCTCGGGCACGGCGGAGGTGCTGCGGCGCAACGGGATCGACGCCACGGTGGTGCGCAAGCACAGTGAGGGCCCCGGCGCGGACGGCGAGCGGACCATCGTGCAGCTGATCCACGACGGCGAGGTCGACCTGATCATCAACACCCCGTACGGGACCGGCAGCCGACTGGACGGCTACGAGATCCGCACGGCCGCGGTGGCGCGGTCGGTGCCGTGCCTGACCACGGTTCAGGCGATGGGCGCGGCGGTGCAGGGGATCGACTCGCTGCTGCGGGGGGACATCGGCGTGCGCTCCCTCCAGGAGCACGCGGCTCAGCTGAACGCCTCGCGCTGACGCGAGGCACCCACCAGGGGCGCGGGGAACTGCGCAGCGCAGTTCCCCGCGCCCCTGAGGTAGTGCGACCCGAGAGGCGAAGTTTTGTACCGCTTGTTCTTCCGACTCGTCTTCAAGCGACTGGACCCGGAGAGGGCGCACCATCTGGCGTTCTTCTGGATCCGGCTGGCCGCCGCGGTGCCGGGGCTGCGTTCGGTGCTGCGGAGCGTCCTGGCGCCGCGGGACCCCGCGCTGCGGGTGAAGGCGCTGGGGATGGACCTGCCCGGACCGTTCGGGCTCGCCGCCGGGTTCGACAAGAACGCGGTGGGGATCGACGGGCTGGCGATGCTCGGCTTCGACTACGTCGAGATCGGGACCGTCACCGCCGAGCCGCAGCCAGGCAACCCGGCCCCGCGGCTGTTCCGGCTGATCGAGGACCGCGCGCTGGTCAACCGGATGGGCTTCAACAACGAGGGCTCCGCCGCCGTCGCGGCCCGGCTCGCGGCCCGGCCGGCCCGGTCGCGGACCGTGGTCGGGGTCAACATCGGCAAGACCAAGGTGGTCCCCGAGGCCGAGGCGGTCGCCGACTACGTCACCAGCACCGAGCGGCTCGCCCGGCACGCCGACTACTTCGTGGTCAACGTCAGCTCGCCGAACACCCCGGGGCTGCGCAACCTCCAGGCGGTGGACCAGCTCCGGCCGCTGCTCAGCGCGGTCCGGGCGACCCTGGACGCGGCCTCCGCCCGCGGCCACGTCCCGCTGCTGGTCAAGATCGCCCCCGACCTGGCCGACGCGGACATCGACCAGGTCGCCGACCTGGCCCTGGAGCTCGGCCTGGACGGCATCATCGCCACCAACACCACCATCGGCCGGGACGGCCTGCGCACCGACCCGGCCAAGGTCGAGGCGGCCGGGGCCGGCGGCCTCAGCGGCGCACCGCTGCGGGCCCGCTCGCTGGAGGTGCTGCGGCGGCTGCACGCCCGTACCGGGGACCGGCTCACCCTGGTCTCGGTCGGCGGGATCGAGAGCGCCGACGACGTCTGGGAGAGGATCACCGCCGGCGCCACCCTGGTACAGGGTTACAGTGCCTTCATCTACGAGGGGCCCTTCTGGTGCCGCAGGATCCACCGCGGCCTGTCCGCCCGGCTGCGGGCCGGCGGACATGGAACCCTGAGCGAAGCAGTCGGCGCGTCGAACGGAAGGTGAACGGATGGCGCACCCCCTCCAGGTCAGAGCGCGGGTCCTCGACATCGCCCCGGCGGGTGCCTACAGCCGCTTCCTGCTGCGGGCGCCCGGGGTGGCCGGGCGGGTGCGCCCCGGGCACTTCGCCGCGGTGGCGGTCGGCGGCGAGGACTCGGCGATGCTGCTGCGCCGCACCTTCTCGATCCACCGGGCCGACCCCGAGCAGGAGACCGTCTCGCTGGTCGTCGCCGAGCGCGGACGCGGCACCCGTGAGCTGCTGCGCAGCCGGGTCGGCGACACCGTGGACCTGGTCGCCCCGCTCGGCACCGCGTTCCCGCAGCCGGTCGGCGCGATGACCGCGCTGTTCGTCGGCGGCGGCCACGGCAGCGCCCCGCTGTTCGCGCTGGCCGAGCAGATCACCGGGCAGGGCGGCGCGGTCGGCTTCATCCTCGGCGCGTCCACCGCCGACCGGCTGTTCGGCGTCGACAGCGCCCGCAAGCTCACTCCGGACGTGCTGGTCACCACCGAGGACGGCTCGACCGGGATAAAGGGCCGGGTGACCCTGCCGCTCGCGGAGGCGGTCCGGGCCATCGGCGCGGAGGCGGTCTACTCCTGCGGGCCGATGGACATGCTCCACGCGGTCACCGAGGTCGCCGCGGCCGAGGGCGCGCGCAGCTTCTGCGCGGTCGAGGAGGCCATGGGCTGCGGCACCGGCCTCTGCATGACCTGCGTGCTCCCGGTGGTCGGCGAGGACGGCGTGAGCCGCTTCGTCCGCTCCTGCGTGGAGGGCCCCTGCTTCGACGGCGCCCGGGTCCGCTGGGACGACATCGGCACCGTCCCGGCCGACCTCTACGGCGCGGCGGACGCGGGGGCGCAGCGGTGACCGGCGCCCCGGACCCCGGCGCCCCGGACCCCGCCGACGTGGACCTGACCGCGCCGTTCGGCAACGGCGTCCTGCCCAACCCGGTCACCACGGCCTCCGGCTGCGCCGGGTACGGGCGGGAGCTGGCGAGGTTCCAGCCGCTCACCGAGCTGGGCTCGATCACCACCAAGTCGGTGATGCCGTACCCGCACGCCGGGCAGCCCACCCCGCGGATGGCGGAGACCCCCAGCGGGATGCTCAGCTCCATCGGCCTGCAGGGCACCGGCATCGAGCACTTCGTCGAGCACGAGCTGCCCTGGCTGGCCGAGCGCGGCGCGCGGGTGGTGGTCTCCATCGCCGGGGAGCGGGTGGAGGAGTTCGCCGAGACCGCGCAGGCCCTGGCCGGACGCCCCGGGGTGGTCGGCATCGAGGCCAACCTGTCCTGCCCCAACGTCGCCAACCGCGGCCTGGTCTTCGCCTGCAACCCGGCCACCTCGTACGACGTGGTCGCGGCGATCCGGGAGGCGGCGGACCCGGCGCAGCCGCTCTACGCCAAGCTCTCGCCGGACGTCACCTCGGTCACCGAGATCGCCGCCGCCTGCGTCCGGGCCGGGGCGGACGGACTGTCGATGATCAACACGCTGCTCGGCACCGCCATCGACACCAGCACCCTGCGCCCGGCGCTGGCCGGGATCACCGGGGGCCTGTCCGGCCCGGCGGTCCGGCCGGTCGCGGTGCGCTGCGTCTACCAGGTGCACGCGGCGATGCGCGCCGGAACCGTGCCGATGGTGCCGATCCTCGGCATGGGCGGCATCAGGACCGGCCTGGACGCGCTGGAGTTCGTGCTCGCGGGCGCCTCCGGCACGGCCGTCGGCACCACCCTCTTCAACGACCCGTCGGCCCCGCTGCGGATCCTCGGCGAACTGCGCCAGGCGCTGGCCGACCGCGGCTTCGGCAAGCTCACCGACGCCATCGGCTACGCCCACCACCAAGGAGTGCACCCATGACCCGGCCCCTCGCCCCGTTCGGTACCCGGCTGTGGGAGGCGATGGACGCCCGCGGCCGGCTCTGCGTCGGCATCGACCCGCACGCCTCGCTGCTGGAGGCCTGGGGCCTGGGCGACGACGTGGCCGGCCTCGAACGCTTCTCGCTGACGGTGGTGGAGGCGCTGGCGGAGCAGGTCGCGGTGTTCAAGCCGCAGGCGGCCTTCTTCGAGCGCTTCGGCAGCAGGGGCGTGGCGGTGCTGGAACGGACCGTCGCCGACGCCCGCGCGGCCGGGGCCCTGGTGCTGATGGACGCCAAGCGCGGCGACATCGGCTCGACCATGGCGGCGTACGCGGACGCCTTCCTCGCGCCGACCAGCCCGCTGTTCTCGGACGCGGTCACCGTCTCGCCGTACCTGGGCTTCGGCTCGCTGCGCCCGGCGCTGGACCTGGCCCGTGCCTCCGGCGCCGGGGTGTTCGCGCTGGCGCTCACCTCCAACCCGGAGGGGCACGAGGTGCAGCACGCGGTGGGCGCGGACGGGCTGACCGTGGCGCAGTCGGTCCTCGGCCGGCTGTCCGCCGAGAACGGCGACGCGGACCCGATGGGCTCGTTCGGCGCGGTGGTCGGCGCCACCCTGACCGGAATCGACGCGGACCTGGACATCAACGGCCCGCTGCTGGCCCCCGGCGTCGGCGCGCAGGGCGCGACCCCGGCGGACCTCCCGAAGGTGTTCGGCCCGGTCGCGCGGAACGTTCTGCCCAGTGTTTCGCGGGACATTCTGAAGCACGGGCCCTCGGCCGCGGCACTGCGCGAGGCGTCCGCGCGGTTCGTGGACGAGGTACGCGCGGCAATCGGTTGAGAGTTCGGCCGTTCGCCCATTCGTGTGGTGGTTTCGTGAATGCCTTGTGATGGCCTGAGCTGCGCATACGGCCCCACGGCGGTACCTGCGCAGACAGGAATGGGGTGCCGGGAGAGCCCTTCCCGGAGATGAGCGGGTGCTATGTCCGGAAAAGTCCTGGTCGGTAGAGTCTGACCAGGACTTTTCTGTCGTTTTTCCTGACGTGGACGGTCCAGAGGGGTAGTGTCCGGCGGTAAGCCCGGAGAGGGGCATCTTCCACGTTGCTCTCGCAGGTCAGAGCCGCTAGGTTCCTCGACGGTCTTGAGTAGGTCCCTGTCCCATTCATTCGAATCACTGAGGTGAACGGCGTGGCACTTCCGCCCCTTACCCCTGAGCAGCGCACCGCTGCGCTCGCCAAGGCAGCTGAGGCTCGCCGGGAGCGCGCCGAGATCAAGAATCGGCTGAAGCACTCCGGCGCGTCGCTCCACGAGGTCATCAAGGCCGGCCAGGAGAACGACGTCATCGGCAAGATGAAGGTCAGCGCTCTCCTGGAGAGCCTGCCCGGCGTCGGCAAGGTCCGTGCCAAGCAGATCATGGAGCGGCTCGGCATCAGCGAGAGCCGTCGGGTCCGCGGTCTCGGCACGAACCAGATCGCTTCGCTGGAGCGCGAGTTCGGCGGCGCTCCGGCGTGAACCGTCCCGGTGGTTCGGAAACCCTCCGGGTTGCTGGATAATCGGTACATGAGTGAACGTCCGCGGTTGACCGTGCTCTCCGGCCCCTCAGGTGTCGGCAAGAGCACGGTCGTCGCTCATCTGCGCCAGAAGCACCCCGAGGTGTGGCTCTCGGTCTCCGCCACCACGCGCAAGCCGCGTCCCGGTGAGCGGAACGGTGTCCACTACCACTTCGTGGACGAGGACCAGTTCGCCAAGATGGTCGCCAACGGCGAGCTGCTGGAGTGGGCGGTCTTCGCCGGGAACCACTACGGCACCCCGCGCAAGGCGGTGCTGGACAAGCTGGAGCTGGGCGAGCCGGTGCTGCTGGAGATCGACCTCCAGGGCGCCCGGCAGGTGCGCGAGTCCATGCCCGAGGCCCAGCTGGTCTTCCTGGCCCCGCCGTCCTGGGAGGAGCTGGTCCGCAGGCTCACCGGCCGCGGCACCGAGTCCCAACAGGTCATCGACGAGCGCCTGGGCGCGGCCACGGTGGAGTTGGCCGCCGAAAGCGAATTCGACACGACTCTGGTCAACACCTCGGTCGAGGGTGTAGCGGGCGAACTGCTAGCCTTGCTCAACGTAGTCTGATCATTTTCTCCGGAAGGTTCCCGCGTGTCCTCTTCGATGACAGCGCCCGAAGGCATCATCAACCCGCCGATCGATGAGCTGCTCGAGGCCACCGACTCCAAGTACAGCCTGGTGATCTACGCGGCCAAGCGCGCGCGCCAGATCAACGCCTACTACTCCCAGCTCGGCGAGGGCCTGCTGGAGTACGTCGGCCCGCTGGTCGACACCCATGTGCACGAGAAGCCGCTCTCGATCGCGCTGCGCGAGATCAACGCCGGTATGCTCACCGCCGAGGCGATCGACGCCCAGTAAGACCTTCGTGTGAAAGCACGTCCAGCACCACAGCGCCGCGATCCGTAGCAGACATGGGTCGCGGCGTTCGTCATGACCGCAGCAGGGAGACTCCGTGAACATCGTCCTGGGCGTCAGCGGCGGGATCGCCGCCTACAAGGCGTGCGAGCTGCTGCGGCGGTTCTCCGAGTCGGGGCACGACGTGCGGGTGGTGCCGACCGCCTCGGCGCTGCACTTCGTCGGCGCGGCGACCTGGTCGGCGCTGTCCGGGCAGCCGGTCTCCACCGAGGTCTGGGAGAGCGTGCACGAGGTCCCGCACGTGCGGATCGGGCAGCAGGCCGACCTGCTGGTGGTCGCCCCGGCCACGGCGGACCTGCTGGCCAGGGCGGCGCACGGGCTCGCCGACGACCTGCTGACCAACACCCTGCTGACGGCCCGCTGTCCGGTGGTGTTCGCCCCGGCCATGCACACCGAGATGTGGGAGCACCCGGCCACCCGGGAGAACGTCGCCGTGCTGCGGCGGCGCGGGGCGATCGTGATCGAGCCCGCGGTCGGCCGGCTGACCGGCGCGGACACCGGCAAGGGCCGCTTCCCCGACCCGGAGGCGGTCTTCGAGCTGTGCGCCCGGGTGCTGGCCCGCGGCGCCGACCGGGTCGGCGCCGACCTGGCCGGACGCCATGTGCTGGTCTCGGCCGGCGGCACCAGGGAGCCGCTGGACCCGGTGCGCTTCCTCGGCAACCTCTCCACCGGCCGCCAGGGCTACGCGCTGGCCTCGGTGGCGGCGGCCCGCGGGGCGCGGGTGACCCTGGTCGCCGCGCACACCGAGCTGCCCGACCCGGCCGGGGTGGACCTGGTCCGGGTCGGCACGGCGGCGGAGATGCGGGCCGCCGTGCTGGCCGCCGCGCCCGACGCCGACGCGGTGGTGATGGCCGCCGCGGTGGCCGACTTCCGCCCCGCGGATTACGTTCCCGTGAAGATCAAGAAGGTGGACCGGGCCGATCCCGAGCCGGTGGCGCTGGTGCGCAATCCCGACATCCTGGCCGAGGTCTCCCGGGACCGCGCCGCGCCGGGGCAGGTCGTGGTCGGCTTCGCGGCCGAGACCGACGACGTGCTGGCCAACGGTCGTAAGAAGATCGCCCGAAAGGGTTGTGATCTTCTTGTGGTCAACCAGGTCGGCGGGGGCCTGGCCTTCGGCAGCCCGGACAACCAGGCAGTGGTCCTGGCCGACGACGGCGCGGAGACCGAGGTCCCGTACGGGCCCAAGGCGGCACTGGCCGACCTGCTCTGGGACCTGGTCGCGGAGCGGCTGGCCCGGAGCCGCCCACTGACCGGGGACGGCCGGTCCGAGCAGCGCTGAGCGTCCACCAGGTGATCCAGAAGGTGGACCGGGTGGGGTTTCCGCCGCTTCCGTTGGCTACACTCCCCGCAGTAGTCCTCAATAAGTCTTTCCGGGCCGACCGGGGCCACCTCCGCCCGAGCCGGTCCAGTCAGCAGCCGCTGCAACCCAGGGAGCGCTGTGTCTCGCCGCCTGTTTACCTCTGAGTCCGTGACCGAGGGTCACCCGGACAAGATCGCTGACCAGATCAGCGACACCATCCTCGACGCGCTGCTCAAGGACGACCCCACCTCGCGGGTCGCCGTTGAGACGCTGATCACCACCGGCCAGGTCCACATCGCCGGTGAGGTCACCACCAAGACCTACGCCCCGATCGCGGCGCTGGTCCGCGAGCGGATCCTGGAGATCGGCTACGACTCCTCGAAGAAGGGCTTCGACGGCGCCTCCTGCGGCGTGTCGGTGTCCATCGGCGCGCAGTCCCCTGACATCGCCCAGGGCGTCGACGACGCCTTCGAGGCGCGGGTCGAGGGCGACGACGACGAGCTCGACAAGCAGGGCGCGGGCGACCAGGGCCTGATGTTCGGCTACGCCTGCGACGACACGCCCGAGCTGATGCCGCTGCCGATCAGCCTTGCGCACCGGCTGGCCGAGCGGCTCTCCGCGGTCCGCAAGAACGGGACCATCCCGTACCTGCGCCCGGACGGCAAGACCCAGGTCACCATCGAGTACGACGGCGACAAGGCGGTCCGTCTGGACACCGTCGTGGTCTCCTCGCAGCACGCGTCCGACATCGACCTGGACTCGCTGCTCGCCCCCGACATCCGCGAGTTCGTGGTGGAGCCGGAGCTGAAGGCGCTCGCCGACGCGGGCATCGACCTGGTCACCGAGGGCTACCGGCTGCTGGTCAACCCGACCGGCCGGTTCGAGATCGGCGGCCCGATGGGCGACGCCGGGCTGACCGGTCGCAAGATCATCGTCGACACCTACGGCGGCATGGCCCGCCACGGCGGCGGCGCGTTCTCCGGCAAGGACCCGTCCAAGGTCGACCGCTCGGCCGCGTACGCGATGCGCTGGGTCGCCAAGAACATCGTGGCCGCGGGCCTGGCCCGGCGCGCCGAGGTCCAGGTCGCCTACGCCATCGGCAAGGCCGAGCCGGTCGGTCTGTTCGTGGAGACCTTCGGCACCGAGACCGCCCCGGTCGCGGACATCCAGGCCGCCGTCACCAAGGTCTTCGACCTGCGTCCGGCCGCGATCATCCGCGACCTGGACCTGCTGCGGCCGATCTACGCCCAGACCGCCGCGTACGGCCACTTCGGCCGTGAGCTGCCGGACTTCACCTGGGAGCGGACCGACCGCGCCGAGGCGCTGAAGACCGCGGTCAAGGGCTGACGCCCCGAGCCCCCGGTCAGCGCGGGCCCCGTCCGGATCGCCTCGGACGGGGCCCGCGCTGCGTCGTGGGCTCAGGATCCAGGACTCAGGACAGGACGACGGCCATGTCCCGGTAGGTGGAGTAGCCGGCCTGGAACTTCGTCTTGGCGATCCAGTAGTAGCCGCGCGCCGGGTCGGCCACATAGACGCCGTGCGGGGTGACCCCGGCGAGCGTGACCGCGTGCTCGGCCGGTCCCGCGTAGGGGATCGAGCGACCGTCGTAGGCCCGGTAGTGGCTGCTCGCCTTGGCCCGCCAGAGGTAGTCCACCCAGACCACCGCCGGGTGCCCGGCCCGGAGCTGCAGGTAGAGCTTCGCCGGGCTGTAGTGCTCCTGGGCGGCCAGCACCTTTCCGCCGTTGGCCTTGGCGGCGGCGGCGACCGGCGGGTAGAAGACGCCGTAGCCGGTGCCGTGCAGCTCGCTGCCGTCCGGGCTGCCGACGAAGGCCCGGTACGGGTCGCCCGAGGTCTTCCCGGAGCGGCCGTAGTCCGGGTGCTTCAGGTCGATGCCGATCGAGGCGAGCAGCTGCCGGTCGCTGCGCCGGTGCCCCCGGTAGGCCAGCGCCATCCGCAGCGCCGCGGCCTCGCAGTCGTTGGACTGCTGCTGCCGATAGTGCGGCAGGGCCAGCACCCGGCTGCTGGGCAGGGCGGCGGCGCCCGGTGCCGCTGCGGCTGCCGAGGGCGGGAGCAGCCCGAGCAGCAGGGCGGTGGCACCGGCCGCGAGGGCAACGGAGCTGACGGTGCGTCGGATCGGGGTCATACTTCGCATCCTGCCGTCGTTCGGACGGCTCGGCAGCGGGGACTGTCGGTCGGCTCTGGTAGGACTGTGCACATGAACGGCACTCCTGACCCCGGCTCCGACTCCTCCGCGGGGGAGCAGCTGGAGCTGGTCAGGCTGGAGCTGAAGAAGGCCAGGGCGCGGGCCAGGCCGGGGGCGGGCCCCAAGGCGACGGCCCGTCACCTCCCGGTGGCGCGGGTGGTGGTGAACCGGAGCGCGCTGGTGATCGACCAGTTCTTCGACTACTCCGTCCCGGTGGACCTGGACGAGATCGCCCAACCGGGTGTCCGGGTGCGGGTCCGCTTCGGCGCGCGGATGGTGGAGGGCCGCCGCGAGGGCGGCAACCTGGTCGACGGATTCCTGGTGCAGCGGCTGGAGCGCTCGGACTATCCCGGCTCGCTGGCGCCGCTGAGCCAGGTGCTGTCGGCCGAGCGGGTGCTGACGCCCGCCCTGCTGCGGCTGTGCCGGGCGGTGGCGGACCGCTACGCGGGGTCGCTGGCGGACGTGCTGCAGCTGGCGGTGCCGCCGAAGCACAACCGGGCCGAGGCGGCGCCGTCGCCGGAGCCGTTGCCGGCTCCCGCGGCGCCTGGGCCCGGGTCCTGGACCCGCTACCCGCTGGGGGAGGCGTTCCTGACCGCGCTGGCCGCGGGCGAGGCGCCGCGTGCGGTGTGGGCGGCGCTGCCCGGCGGCTGGGCCGGGGAGCTGGCGCGGGCGGTGGCGGCGGTGCTGGCGTCGGGCCGGGGCGCGGTGGTGGTGCTGCCGGAGGGGCGCGCGGTGGCGCAGCTGGACGCGGCGCTGCTGGAGCTGCTGGGGGCGGGCCGGCACCTGGCGCTGACCGCCGAGCTGGGCCCGGAGGAGCGCTACCGGCGCTGGCTGGCGCTCAGCCGGGGCTCGGTGCGGGCGGTGGTCGGCACCAGGGCGGCGATGTTCGCGCCGGTGGCCGACCTGGGCCTGGTCGCGGTCTGGGACGATGGGGACGACCGGCACAGCGACCTCAACGCCCCGTTCCCGCACGCCCGGGACGTGCTGCTGCTGCGCGCCGCCGAGGCCGGCGCGGCGGTGCTGATCGGCGGTCTGGCGGTGACGGTGGAGTCGGCGCAGCTGCTGCACACCGGCTGGGCGCGTCCGCTGCTGGCCGACCGGGCGGAGGCGCGCCGGGCCGCGCCGCTGGTCCGTACCGGGTCCGAGCGGGACCAGGCGAACGACGCCGGGGCGCGGGCGGCGCGGCTGCCCTCGCACGCCTGGTCGGTGGCGAAGGAGGCGCTGGCCCGCGGGCCGGTGCTGGTCCAGGTGCCGCGCCGGGGCTATGTGCCCCGGCTGGCCTGCGTCCGCTGCCGGGAGCCGGCCCGCTGCCGGCACTGCGCGGGCCCGCTGGAGCTGCGGGACGCCGAGGGCGCGCTGTGCTGCGACTGGTGCGGGCGGCCGGACCAGGACTGGCACTGCCAGGAGTGCGGCGCGAACCGGCTGCGGGCCCAGGTGGTCGGCGCCCGGCGCACCGCGGAGGAGCTGGGGCGGGCGTTCCCGCTGGTCCCGGTGCGGACGTCGGGGCGCGGCGAGGTGCTGGCGACGGTGCCGGACGTCCCGGCGCTGGTGGTGGCCACGCCGGGGGCCGAGCCGGTGGCCGAGGGCGGGTACGCGGCGGCGCTGCTGCTGGACGGCTGGGCCCTGCTCGGCCGGGCCGACCTGCACGCGGGCGAGGACACGCTGCGGCGCTGGCTGAACGCGGCCGGGCTGGTACGGTCCCGGGAGCAGGGGGGCGCGGTGGTGGTGGTCGCCGACGAGGGGCTGCGGCCGGTGCAGGCGCTGGTGCGCTGGGATCCGGCCGGGTTCGCCGGGACGGAGCTGGCGGAGCGCGCGGAGCTGCGGTTCCCGCCGGTCTCCCGGATGGCGTCGGTGACCGGCACGTCCGCGTCGATCGAGGACCTGCTGACCCTGATCCGGCTCCCGGAGGGCGCGGACGTGCTCGGCCCGGTCGCGGTCGGCGGGGGGCGGCCCGGAGGCCGGGGGGAGGGCCGGGGTGGCCAGGGCGGGGACGGACGCGGCGGTCAGGACGGGCTGGAGCGGGTGCTGCTGCGGGTCGCGCCCGGCCGGGGCGCGGAGCTGGCCACCGCGCTGAAGGCAGCGCAGGTGGCCCAACTGGTCCGCAGGTCGGCCGAGCCGGTGCGGGTCAGGATCGACCCGCTGGACATCGGCTGAGCCCGGCGGCGTCAGGTCGCGGCTTCGCCCGGGGCGGGGAGCGCCGGGTCGCGGCGGGCCGAGGGGATGGCGGAGGAGAGCTGCGCTCCGCTGCCGGGGCTGCTGCCGCTGCCGGAGCTGGTTCCGCCGCCGAGGCTGCCGGGCCCGCCAAGGCCGGTGCCGTTGCCGAGGCCGCCGAGGTCGCTGTCCGGATCGGCCCCGGCAGCGGCACCGCCCCCGACCCGGGAACCAGCCCCGATGCCGGAACCGCCCCCGGCCCGGGAACCAGCCCCGACGCCGGAACCAGCCCCGGCCCCGGGACCAGCACCGATGCCGGAACCAGCCCCGCTGCCGCCGACCGACTGCGTCGGTAAGGTCCCGGCGCTGTGCGCGGCTGCCGCGCGGATCTCCGCGAAGGCCTGCTCGTGCCCGCTCACGGCGCCGCCCTCGGCGACCGTGTCGGCCGGGCGGCGGACCCCGTACCTGCGGTGCACGGCCTGCTTGGTGACGCCGAGCGCGGAGCCCACCGCGTCCCAGGAGAAGCCGAGCGAGCGGTCGAACTCGACGGCCGCGGCGACCAGCCCCTCGACGCTGTCCCGCAGCTCCTGGGCCAGCCGGACGGTGGGCGCGGGCGCGCGGCCGTAGACCACGAATCCGGCGGAGGTGGTCGGACGCCGGGGGCGGTAGACGTTGCCCAGCTGAGCGGTGAGCGTGCGCAGGGCGTCCACCTGGCGGCGCACCCGCTCGATGTCCCGCACCAGCAGGTGCAGGCTGGCCCTGGCACGGGCGTCGTGAGTGGCGTGTTCGGCCATGGTCTTCAGAGAGCCTCTCGGAACCGGCGGTCAATCTTCCTTGACCAACGTTCCCGAGCCCGTTGGGTCACGGAGAGGGCGCGCGGAAGCATCCGCGGGGCGTGTGCGCTCCGGCGTGCGGCGATTGCCCGCGAAGCCCTCAGTACACTGTGCAGCTGTGCACGAGGGACGTCTGCACGCCTCCACCCTGACCGACGGGAGCCCGTTCCGTGGCGATTCAGCCCATCCGCATCTTCGGCGACCCGGTGCTCCGCCTGGCGGCGCAACCGGTGACCGTGTTCGACAAGGAGCTGCGGACCCTGGTCAGGGACCTGACCGAGACCATGAAGGAGGCCCCGGGCAGCGGCCTGGCGGCCCCTCAGATCGGGGTCTCGCTGCGGGTCTTCACCTACCATGTGGACGGCGTCCTCGGGCATCTGGTCAACCCCTCGCTCGACCTGACCGACGAGGAGCAGGACGGCCCCGAGGGCTGCCTGTCGCTCCCCGGGCTCACCTTCGACTGCAAGCGTGCCTACGGCGTCGTCGCCAAGGGCTTCAACGAGTACGGCGACCCGGTCACCATCGAGGGCACCCAGCTGCTGGCCCGCTGCATCCAGCACGAGACCGACCACCTGGACGGCATCATCTTCATCGACCGGCTCGACCGCGAGCAGCGCAAGGCCGCGCTGCGGGCGATCCGCGAGGCCGAGTGGGCCGGGGACTCCGCACCGCAGGTGCGGCTCTCCCCGCACAGCACCTTCGGCCGCGCGCTCTGACCCGTCCCCGCCCACGCCCACCCTTCGCCCCGAGAGGCCGCACCCCCGAATGAAGCTCGTCTTCGCCGGCACCCCCGAGCCCGCCCTGCCCGCGCTGGAGGCGCTGATCGCCTCCCGGCACGAGGTCGCCGCCGTGGTCACCCGTCCGGACGCCCCCGCCGGGCGCGGGCGGAAGCTGGTGGCCAGCCCGGTCGCGCAGCTCGCCGAGCAGGCCGGGATCGAGGTGCTGCGGCCCGTGCGCCCGCGCGAGCCGGAGTTCCTGGCCCGGCTGGCCGAGATCGCCCCCGACTGCTGCCCGGTGGTCGCCTACGGAGCGCTGCTGCCCAAGGTCGCACTGGACGTGCCCCGGCACGGCTGGGTCAACCTGCACTTCTCGCTGCTGCCGGCCTGGCGCGGCGCGGCCCCGGTGCAGCACGCGCTGATGGCCGGGGACGAGGTGACCGGCGCGTCCACCTTCCTGATCGAGGAGGGCCTGGACTCCGGCCCGGTCTACGGCACCGTCACCGAGCTGGTCCGCCCCGGCGACACCAGCGGCGACCTGCTGGAACGGCTTTCCCGCTCGGGCTCGCGGCTGCTCGCGGCGACCATGGACGGGATCGAGGACGGCACCCTGGAGGCCCGTCCGCAGCCCGGTGACGGGATCAGCCTGGCGCCCAAGATCAGCGTCGAGGACGCCCGGGTGGACTGGACCGCCCCGGCGCTGCGGGTGGACCGGGTGGTCCGCGGCTGCGCGCCCGCGCCCGGCGCCTGGACCCTGTTCCGCGGCGAGCGGCTGAAGCTGGGCCCGGTGCGGCTCGCCGCGGGCCGCAGCGAGCTGGCCCCGGGGGAGATCGCGGTCGCGAAGAACACCGTGCGGGTCGGCACCGGCAGCCATGAGGTCGAGCTCGGCGAGGTCCAGCCGCAGGGCAAGAAGCGGATGGGCGCGGGAGACTGGGCCCGGGGCTCGCGCCTGGAGACCGGCGAGCGCCTCGGCGCGTAGCAGCGGCTCGGAACACCGACGGATGACCGGATAACCAACGTCAGCACCTTTGCGAGGCACCACATGAGCACCCCGAACACCCCGTCCGGCGCCAGGCCCGAGGGCCGGGCCCCGCGCCCGCACCGCCGGCCGAAGAAGGACCCGGCCCGGATGCTGGCCTTCACCGCGCTCCGCGCGGTGGACGAGCGCGACGCATACGCCAACCTGATCCTGCCCTCGCTGCTGCGCAAGGCCGAGAAGAACGAGGGCTTCGAGCGCCGCGACGCCGCCTTCGCCACCGAGCTGGTCTACGGCACGCTGCGGATGCGCGGCAGCTACGACGCGATCATCGCCGCCTGCATCGACCGCCCGCTGAGCAAGGTCGACCCCAACGTCCTGGACGTGCTGTCGCTGGGCGCGCACCAGCTGCTCGGCACCCGGATCCCGGCGCACGCGGCGGTGTCCGCGACCGTGGAGCTGGCCCGGGTGGTCCTCGGCGACGGCCGGGCCAAGTTCGTCAACGCGGTGATGCGCCGGATCAGCGCCCAGGACCTGGACGCCTGGCTGGAGCAGGTCGCGCCCCCGTACGAGCAGGACGCCGAGGACCACCTCGCGGTGATGCACTCGCACCCGCGCTGGGTGGTCGCCGCGCTCTGGGACTCGCTCGGGGTGTGGCAGCCGGAGCACTGCGGCCGGGCCGCCGTGTCCGAGCTGCTGGCCGCCGACAACGACCGCCCCGCGGTCACCCTGGTGGCCCGTCCCGGCCGCTCCACCGCGCAGGAGCTGCGCGACTCGCTGCCGGCCGAGGACACCGCTCCCGGTCGCTGGTCCCCGTACGCGGTGCGGCTGGTCGAGGGCGGCGAGCCCGGCCAGGTCGGGGCGGTCCGGGAGAACCGGGCCGGGGTGCAGGACGAGGGCAGCCAGCTGGTCGCCGCCGCCCTCGCCGCCGCGCCGCTGGACGGCCGCGACGGCCGGTGGCTGGACGCCTGCGCCGGGCCCGGCGGCAAGGCCGCGCTGCTGGCCGCGCTGGCCTCGGAGCGCGGCGCGGTGCTGGTCGCCTCCGAGTCGCAGCCGCACCGGGCGGCCCTGGTCGCCAGGACCCTGGACGGCAACCCCGGCCCGTACGCCGTGATCACCGCGGACGGGCTGCGCCCGGCCTGGCGGCCCGGGTCGTTCGACCGGGTGCTGGTGGACGTGCCGTGCAGCGGCCTGGGCGCGCTGCGGCGCCGCCCGGAGTCGCGCTGGCGCCGCCGCCCTGAGGACGTGGCCGCGTTCAACCCGCTCCAGCGCGGCCTGCTGCTCTCGGCGATCGAGGCCGCCCGGCCCGGCGGCGTGGTCGGCTACGCCACCTGCTCCCCGCATCTGGCGGAGACCCGCACCGTGGTCAACGACGTGCTGCGGAAGCGGGACGACCTGGAGTGGATCGACGCCCGCCCGCTGCTCCCCGGTGTGCCGGACCTCGGCCAGGGCCCGGACGTCCAGCTCTGGCCGCACCTGCACGGGACCGACGCGATGTACCTGGCCCTGCTCCGCAAGAAGTCCTGACCACCCCTCACTCGAAGGTTCGGGAAATGCCCCAGATCAGCCCCAGTATCCTGTCCGCGGACTTCGCCCGGCTCGGCGAGGAGGCCGAGGCCGTGCGCGGCTGCGACTGGCTGCACGTGGACGTGATGGACAACCACTTCGTGCCCAACCTCACCCTGGGACTGCCGGTGGTGGAGTCGCTGCGCAAGGCCACCGACATCCCGATCGACTGCCATCTGATGATCGAGCAGCCGGACCGCTGGGCCCCGCAGTACGCCGAGGCCGGCGCCGGGTCGGTGACCTTCCACGTCGAGGCCGCCGCGGCGCCGGTGCGGCTGGCCCGGGAGATCCGCTCGCTGGGCGCGCGGGCGTCGATGGCACTGAAGCCGGCCACCCCGATCGAGCCCTACGAGGACCTGCTGCCCGAACTGGACATGCTGCTGGTGATGACGGTGGAGCCGGGCTTCGGCGGCCAGTCGTTCCTGGACATCATGCTGCCCAAGATCCGCCGCACCCGGGAGCTGATCAACCGGCACGGCCTGCAGCTGTGGCTGCAGGTGGACGGCGGCGTCTCGGTGGAGACGATCGAGCGCTGCGCCGAGGCCGGCGCCGACGTCTTCGTGGCCGGCTCGGCCGTGTACGGGGCGGACGACCCGGCCGCGGCGGTGCGCGGGCTGCGCGAGCTGGCCGCGGCGGCGACCGAGGGCTCGCCCTGGGTGCACCGGCACTGACTTTGTAGGAACCTACAGGCCCGGCCTGCTTTTCCTGGGGCCGGGCTGTGCACATGCGCAGGAAAGCGCACTGAGCTGGAACCTTCGCGTCATCTGTACGAGAATCGAAGGTCGGGTGCAGATCGCCCCCTTCGCAGCAGAGAGCCCTCACATGCGCTTCTTGAACCCCCAGACCGGCAGCTACGACGAGCGCTCCTCGGTGCCGTACGACCTGACCTACGACGACGTGTTCATGGTGCCCAGCCGCTCGTCCGTGGGCTCCCGGCAGGCGGTGGACCTCTCCTCGACCGACGGGACCGGCACCACCATCCCGCTGGTCGTGGCCAATATGACCGCCATCGCCGGGCGCCGGATGGCCGAGACCGTGGCCCGCCGCGGCGGGCTGGTGGCGATCCCGCAGGACATCCCGATCGAGGTCGTCGCCGAGGTGGTCGACTGGGTCAAGCAGCGCCACCTGGTGCACGACACCGCGATCACGCTGGCCCCGGGCGCGACCGTGGCCGACGCGCTGTCGCTGCTGCCCAAGCGGGCCCACGGCGCGGTGGTCGTGGTCGAGGACGGCAAGCCGGTCGGCGTGGTCACCAGCGCCGACTGCCAGGGCGTGGACCGCTTCACCAGCCTCTCCGCGGTGATGTCGGCCGACCTGCTGCTGCTGGAGGAGGGCATCGCCCCGCGCGACGCGTTCGAGCGGCTCAACAACGCGCACCGCAAGCTGGCCCCGGTGGTGGACGGCCGCGGCGAGCTGGTCGGCATCCTGACCCGCAAGAACGCGCTCCGGGCCACCCTCTACACCCCCGCCGTGGACGGCGGCGGCAGGCTGCGGATCGCCGCCACCGTCGGCATCAACGGCGACGTGGCAGGCAAGGCCAAGGCGCTGCTGGCGGCCGGGGCGGACACGCTGATCGTGGACACCGCGCACGGCCACCAGGAGTCCATGATCACCGCACTGCGCGCGGTCCGCGGGCTCGACCCGCAGGTCCCGATCGCGGCCGGCAACGTGGTCGCCGCCGCCGGGGTGCGCGACCTGGTCGAGGCCGGGGCGGACATCGTCAAGGTCGGCGTCGGCCCCGGCGCCATGTGCACCACCCGGATGATGACCGGCGTCGGCCGGCCCCAGTTCTCGGCCGTGCTGGAGTGCGCCGCCGAGGCGCGCCGGCTCGGCAAGCACGTCTGGGCGGACGGCGGCGTGCGGCACCCGCGCGACGTCGCCATGGCGCTGGCCGCGGGCGCGTCCAACGTCATGATCGGCTCCTGGTTCGCCGGGACCTACGAGTCGCCCGGCGACCTGCAGACCGACGCCGACGGCCGCCAGTACAAGGAGAGCTTCGGGATGGCCTCGGCCCGCGCGGTGCGGAACCGGACCGCCGAGGAGTCGTCCTACGACCGGGCCCGCAAGGCGCTGTTCGAGGAGGGCATCTCCACCTCGCGGATGTTCCTCGACCCGGCCCGGCCCGGCGTCGAGGACCTGATCGACTCCATCGTCGCGGGCGTCCGCAGCTCCTGCACCTACGCGGGGGCGCAGTCGCTGGAGGACTTCCACCAGAAGGCCGTGGTCGGCGTGCAGAGCGCGGCCGGCTACGCCGAGGGCAAGCCGCTGCACGCCAGCTGGTAGCCCGTCGGCTGACGGCCGGTCAGCTGCTGCTCACCCCGCGCGTCCGGAGGACCGGAGCGGGGTGAGCAGACAGCGGCAGACCAGCCCGGCCGCGTCGTCCAGCGCCGCCGAGGCCACCGCGAGCGGGCCGGGGCGGTCGCGCAGCTCCCAGAGCGTCACCGCGGAGGCCCAGGCCGCGTCCCTGGCCCGGTCGATGCTCCAGGCGCTGACCAGGTGCAGCAGCGGCTCGGCCAGGTCCAGCTCCCCGGCCGAGGGCATCAGCCGGTCCCGCTCCTGCTCCTCGACCTGCGCCAGCACGTCGTTCACCCGGTGGAAGTCCCCGGACAGCTCGTCCGGGGAGCAGCCGAGCGCGGCGCAGGCGTCGAGCACCGCGAGCGGCAGGTCGTGCTCGATGTGGGCGTTCATCCCGCACAGCGCGAACTGCACCGGCAGCACGCCGGGGTGCAGCCGCAGCTCCAGCAGCGGCCGCCAGCAGGCGGGCGCGCGCGGGGCGGTCAGCGCGTCCAGGAAGCGGTTTGCGAACAGCACGTCCAGCACCGCCACCTCGGCGGGGGAGCGGAACAGGTCGCCCACCGAGAGGCGGTCCCTGACCGCCTCGGTGACGGTGAGGTACATCCCGCCGAAGACCGCGACGCCGTCCTGCGGCGGCAGCCCGGCCAGGAGCAGCCGCAGCCGCTCCACGATCGCGGTGACGTCGGCGGCGGGGCCGGGCGCTGTCTCGGTGGCCATAGGCTTCAGGGTCGGTGGTACCGGCCGGTAGGGCGATCCCTGCTGCGCCGCCCGGAGCAGCGGCTCAGTCCTGGCCGGCCCAGGCCTCGCGGGTGGTGCCGACGGTCTCGCCGGTGCGCAGCGACTCCTCGACGGCCAGCGCCAGCTGGTGGTCCTGGCAGGCCTCGGCCAGCGGGTAGGGGGCCGGGCCCGCGCCGCGGGCCCAGGCGACGGTGTCCAGCAGCAGGTCGGTGACCGCGAGGTCGTCCTCGGACAGCCGGGCGCCGTTGAGGCGGTTGCGCCAGAGCACCTCGCCGTCGACGCTGATGTGGTCCAGGTCGACGCCCTCCAGGTTGAGGTCCACTCCGGCCCGGCGGCGCACCAGCGGTGAGTCGACCACGCTGCGGGCGTCCGCCAGCCGGGTCAGCGTGTCGTCGACGATCTCGCCGTGCGAGCCGCGGACGACGATGCGGCGGGCCCGCAGCGGGTTCCACCACTGGTTGTCGGTGAAGTCGTACAGGCCCATCGGGCCGCCGAAGTCCAGGGTGGCCAGGGTGGTGCCCGCGGGCCCTGCGGTGGTGTCGCCGGTCCAGCCGTCCCGGTTCAGCGGGTCGGCCAGCGGGGCGCTGAAGCGCCGGGCGTGGACCGCGGCGGGGGCGAAGCCGACCCCGAGCAGCCGCCGGATCAGCGCCATGGCGTGGTACATGTGGGTCGAGGAGACCTGGACCGAGCCGACCTCGCCGATCGCGCCGCGGTCGACCAGGGCGCCGCGGACGGCGTGGGCGGGCATCCGCGGGTACTGCTCGGCGACCTGCACCAGACCGCCGGCGCCGACCGCCGCCCACAGTTCGCGCAGCCCGGCCAGGTCGGGCGCGGGCGGGGTCTCCGCGAGCACCCTGGCCCCGGCCCGGACCAGCCCGGTGATCACCTCTGGGCTGGCGTCCCAGGGGACGCAGGGGATGACGAAGTCGCTGGCGACGGACTCCAGCAGCTCGTCGGTGCTGCGGAAGACCGGCACGTCCCACTCCGCCGCCACCGCCTCGGCGCGCTCCGCACTGCGGGTCACCACGCCGGACACCCGCAGCCGGGACGGGGCCTGCCGGGCCAGCCGGAGGAAGAACTCGGATCGCCAGCCGGTGCCGATCAGGGCGAAGCCGCCCCCGGTGCGTCGATGTCCATGCCGTGCCTCTCGGGAAGAGCGGGAAGAGCGGGGAGGACGGGCGGCGTGCTGCCGCTGTGCCCGCCGGGGCTGCGGTGGCGCAGGTGGGCGCCCTCCCGCGCCATCCTCACACCTGATCCGTTCCGCGCGATGCCCTTCGGCCAGGATCGGCGCGGACCGGGAGCCGTTCGTCCCGGATCGGGCGGATCCTGGGCGACTATGCCGCTATGTCAGGTGATGAGGTGCCGTCAGCGGACATGGTGGGAAGGGAGACGGTCGTGCGTCCGGGGTCGGGCCGGGCGCCGACGGGGAGAGGCGGGGACAGATGGACGATCTCGGGACGGGGCGCGGACCGGGCTCGATCGGCGAACAGCTGCTGCAGGAGGAGTTGGGCACCCAGGCCCGCGCCGAGGCCTTCTACCGGGACCAGGTGCTGGACCATCTGAACGACCGGATGCGGGAGTTCGTCGCGGAGCAGGAGATGGTCTTCATCGCCACCGCCAACGGCCAGGGGGAGTGCGACAGTTCACTGCGGGCCGGGCCGCCGGGATTCGTCCTGGTGCAGGATCCGACCTCGCTCGCCTACCCGGACTACCGGGGCAACGGGGTGATGGCGAGCCTCGGCAACGCCTATGAGAACCCGCACATCGGCCTGCTGTTCCTGGACTTCTCCCGGCACCGGATCGGGCTGCACGTGAACGGGACGGTCCGGCTGGTCAGGGACGAGGACATGCGCGCGGAGAACCCCGGGATCGCGCCGGAGCCGGTCCCCGGCCGCCGGGCCAGGGTCTGGGTGCAGATCGCCGTCGAGGAGGCCTACATCCACTGCTCCAAGCACATACCGAGGCTGGTCAAGGTGCCGACCGACCGCTCCTGGGGGACCGACGACGTCAAGCGCAAGGGCGGCGACTGGTTCGGCTCCGCCGCCGCCCAGCGGGCCGCCGCCCAGCAGGCCGGGGGTCAGCCGCGGCCGTAGCGGTCCTCGGCCCGCCAGAAGAACCACATGCCGCCGCCGAGCGCGAGCAGCGCCCAGAACACGGCCACGTACCAGGCGTACGGGGTGGTGGAGCCGTAGCCGTCCAGCAGCGCGTGCCGGACCAGCTCGATGTAGACCGCGCCCGGGTTGAGCTCCAGGGCCAGCCGGATCAGCCGGGGCGCGTGCGCGGTCAGCTTGTCGATGCTGTACATCACGCCGCAGGAGTACATCCAGACCCGGAGCACCCAGGGGATCAGCTCGCTGACGTCGCGCAGCACCGCGCCGATCCGCGCCATCACCAGCGCCGCACCGAAGTTGAACAGGGTCTGCAGGAACAGCGCGGGCAGCACCGCGAGCCAGCGGGTGGACGGGACCTCGCCCACCGCGAGCAGCACCCAGCCGACCACGCCCAGCGAGAAGCCCAGCAGGATCAGCTGCTGCAGCACCATCGCCACCGGCAGCAGCGCCCGCGGGAAGTGGATCGCGCGGATCAGGTTGAGCTGCTGGGAGACCGCCTTGCTGCCGACCGCGAAGGCCTCGCGGGTGTAGCTGAAGACGAAGACGCCGATGCAGAGGAAGCCGATGTAGCTCTCGCCCACCCCGGCCTTGCGGTCCAGCAGGTAGCCGAAGACGAAGTAGTAGACCGCGATGTTGAGCACCGGGGTCAGCACCGTCCACAGCGGCCCCAGCCGGGCCGAGGAGTACACGGTGACCACCCGGGACCGGGCGTAGGTCAGCGCGAAGCCGTGGTAGGCCAGCAGCGAGCGCAGGTAGGCCCAGAACGGGGGCCGCCGTCCGGGCGACCTGAGGCCGTAGCGGGCGGCGAGCTGGCCGGGCGTCAGGTCGGCGTCGGCCAGGTGCGCGGTGGAGGCGGGCCCGGCGGGGCCCGGGTCCAGGGCTTGCACGGTCATGTGAGTGCGGCCTCCTGGCCACCGGGGTTGGTCGGTCGGGTGGTGGCCAGGGCGTCCGCCGCGGTCGCGCTGACCTGCTGCAGGAACGCGGAGACCTGGGCCGGGGTGTCGGGCCCGAGCCACTCGTGGATGTCCTCGCAGGCCGCGATCTGCACCCCGTGGCCGCGCAGCACGATCGGCAGGGTGTGCAGGATCGTGGAGGGGAAGCTCAGCAGGGTGGTGCCGATCGGCTGGTCCAGCACCGCCAGCTCCAGCGGCAGGTCGGGGCGGATCACCTCGACGCCCGCGGCGGCGGCCAGCAGCCGGAGCTTCTCCGGGTCCTCCCTGCGGTGCGCCAGGTAGCGCGAGACGCCGTGCCGGGCGGCCAGCCGGGCCACCCCTTCGACGTAGCGCTCCCGGGAGAGCAGGCCGGTCTCCACCAGCGAGCTGCCGGCCAGGTCGACCAGCGGCAGCAGGGTGGGCCGGCCGAAGCGCTGCCGGGCCCAGGTGTAGCGGTTCGCGGTGCAGAGCGTGCCGGAGGGCAGCGGCAGGATGCCCGCCATCGAGGTGAACAGCTCGACGCTGTGCCCGGGACGGGCGGTGAGCCGCCGGGTCGCCCGCGCGGCGGAGGCCGAGCCGGCCGCCGGGGAGCCGTCCGGGGCGCTGCGGTGCCAGCGGACCAGCGGGCGGCCCTCGTTCAGCGCGGTGGCGAGCCCTATGGTCGCGGTGCCGTCGTCGACCAGGACGATGTCCCTGGCCGGGGAGAGCGGCAGGAGCAGCTGGATCAGCCGGGAGAACGGGTCTCCCAGCACCAGCCGTCCGGCCGCGGCCAGCCGCGGCGCCAGTCTGGTGCCGCAGCCGGCCAGCGCGGCCGGTCCGCCGCGGATGTCGTGCACACTCACGCGAAGGCCGCCGCTGCGGGCGAGTTCGGCCATGCCGGCCAGCTGGCGCCGGGTCGGGTCGTCCTGCGGCAGCAGGACCGCTATGTCGACCGGGCGGTCGGCGGCGGCGCCGGCCCGGTCGCCGAGAGCCCACTCCAGGACGTTCAGCAGCTGGGCCGGGCTCTCGACCAGCGCGAGTGTGCGGGCCGTCATGAGGCGGCGGCTGGCTGCGGCAGGGTGGCCAGGTTGCCGGGCACCCGGCGCAGCTTGGCCATGGCGGCCTTCTCCGCGCTGTAGACCTTCTTGATGCCGTCGCCGAGCGCGGCCTCGACCACGCGGATGTCGCGGACCAGGCGCTGCAGGCCGCCGGGCTCGACCGAGGCGCTCTGGTCCGAGCCCCACATGGCGCGGTCCAGGGTGATGTGGCGCTCCACGAAGACCGCGCCGAGGGCGACCGCGGCGAGGGTGGTCTGCAGGCCGATCTCGTGGCCCGAGTAGCCGATCGGCACGTTCGGGTACTCGCGGCGCAGGGTCTCCAGCATCCGCAGGTTGAGCTGCTCGGTGGGCGCCGGGTAGGTGCTGGTGGTGTGGCACATCAGCATCCGCTCGCTGCCCAGCACCTCGACCGCGTGCCGGATCTGACGCGGCGTCGACATCCCGGTGGAGGCGATGACGGTCTTGCCGGTCTGGCTGAGCCGGACCAGCAGCTCGTCGTCGGTCAGGCTGGCCGAGGCCACCTTGTAGGCGGGCTGGTCGAACGCCTCCAGGAAGTCGACGCTGGGCAGGTCCCACGGGGAGGCGAACCAGTCGATGCCGGCTTTCCTGGCGTGCGCGTCGATGGCCCGGTACTCGTCCTCGCCGAACTCGACCCGGTGCCGGTAGTCGATGTAGGTCATCCGGCCCCAGGGGGTGTCCCGCTCGATGTCCCACTGGTCCCGCGGGGTGCAGATCTCGGGGGTGCGCTTCTGGAACTTGACCGCGTCGCAGCCGGCCTCGGCGGCCACGTCGATCAGCGCGAACGCGTTGTCCAGGCTGCCGTTGTGGTTGATGCCGATCTCGCCCACGATGTAGACCGGGCAGCCGGGGCCGACGAGCTTGCTGCCGATGGGACGGATGCGGGCCGAGTCGACGGTCACCGGGTCGATCTCGGCGCTGGTGTCAGCGGGGGTGGCAGTGATGCTCATGGGGTGAGGAGTTCCTTTCCGAGGAGCCAGGCGGCGATTTCACGTACGGCACCGAAACCCCCGCGCCTGGCGGTCACCGCGCGGGCGCGGTCGAGGACTTCGGGTTGTGCGTCGGCGACCGCGGTGGGCCAGCCGACGAGGTCGAAGCAGGGCAGGTCGTTCACGTCGTTGCCGAGGTAGAGCACCCGCCCCAGGTCGATGCCGTGCTCCTCGGCCCAGAGGGTGAGGGCACGGTCCTTGCGGTCGACGCCGTGCACCACGGGGATGCCGAGCTTGCGGGCCCGTGCGGCGACGACCGGGTTGGTCTCGGTGGACAGCAGCAGCACCGGCAGCCCGGCCCGGCGCATCCGGGCCACGCCCAGGCCGTCGCCGCGGTGGACCGCGACGGTCTCGTGGCCCTCGGCGTCGATCCAGACCCGGTCGTCGGTCTGGGTGCCGTCGAAGTCCAGCACCACCGCGTCCACGTCCTCGCGGGACGGGCGCCGCGGCGGGTCCGCGAACAGCGGCTCCAGGGCGCGGGCGCGGGCCAGGTCGGCCGGCTCGTCGATCTCCAGCACCCGGGCCGGGTCGGTCCTGACCAGCGCGGTGCGGCCGAAGAAGCGGTGCCCGGCGGCGCGGAAGCCCCCGGCCCGCATCGCGTAGGCGGCGCCGGTCTCCAGCAGGTCCTCCTGGCGGTCCTGGCGGCGCGGGCGGCGGGCCTCGTCGTGGTTGACGCCGTGTCCGACCCGCCTGCCGTCCGGGGTCGGGCGCTCGCGCCAGAGGAAGCCGTGGAACGGGGCGGCGGTGAAGGCGCTGTCCGCGCCGTCCTCCAGGACGGCGGCGATGACGCCGTCCACCTCCTCCGGGGTCAGGAACGGGCTGGTGCACTGCACCAGCACCACCACCTCGACCGGGGCCGCGTCCAGCAGCTCGACCGCGTCCATGGCGTGCAGCAGGGCGCTCTCGCTGCTGGCGGTGTCGCCGGACAGCTCGGCCGGGCGCGGCACCACGGTCGCGCCCGCGGCGCGGGCGGCGGCGGTCACCGCGGCGTCGTCGGTGGACACCACGACCCGGGTCGGCCGCTCGGCCGCGAGGCAGGCCAGGACCGTGCGGGCGACCAGCGGCTCGCCGCCGACCTGGGCGGTGTTCTTGCCGGGCACGCCCTTGGAGCCGCCCCTGGCCGGGATGACCACCAGTACCGAGGGCCGCCGGCCGGTCTGCTGACGGTTCGTCACAGCTGCCCCCAGCGGCGGATCGCGGGCGCCACGCGCTGGGCGCCGAGCCGGTAGCCGTAGCGCGCCCCGCGCCGGACGGTGCTGCGGACCAGCCGGGCGACCGGGCCGCGGCCCCCGCTGCCGAACGAGTCCAGCGGCACGCCCTGCGGGTCGAAGCCGTACCGCTCCAGCAGGTCCGGCAGGTAGCCGCTGGCCCGGGAGGCGGTGTAGTACGGCTGCAGCGGCGGCATCACGTCGCAGGCCCTGAGCTTGGCGATGCGCTCCTGCAGCTCCCGGTACGGGTCATCGGAGGACACCCCGTGCCGGTCCAGCCAGCTCTGGTCGGCCTCGGGCACCACGCCCTGGTCCAGTTCGTCCCAGGAGGCGAGGCAGCCGGAGCCGATGAAGTAGTGGTTGCCGAGGTTCTCCCGGACGCCGAAGTCGGTGAGCACGGCGGTCGGGACCGAGCGGTGCAGCGCCTCCAGGGCGGCGGTCGAACTGACCGTCACCAGCAGGTCGGTGCGGTCCAGCACCTCGCCCATGTGCCCGTACTTGAACTGGAGGTTGTCCGGCGGCGGCTCGCTCAGGTCCCGCATCAGCTGCTGGTACGGGAAGTCCTCGACGTGCGTGGTCTGCTCGCCGGGCAGGCTGCGCAGCTTCACCAGGACCTCGCGCTCCGGGTGCAGCCGGGCGTGCCCGGCGGCGCGCTCCAGCAGGTGCAGCCGGGCCGAGCGGCTGGCCGGGGCGGAGGGCTGGGCGGCGAAACAGACGGTGAACGGACGGGAGACGCCCGCGGCGGACGGGTCGTGCGACGTGCCGTCCAGGAACGGCAGCGCGGTCTCCACCACGGCCCCGGGGTCGGCCCCGACCCCGGCGATGGCGGCCCGGAAGCGCTCGGCGTCGGTGGTGGTGTTGGCGAGCACTATGTCCGAGCCGACCCGCAGCAGCAGGCCGTCCGTCATCTTCTCGTACACCACCCCGACGTAGCCGGTGATCACCACCGGGCGCACCGCGAGCCCGGCCCAGGCGTGGGCCAGCCCGTGCAGCAGGGCCTGTCCCGAGCCGCCGACCAGGGCCAGCACCAGCACGTCCGCCTCCAGCACCCGCGGGTCCGCCAGGAACTCGGCGGCGGTGACCTCGCGGGACGAGTCGGACCGGATGCCCACCTCGGCGAGCTGCCGCTCGGTGGGGGTGGCCCGGCCGTTCAGGTAGTACGCGTCGAGTACGGTGCCGGGGGCGATCCGACGGGCCAGCGTCGCGCCCCACTTCCAGCGGGTGTCGGAGTCCGCGAGGACCGCGATCCGCTGGGGCGGGGTGTGCGGCGGGTGTGACTGTGAGAGTTGGTCGTGAATCGTGGGCACGTGTTGAAGCTAGGAAGCGCGAGTTAATGAACGGTGGTTTTTGGCCGACCGGAACGTGTGGGCGGGAGAAAGTTCGTACGTCGCGGTCCCCAGGGGTGCTGCCCCGACCGGCATTTCACGCTGAATCAGGCCATAACGGACCTTTGGTCGCGGTGAACAGCGCCGTCGGAGCAAGGCAGCGTTTTCCGCCACCCACGTCGTCCAGAGGGAGAAGGGCTCCGCAGGGGAGACCTGGGAACGGGGGGCGGGTGTGAGTTCGGACGACACGGCGTTCACCGAGTTCGTCGCCGAGACGCACGGCCAGTTGGCCAGGTCGGCCCGGTTGCTGACCGGGGACTGGCACACGGCGGAGGACCTGGTGCAGGCCACGCTGATGAAGGTGTACCGGCAGTGGCGCCGGGTGGTGCTGGCGGATTCAGCACTGGCTTACACCCAGCGCATCATGCTGAACCTTTTTCTCACCTCGATGCGCCGCCGCTGGCACGGCGAGGCGCCGAGCGGGGAGCTGCCGGAGCGGCTCGGCCCGGACTCCGACTTCACCGGGGCGGTGGGCAGCCGCGACGCGCTGTCACGGGCGCTGGCCGGGCTGCCGCGGCGGCAGCGGGCGGTGGTGGTGCTGCGCTACTACGAGGACCTGTCCGTGGAGCAGACCGCGGACCTGCTGGACTGCTCCGCCGCGACCGTGCGCAGCCAGGCGTCCCGCGCCCTGGCGAAGCTGCGCTCCGATGTGGGGACCGCTCGACTGGAGCTGGAGGCGTGATGTCCGAGACGGAAGCGGAGAGGGAACTGCGCGCTCAGCTGGGCGCGCTGGTGGCGGACCGCCCGGCGGCGTTCTCACCGGCCCCGCTGGTGATCGCCCGGGTCCGCCGCAGCCGCCGACGGCGGGCTGTGGCGGGTGCGCTGGTGGCGGTCGCCGCGGTGGCCGGGGGGACGCTGGTCGGCCTGGACCGGGACCGGGGCGCCGCGCCGGTGGAACCGGCGAAGCCTGCCCCGGTCTGCCGGGTGCAGCTGCCCGAGGCGTGGGCGACCGCGCTGGTCGGCTCGACGGGTCGGCTGCCGACGGGGTCGAGCCTGATCGCGGCGTCGCCGAACGCGTCCCAGGTGTTCGTCCAGCAGGGCGACCGGATCGTCCGGCTGACCGACCACCTGGCGACGCAGACGACGGTGATGACCCTCCCGGCGCTGCCGACCGGGCTCGCGGCGTCGGCCTGGACGGTCACCGGCAGCTTCGACGGCCAGTGGCTGGTGCTCGCGCTGAAGCCGGACGACCCGAAGTACCTCGACACCCTCGGCCTGTACGCCTGGAACGCGGACACCGGGGCGTCCAGGACGCTGCTGGCCGCAGTCGCCCGTCCGACCCGGCAGATCGGCAGCTGGGTCGCCGGGTCGGGCCGGGCCGGGTGGGAGGAGGAGCCGTTCCGGCTGGACGGCGGGGTCGCCAACGGCACCGTGAAGTCCCGTCTGGCCGATCTGTCCACCGGTGCGGTCGGAGATCCCGGCGGCAGCGTCCGGGCCTTCGTGGGCGACACCATGCTGCTGCTGGACTCGGGCAACAAGCCGCGGACGGTCGCGCTGTCCGTCTCGGATCCGGCTCCGGTGCCGGAGGCGCTCAGCGCGTTCCTGGGCACGCACGGCAGTTGGGCCTCGATGACCGGGGACGGTGGTGCGTTCGCCTGGGGCGGGGGGACCACGCCGGTCAAGGGGCCGGGCGGCAAGGAGGTCGGCCAGGGCCCGGCCAGCTGGGACGTCTGGTGGCCGGGGGAGCCGTCGGTGGCCCGGGTGACTGCGCCGAAGGGCTCCTACGTCGCCGGGGTCTCGCCGTTCTCCACGGACTACGCGATCGGGACCCTGGTCAGGAACGGTGCGCCGCTGGGCGGCGAGACCAGTGAGATCCTGATCGACCTGCGGGACCGCAGCTATGCGCCGCTGACGGCGGCTCAGGACGTGGTGCTGGAGGGCAGCGGCGGCGGGGCCGACCGGGTGCTCGACATCCTGGCCCTGCCGAGGCTGCCGGACTGCTGACGGTGTGACGGCCGGGCCCCTCGGGGTCCGGCCGCCCACTGTCGCCGGTCAGGCCTCCCGCTGGTCCACGATGCGCTTGAACTTGCCCATCGAGCGCTCCAGCGTCTCCGGGTCGACGATCTCCACCGCCACGCTGACGCCGACGCCGTCCTTCACGCCCTGGGCGATCGCCGCGGCAGCGGCCTCCCGCTGGGCCGGGGCCGCGCCGGGGCGGGCCTCGGCGCGGACGGTCAGATGGTCCATCCGCCCGCGCCGGGTCAGCTGGAGCTGGAAGTGCGGGGCCACCCCCGCCGTCCGCAGCACGATCTCCTCGATCTGGCTGGGGAAGACGTTCACCCCGCGCAGGATGATCATGTCGTCGCAGCGTCCGGTGACCTTCTCCATCCGCCGGAACGCCGGGCGGGCGGTGCCCGGCAGCAGCCGGGTCAGGTCGCGGGTGCGGTAGCGGATGATCGGCAGCGCCTCCTTGGTGAGGGAGGTGAACACCAGCTCACCGCTCTCGCCGTCGGCCAGCACCTCGTCGCTGAGCGGGTCCACGACCTCCGGGTAGAAGTGGTCCTCCCAGATGTGCAGCCCGTCCTTGGTCTCCACGCACTCCTGCGCCACTCCGGGGCCGATCACCTCGGACAGCCCGTAGATGTCGACCGCGTCGATGTCCAGCCGCTGCTCGATCTCGCGCCGCATCGCCTCGGTCCACGGCTCCGCGCCGAAGATGCCGACCTTCAGCGAGGTGCCGCGCGGGTCGATGCCCTGGCGTTCGAACTCGTCCAGCAGGGTCAGCATGTACGAGGGGGTGACCATGATGATCTCGGGCCGGAAGTCCTGGATGATCTGCACCTGCCGTGCGGTCATCCCGCCCGAGGCGGGGATGACGGTGCAGCCGGCCCGCTCCGCGCCGTAGTGGGCGCCCAGGCCGCCGGTGAACAGCCCGTAGCCGTAGGAGATGTGCACCTTGTGCCCGGGGCGTCCGCCGGCCGCGCGGATCGAGCGGGCGACCACGTCCGCCCACATGTCCAGGTCGTTCTCGGTGTAGCCGACGACCGTGGGCCGCCCGGTGGTGCCGCTGGAGGCGTGGATCCGGCGGACCCGGTCCATCGGCACCGCGAACATCCCGAACGGGTAGCCCTCGCGCAGGTCGGCCTTGCTGGTGAACGGGAACCGGGCCAGGTCGGCCAGGCTGCGGCAGTCGTCCGGGCCCACTCCGGCGGCGTCGAACTTCCTCCGGTACGTCTCGACCTGGTCGTAGGCGTAGCGGAGGGTCCACCGCAGGCGTTCCAGCTGGTGCGCCCGCAGCTCCGGCCCGCTCATCCGCTCGCCGGCGTCCCGTGCTGCTGGTTCGTTCATTGTCGCCCTTGTCTCCCGACCGAACATTCGGTTAGCGTTGTGGCGAGGTCCAGTAATCCAGCCTCCGCAGCCACTGTCAAGGGACGGCGTCCATGACCGCAGGATCCGCCGAAGTGCTCCAGCAGCAGTTCGACGACACCATCGCCCGCGATCAGCGGGTCGAGCCCAGGGACTGGATGCCCGAGGGCTACCGCCGCACGCTGATCCGGCAGATCGCCCAGCACGCCCACTCCGAGATCATCGGCATGCAGCCGGAGGGCGACTGGATCACCCGCGCGCCCTCGCTGCGGCGCAAGGCGATCCTGTTCGCCAAGGTCCAGGACGAGGCCGGGCACGGGCTCTACCTCTACTCCGCCGCGGAGACCCTGGGCGCGGACCGGGCCGACCTGACCGAACGGCTGATCGAGGGGCGGCAGAAGTACTCCTCGATCTTCAACTACCCCACCCCGACCTACGCCGACGTCGGCGTGATCGGCTGGTTCGTGGACGGCGCGGCGATCTGCAACCAGGTGCCGCTGTGCCGCAGCTCCTTCGGCCCGTACGCCCGCGCGATGGTCCGGGTCTGCAAGGAGGAGTCGTTCCACCAGCGCCAGGGCTACGAGCTGCTGCTGACCATGATGCGCGGCACCGCGGCCCAGCGGGCGATGGTGCAGGACGCGGTGGACCGCTGGTGGTGGCCCTCGCTGATGATGTTCGGCCCCCCGGACGCCGACTCGCCCAACTCGGCGCAGTCCACGGCCTGGAAGATCAAGCGCCACTCCAACGACGAACTGCGGCAGCGCTTCGTCGACATGACGGTGCCTCAGGCCGAGAAGCTGGGAGTGGTCCTGCCCGATCCCGAGCTGCGCTGGAACGAGGAGCGGGGCCGGAACGACTTCGGCACCCCGGACTGGTCCGAACTGCAGCGGGTGATCTCCGGCGACGGCCCCTGCAACGAGGAACGGGTCTCCCGCCGCCGTGCGGCGCACCAGGACGGCGCCTGGGTCCGCGAGGCGGCGACCGCGTACGCGGCCAAGCAGGCCGCGCGCACCACGACGAAGGAGACTGTGGCATGAACGCCGACTGGCCGCTGTACGAGGTGTTCGTCCGGGGCAAGCGCGGACTGAACCACGTCCACGTGGGCTCGCTGCACGCCGCCGACGACCGGATGGCGCTGACCCACGCCCGCGACCTCTACACCCGGCGCAACGAGGGCGTCAGCATCTGGGTGGTGCGCAGCTCCGCGATCACCGCCTCCACCCCGGACGAGAAGGACCCGTTCTTCGCCCCCAGCGGCGACAAGGTCTACCGCCACCCCACCTTCTACGACATCCCCGACGACGTCCCCCACATCTAGGAGCCAGGGCAATGAGTGCGGACCACGTGTATCTCTCCCTGGTGGAGGAGCACCCCGACGACGCCGCGCACTGGGCCTTCGGCACCGGCTTCGAGGACCCGCTGCTGGGCGTTGACGCCGCCGTCCCGGCCGGGGTGGACGGTGCCGAACTGGCCGCGGCCTGCCTGGCGCTGGGCGACGACGCGCTGGTGCTGGCCCAGAGGCTGGCCCAGTGGTGCACCAGGGCACCGGAGTTGGAGGAGGAGGTCGCGCTGGCCAACATCGGCCTCGACCTGCTCGGCCAGGCCCGGCTGCTCTACACCCGGGCCGGGCAGGCCGACGGCAGCGGACGCGGCGAGGACGCCTACGCGTACTTCCGCGACCCGGCCGAGTTCCGCAACGTCCGGCTGGCCGAGCTGCCGAACGGCGACTTCGCGGTCTCGACCGCCCGGCTGCTGGTGCTGTCCGCCTGGCGGCTGGCCCAGTTCGAGCTGCTGGCCGGCTCCCCGGACCCGGTACTGGCGGCGGTCGCCGCCAAGGGCGTCAAGGAGCTGGCCTACCACCGGCTCTACGCGGCCGAGTGGACGGTCAGGCTCGGCGACGGCACCGAGGAGTCGCACCGCAGGATGCAGGCCGGGCTCGACCTGGCCGCCCCCTGGCTCGGCGAGCTGTTCGCCGCCGAACCGCGGCTGGAACCGCAGGTCACGGCGGTTCTGCGGCAGGTCGTCGAGGCCGCGGGGCTGGAGCTGCGCGCGATCGCGGCCCGGCCCGGCTCGGGCCGCGACGGGCAGCACACCGAGCACCTGGCCCCGCTGCTGACCGAGCTGCAGAGCGTGGCCAGGGCCGACCCGGACGCGACATGGTGACCCCCGGCCCCGCGCCGACCCGCGAGCTGGCCCGCGCGGTGGCCGGGGCGGTGCCCGATCCGGAGATGCCGATGCTCACCCTCGCCGACCTGGGCGTACTGCGCTCGGTCGAGGTCGGTCCGGACGGCGCGGTGACCGCCGTGCTCACCCCGACCTACTCCGGCTGCCCCGCGCTGGCCGAGATGCGGGCCGAGGTGGACCGCAGGCTGCGCGCGGCCGGCTTCGCCGAGGTGCGGATCCGGACCAGCCTGGACCCGGCCTGGTCCACCGACTGGATCACCCCGGCCGGCCGCCGGGCGCTGGCCGAGCACGGCGTCGCCCCGCCGGGGCCCGCGCCGCACCGGGCCGCCGGGCCGGTGCCGCTACTGCTCTCCGCCCGCCGCCCCGCCGTGCCCTGTCCGCGCTGTGGCTCCGCGGACACCGAGGAGACCTCCCGCTTCTCCGGCACCGCCTGCAAGGCGCTGTGGCGCTGCCGGGCCTGCCGCGAGCCCTTCGAGTACGTCAAGGAGATCTGAGATGACGGCCCCCACCGCCGCCGGACCGGCCGCGCCGGCTGCCCCCGTCCGCCGCCGCCCCGCCTTCCACCCGCTGCGGGTGGCGGCGGTCGAGCCGCTGTGCGAGGACGCGGTCGCCGTCACCTTCGCGATCCCTGACGCGCTCTCAGCGGCCTTCGCCTTCGCCCCCGGGCAGTCGCTGACGCTGCGCCGCGAGGTGGACGGACGCGACGAGCGCCGCTCGTACTCGATCTGCGCGCCGGTCGGCGACCGGCCCAGGATCGGCGTCCGGGTGGTACCGGACGGCCTGTTCTCCTCCTGGCTGGTGCACGACCTGCGCCCCGGCGACCTGGTCGAGGTGATGGAGCCGGTCGGCGCCTTCACCCCGGACCTCGCCGTCCCCGGCCGGCACGTCCTGGTCGCGGCCGGTTCCGGGATCACCCCGATGGTCTCGATCGCCGCCTCGGTGCTCGCCGCCGACCCGGTCTCGACCGTCGCGCTGCTCTACGGCAACCGGCGCAGCGACACGGTGATGTTCGCCGACGACCTGGCCGACCTCAAGGACCGCCACCCGGGCCGGTTCCAGCTCGCCCACGTGCTCTCCCGCGAGCCGCGCGAGGCCGAGCTGCTGTCCGGCAGGCTCGACCCGGAGCGGCTGGCGGCCCTGCTGCCCGCGCTGCTGGACGTGCCGTCGGTGGACCACTGGTGGCTCTGCGGCCCGTACGCCATGGTGCTCGGGGCCCGTGAACTGCTCGTCGGCCTCGGCGTCCCGGCCGGGCGGATCCACCAGGAGCTGTTCTTCGCCGACGACGAGCCCCCGGTCGAACCGCTGCGGCACACTGACGCCGCCCCGGACGGACCGGTCAGCGCGGTCAGCCTGACCCTGGACGGCCGGACCACCACCGCCCCGCTCCCGCGCGACCGCAGCATCCTGGACGGCGCCCAGCGCTCCCGCCCGGACCTGCCGTTCGCCTGCAAGGGCGGGGTCTGCGGCACCTGCCGGGCCCTGGTCCGCGAGGGCGAGGCCGACATGCGCCGCAACTTCGCCCTGGAGCCCGCCGAGGTCGCCGCCGGGTACGTGCTGACCTGCCAGACCTACCCGGTCTCGGACACGCTCACGGTGGACTACGACAGCTAGAGCCGTTCCCTGGCCGTCACTCCGGCCTGGCGCCGGTGGCGAGCCACTGGTCGCGGACGGTGGCCGGGGTGGCGTTGATGGCCGCGAGGGCCTGGGCGCAGGCGGCGTCCAGGGTCTCGCTGGGTACGCCGTGGTCCTTCAGGGCGTCGATCATCGCGTCCCAGGTGACCGGGTCGAGCTCGCACATGGCTGTGGTGGCGGCCTTGTCCACGGTTCCTCCAGCGTCTCAGTGGCTGGGCTCAGGCTCACCCACCGGGCTGCGGTCGGCAACCGGGTCCGCCGGTACCGGCAGGGCGCCGGTCACCGGGTCGCGTCCGGTCAGGCAGTAGCTGCCGCCGGCCGGGTCGCGCATGACGATCCAGTGGGCGCCCCTGGCCTGCTCGGTCGCGCCCAGCGACTCGTGCCAGCCGCGGACCGCGTCCGGGTCGGAGCAGGCCAGGTCCTGGTGCGCCCCGGCCGGGCGGGCGGCGTCCAGCCGTTGCAGCAGGAACCGCAGCGGCTGTCCCGCGGGCGGCCGGAGCAGGTGGAACTCGGGCCGGGAGCCGGTCAGCGACTCCCAGCCGGTGAGCGCGGCCCAGAACGCCGTCTCGGCCCGGAACAGGTCCGGGGAGACGTCCAGGCAGAGCTGGTCCAGACGGCTGGTCGCGCCGCCGGGCGCGGTCACCACGGCCGGACGGGTCCGCTGGCCCTGCCAGGGGGCCAGGCAGAACGGCTGGCCGCCGGGGGAGCGCAGCACGGCCCAGTCGGCGTGGTCGTCCAGCACGGTCGCGCCGAGGTCCAGGGCGGCCTTCCGGGTGGTCGGGACGTCGTCCACGGACAGGTCGGGGTGGCCGCCGCCGTGGTCGCCGACGCCCTGGAGCTTCAGGCAGGCGTCGGCGCCGTCGGCCAGCAGGGTCGCGAACTCGCCCCGTTCGCCGCGCGGCGCCGACAGCCGGGTGCCGGTGGCCGCGGTCCAGAACGCCGCCGCCTCGGCGAGCCGGTGCTCCGGCCGGTCGACGAAGGCGTGGGTCCACCTGATCATCGGTCAGCCCCCTCAGCCCTCGGCGAGCGCGGCCGGGAAGCCGCCGGTGGCGACCGGGCTCCAGCGCTCCGGGGTGATCCGGACCAGCGCCTTGCCCTGCTTCAGCATCGCCGCGCGGTACTCGTCCCAGTCCGGGTGCTCGCCCGCGATGCAGCGGAAGTACTCGACCAGCGGCTCCACGTCCTCGGTCGCGTCGATCACCTCGGCGCTGCCGTCCACCTGCACCCAGGGGCCGTCGAAGTCCTCCGACAGCACCAGGATGCTGACCCGGGGGTCGCGCCGGGCGTTGCGGGCCTTGGCGCGCTGCGGGTAGGTGGAGACCACGATGTGCCCGGCGGAGTCCACCCCGCAGGCGACCGGCGAGGCCTGCGGCCGTCCGTCGGCCCGGGTGGTGATCAGCAGCCCCTTGTGCCGGGGGCGGAGGAAGTCGAGCAGCGCCTCGCGCTCGACGGCGGTGGTGGTGGCGATTTTCCGGGTCATGCTGCGCAGTCTAGGGTCGGGGCGCAACCGGATTCCCCGGGGCACGACACGGCGTCAGGAGACCGGCGGTCATGGCGAAGAAGGCGGGACGCGGCGGCCGGGGCACCCCGGCGACGGTGGCGCTGGAGGCCGCGGGGGTGGCGTTCACGGTGCACGGGTACGAGCACGACCCGGCCGCCGCCTCCTACGGCGAGGAGGCCGCCGAGGCGATGGGGGTCGGTCGGGAGCGGGTCTTCAAGACCCTGCTCGCCGACGTCGACGGCGCCCTCACGGTCGGCGTCGTCCCGGTCGACGCGCGGCTCGACCTCAAGGCGCTGGCTGCCGCGGTCGGCGGCAAGCACGCGGCGATGGCCGACCCGGCCGCCGCCGAGCGCGCCACCGGCTACGTCCTCGGCGGGATCTCCCCGCTCGGCCAGCGCAGACGGCTGCGCACGGTGCTGGACGGGAGCGCGCTTGAGCACCCCACCGTCTACGTCTCGGCCGGGCGGCGCGGCCTGGAGGTCGAGCTGGCCCCGCGGGACCTGCTCGCCCTCACCGCCGCGACCGCCGCCCCGATCGGTCGCCGCTAACGTAGGTGCATGCACTTCCTCCACCGCTGCCACGCACTCGCGCGGGCGCACCCCTACCGGGCGGACGGGCTGCTGGCGGTCGTGCTGTACGTGATCACACTGCTGGACCCGATCAGCGACCACGTCGCGGCCGAGTGGTCCGACCTCAACCCGCTGCTGGTGCTGACCGTCGCCGGGATCCCGGTGTTCGCCCCGCTGGCCTGGCGCCGCCGCTACCCGGTCCCGGTGCTGGCCGTCTCGGTGGTCGGCACGCTGGGCTTCTTCTACGTCGGCCCGGTGCGCGGGCCGATCCTGCTGGGCTCGGCGCTGGCCGTCTACACCGTCTCCTCGGTGGTCGAGCGGCGGCTGGCGATGACCATCGGCGCCATCGCCGTGTTCTGCCTCGGCAGTGTGAGCATGCGGCTGTCCCCCGAGGTCTGGGACCGCCCGGTCAACGCCATCGCCTTCGTCTGGACCGCGCTGGCGGTCGCGGTCGGTGAAGCGGTGCGCAACCGCAGGGCCTTCGTCGCGGCGATAGAGGAGCGGGCCACCCGGGCCGAGCACACCCGCGAGGAGGAGGCCCGGCACCGGGTCGCCGAGGAGCGGATCCGGATCGCCCGTGAGCTGCACGACATCGTCGGCCACCACATCGCGCTGATCAACGTCCAGGCCGGGGTCGCCTCGCACGTCCTGGACACCCAGCCGGAGCTGGCCCGGCAGGCGCTGGCGCACGTCAGGGAGGCCGGGCGGTCGGCGCTGGCCGAGCTGAGCGCGACCGTCGCGGTGCTCCGCCAGGGCGACGAGTCGGACGCCCCGCACGAGCCGGTCCCCGGCCTCGGCGGGCTGCCGGCCCTGCTGGAGAGCTTCGACCGGGCCGGACTCCGGGTCAGCCGGGAGGACGAGGGCCGGCCGCGGCAGCTGCCGACCACGGTCGACCTGACCGCCTACCGGGTGGTCCAGGAGTCGCTGACCAACGTCCGCAAGCACGCCGGGACGTCCGCGGCGCGGCTCCGGCTCTCCTACCGCAGGGACGAGCTGCGGATCGTGATCGAGGACGACGGCCCGGGTCCCGGCACGGTCCGGGGCCGCTCCGCGCTCGGCGGCACCGGGCACGGCCTGATCGGGATGCGCGAGCGGGCCGCCTCGGTCGGCGGGCGGTTCCTGGCCGGGCCGGGGCCCGAGGGCGGGTTCCGGGTCTGCGTGGACCTGCCGCTGCCGCGGGTCCCCCATCCGAGCAACGGGAGCAGGCGCGCGAAGTGACCGTCAAAGTCGTCATCGCCGATGACCAGGTGCTGGTCAGGGCAGGTCTGCGGGTCCTGGTGGACTCGGCCGCCGACCTGGAGGTGGTCGGTGAGGCGGCCACCGGCCGGGAGGCCGTCGCGCTGGCCCGGGAGGCCCGCGCCGACGTGGTGCTGATGGACATCAGGATGCCCGACATGGACGGCCTCGCCGCCACCCGCGCGATCACCGCGGACGAGGACCTGGCCGGGGTCAGGGTGCTGGTGCTGACCACCTTCGAGATCAACGAGTACGTCTTCGAGGCGCTGCGGGCCGGGGCCAGCGGCTTCCTCGGCAAGGGCGCCGAGCCGGACGACCTGCTGGACGCGATCCGGGTGGTGGCCAGGGGCGAGTCGCTGCTGTCCCCGGCCGCGACCCAGGGGCTGATCACCCGCTTCCTCGAAGTGCCGGACAAGCGGCCGACCCGCACCCCGGAGAGCATGTCCGCGCTCACCGACCGGGAGCGCGAGATCGTCGCGCTGGTGGCCGGCGGCGGCTCCAACGACGACATCGCCGAGCAGTTGGCGGTCAGCCCGTTGACGGTGAAGACGCACGTCAGCCGGGCCCTGCTGAAGCTCGGCGCCCGGGACCGGGCCCAACTGGTGGTGCTCGCCTACGAGTCGGGACTGGTCCGGCCCGGCGAATGCTGATCCCAACCGTCGACCGGCCGTGATCTTCCCCACATGCGTCCGAGGGCCGGGCGGTCTTGCCAAAACGCCGCTGGACCGTGGCAGACTGGACGCACAAGTTACGACGTTTGCGCACTCCGGGGTCGGTGTAATTCCGAACCGGCGGTTACAGTCCGCGACCCGACCGCTTCCAGCGGCCGGTTGACCAGGTGAAACTCCTGGACCGACGGTGAAAGTCCGGATGGGAGGCAGTGCGCTGCGGACGTCGGGCTCGGCTTGCGTCCGTCGCGGTTCCGCGGTGTCTGCTGACATCGGGGCGCCTCCTCCGCGCACACCGCGCCCGGGGCCTCGGCCCGTGCGTCCGCACACCTCTCCCGCAATGCCCCCGGAGCCCGCGCCGATCAGCGCGAGGAGGATCCGGTGGGCATTTCTTTCGTTCCAGGGCTGTTCACGACGGATGACCGCGCGCTGCGCCGGTTCGCTGCCGAGGAGAGCTGAATGTTCACGGGAATCATCGAAGAGCTGGGCGAGGTCCTCGCGATCGAGGATCTGGGGGACTCCTCGCGGATCCGCCTGCGCGGACCGGTGACCACGCGGGACGCCCGCGAGGGGCAGTCCATCGCGGTGAACGGCGTCTGTCTGACCGTCCTCGACACCGATGAGCAGCTCGCCGCCGCCCCGGGCGAGTTCAGCGCCGACGTGATGGCCGAGACGCTGCGCAGGTCCAGCCTGGGCGCGGTCGGCGTCGGCTCCCGGGTGAACCTGGAGCGGGCCATGGCGCTGGGCGCCCGGCTCGGCGGCCACCTGGTGCAGGGCCATGTCGACGGCACCGCCGTGCTGCTCTCCCGCAGCCCCGGCGAGCCCGGCGCGGACGGCCTCCCGCAGTGGGAGGTACTGCGGTTCAGCCTCCCGTCGGCGCTCTCCCGCTACCTGGTCGACAAGGGCTCGATCACCGTGGACGGCGTCAGCCTGACCGTGGTCGAGGCGGCCGAGGACAGCTTCACGGTCAGCCTGATCCCGGCCACCCTGGCGCACACCACGCTGGGCGCCAAGCAGCTCGGCGAGCCGGTCAACCTCGAAGTGGACGTGCTCGCCAAGTACGTCGAGCGGCTGCTCGGCGACCGGGTCGGGAAGGGGCTCTGAGCGCGGTGTCCAACCTCCTCAACGACCTGAACAGCCAGGCGTTCACCGTGCTCGGGCAGCCGTTCAAGTGGTCCGACATGGTCGGCAACCTGCTCGGCCTGGGCGCGCTGGCGCTGGGCTGGCGCCGGTCGATGCTGACCTGGCCGGTGCAGCTGCTGTCCGGGCTGGTGCTGTTCGGCGCCTTCGCGGCCGGGCACCTGAGCGGCAGCGCGGGCAAGCAGCTGATCGTCGTGGTGATGTCGCTCTGGGGCTGGACCCAGTGGCAGCGCGGCCGTCGCGGCGACGGCGAGCTGCGGATACGGTTCGCCGGCTGGACCGAGCGGGCGGCCCTGGTCGCCGCCGCGGGCGTGGGCACAGTGGTGCTGGCGGAGGTCTTCAAGGCCTACCCGTGGATGTCCTGGAGCCCCTGGGCCGACGCCTACATCTTCGTCGGCACCCTGGTCGCGATGGTGGCGCAGGCCCGCGGCCTGGTCGAGTTCTGGTTCGCCTGGCTGGCCGTCGACCTGGTCGGCGTCCCGCTCAACTTCGCCAACGGCTACGCCTTCTCCGGCTACGTCTACATCGTCTACTTCGTCCTGGTCATCGCCGGGATGCGGTCCTGGTGGCTGCGCACCCGCAACCAGCAGCCGCCCGCCACGATCGTCCCGAAGGGGGCCACCGCATGAGCATCACCCTGGACCCGATCGCCCCGCCCGAGCAGGACGGCGCGGACCTGACCCTGGACAGCGTCGAGCTCGCCATAGCCGAGATCGCGGCCGGGCGCCCGGTCATCGTGGTGGACGACGAGGACCGCGAGAACGAGGGCGACATCGTCTTCGCGGCGAGCGCCGCCACCGCCGAGGTGCTGGCCTTCACCGTCCGCTACAGCTCCGGCGTGGTGTGCGTGCCGATGACCGGCGCCGAGCTGGACCGGCTGAAGCTGCCGCCGATGACCGCGGTCAACGAGGACCGCAAGGGCACCGCCTACGCGGTCTCGGTGGACGCCCGCGACGGCGTCAGCACCGGCATCTCCGCCGCCGACCGGGCCCGCACCGTGCGGCTGCTGGCCGGGCCCGGGACGGTGGCGACCGACCTGACCCGTCCGGGCCACGTCTTCCCGCTGCGGGCCAAGGACGGCGGGGTGCTGGAGCGCCCCGGCCACACCGAGGCCGCGGTGGACCTGGCCCGGCTGGCCGGGCTGGCCCCGGCCGGCGGCATCGCCGAGGTGGTCAACGACGACGGCAGCATGGCCCGGCTGCCCGAGCTGGTCCCGTTCGCCCGCCGGCACGGCCTGGCGATCATCTCCATCGAGGACCTGATCGCCTACCGCCGCCGCACTGAGGGGGGCGACCCGGGCGACGCGCCGAAGCCCGCCCCCGGCACGGTCACCCGGGCCGCGGTCACCGCGCTGCCCACCGCGCACGGCGGCTTCACCGCGGTCGGCTACCTCAGCGAGCCGGACGGGGTCGAGCACATCGCCCTGGTGGCCGGCGGCCTGGACGCCGGCGGGCGGCTGCCGGAGGGCGAGAACGTCCTGGTCCGGGTCCACTCCGAGTGCCTGACCGGGGACGTCTTCGGCTCGCTGCGCTGCGACTGCGGTCCGCAGCTGCGGGCCTCGCTGGACCGGATCGCGGCCGAGGGCCGGGGCGTGCTGCTCTACCTGCGCGGGCACGAGGGCCGCGGCATCGGCCTGCTGCCCAAGCTGCGCGCCTACCAGCTGCAGGAGGCGGGCCGGGACACCGTGGACGCCAACCTGGAGCTGGGCCTGCCCGCCGACGCCCGCGACTACGCGGCGGCGGCGCGCATCCTGGACGACCTGGGTGTGCGCTCGGTCCGGCTGCTGACCAACAACCCGGAGAAGCACCTGGCCCTGGAGAGCCACGGGCTCACCGTCAAGGAGCGCGAGCCGGTCGAGGTCCAGGCCGGGGAGCACAACCTGCGCTATCTGACCACCAAGCGGGACCGGATGGGGCACCAGCTGCCCTGGCTCGGCTGACCGCACCCCGTACTACTGTCATTGACAGACCGTCAGCAAGGAGAGCAGAGCAGATGAGCGGCGAGGGCGCACCCGTAGCGAGCGTGCAGGACGGCCGGGGCCTGCGGGTCGCGGTGATCGCGGCGCAGTGGCACCGGCAGGTCATGGACGGCCTGATCGCCGGCGCGCAGCGGGCGCTGGAGGAGTACGGCGTCGAGGACTCGGTGCTGCTGCGGGTCCCCGGCAGCTTCGAGCTGCCGGTGGTGGCCAAGCGCCTGGCGACCACCGGCTACGACGCGGTGGTGGCGCTGGGCGTCGTCATCCGCGGCGGGACACCCCACTTCGAATACGTGTGCGAGGCGACCAGCATGGGTCTCACCCAGGTCTCCGTGGACACCGGTATCCCGATCGGCTTCGGCCTGCTGACCTGCGACGACGACCAGCAGGCGGTGGACCGGGCGGGCCTGCCCGGCTCCAAGGAGGACAAGGGCTTCGAGGCCGCCACCGCCGCCATGGACACCGCCCTGCTGCTGCGCGGGCTCCCCAGGCGTTGACCGTCCGTTCCCTGGACGTTCGCGCGGACCGGGTCGGGGACCACGTAGGGTGGGGCGCATCATGGCACAGAAGACATTCGAGGAACTCTTCACCGAGCTCCAGCAGAAGGCCGCGAGCGGCGCGCCGGGTTCGCGTACCGCCGAGCTGGTCGGCCAGGGCGTGCACGCGATCGGCAAGAAGGTGGTCGAAGAGGCCGCCGAGGTGTGGATGGCCGCCGAGCACGAGTCGGACGAGCGGACCGCTGAGGAGATCTCCCAGCTGCTCTACCACCTCCAGGTGATGATGGTCGCCCGCGGCCTCAGCCTGGAGGACGTGTACGCCCATCTGTAGACCCCGCCCTTGAGCAGTAACGGGAGCGGGGCACCGAGCACGACCGGTGCCCCGCTTTTTTCATGTCCTCACCCACCCAGATCCGAAAGGCACCTCCCATGCTGCGTATCGCCGTTCCCAACAAGGGGTCCCTCTCCGAGCCGGCGTCCGCGATGCTGCATGAGGCGGGCTACCGGCAGCGCAAGGACTCCAAGGAACTGGTCCTGGTCGACCCGGAGAACCAGGTCGAGTTCTTCTTCCTGCGTCCGCGCGACATCGCCATCTACGTCGGCTCCGGCCGGCTCGACATCGGCATCACCGGCCGTGACCTGCTGCTCGACTCCGGCGCCGACGCCGAGGAGGTGCTCGCGCTGGGCTTCGCCGGCTCCACCTTCCGCTTCGCCGGGCCGGCCGGGGTCGCCACGGACGTCAAGGACCTGGAGGGCCGCCGGATCGCCACCTCCTACACCGGCCTGGTCCAGCAGCACCTGACCGAGCACGGGGTCACCGCCGCGGCGCTCACCAAGCTGGACGGCGCGGTGGAGACCGCGGTGCAACTGGGCGTCGCCGACGTGATCGCCGACGTGGTGGAGACCGGCACCAGCCTGCGCAACGCCGGGATGGAGGTCTTCGGCGAACCGATCCTGGTCTCCGACGCGATCGTGATCCGGCCGACCGGCGCGGGGGAGGACCAGCGCGCCGAACAGTTCCTGCGCCGGCTGCAGGGTGTCCTGGTGGCCCGCCGGTACGTGATGATGGACTACGACATCCGTGCCGAGCGCGTCGCGGAAGCGGTCGCGCTCACCCCGGGCCTGGAGTCGCCCACGGTCTCGCCGCTGCACAGCGAGGGCTGGGTCGCCGTGCGGGCGATGGTGCTCCGCAAGGAGGCGCAGCGGATCATGGACGACCTCTGGGCCATCGGCGCCCGCGCCATCCTGGTCACCAACATCCACGCCTGCCGGCTCTAGGGGCGGCAGCGGTCGGGAGTCCTGTCGTATGACCGTCCAGCCCAGCCGTACCGTGGTCGGTCCGCCGCGGCTGCCGCACAGCTGGCGGCCGCTGCTGACCCGGTTCGTGCTGGTCGGCCTCGCGGTGGTCAGCCTGGCCTTCTTCTGCACCATCGCCGCGCTCGGGCCCGCCCACTACTGGCAGCGGCACGACCGGATCGGCATCGCGGTGACCGGGCTGCTGTTCGCGGTCGTGCTGCTGGTGCTGGCCCGACCGGTGGCGCGGGCCGACCGGGACGGTCTCACCGTGGTCAACTTCCTCCGCAAGCGGCGGCTGGAGTGGGCCGAGATCCTGGGCGTCAACCTGCGCAAGGGCGACCCCTGGGTGCTGCTCGACCTCGCCGACGGGACCACCCTGGCGGTGGTGGCGATCCAGCCGGGCTCCGGACTGCGCCAGGCGGTCCGCGCCGCGCGGGAGCTGCGCGCCTGCGTGGACGCCTACGGCACGGCCGTGCGCTGAGCCGCCGCGTCGAATAGGTGACCGTGCCCCGATCGGGCATCCTTGGGGGACCGACCTCCCGTGCGTCACCCGAGTAACCGGAGAAGATCGCTCCCCGATGGAACCCGCGAGTCCCACCGCCGCCTGGCTGCTGCTGGGCGTGGCCCTGCTGCTGATCCTTGCCAACGGGCTGTTCGTCGCAGCCGAGTTCGCCCTGGTCACGGTCGACCGAGGGGCGGTGACCCGGGCCGCAGAGGCCGGGGACCGCCGGGCCGGTGGGGTGCTGTCCTCGCTGCGCTCCCTGTCCTTCGAGCTCTCCGGCGCCCAGCTGGGCATCACCGTCACCTCGCTGCTGGTCGGCCTGCTCGCCAACCCGGCCATGGCCAGGCTGCTCAGCCCGCCGCTGCACGGGATCGGCCTGCCGTCCGCGCTGGTGCACGGCTTCGCCGCGGTGATCGGGATGCTGGTCGCGACCGTGGTGCAGATGGTGGTCGGCGAGCTGGTCCCGAAGAACTGGGCGATCTCCCGCCCGCTCCAGGTGGCCCGCGCGGTCGCCGGGCCGCAGCGGGTCTTCAGCACCGTCTGCCGCCCGGTGATCCTGCTGCTGAACGGCGCGGCCAACCGGCTGGTCCGGGCGCTGGGGATCGAGCCGCAGGAGGAGCTGGCGTCCGCGCGCGGCGCGGAGGAGCTGGTCGCGCTGGCCCGGCACTCGGCCGAGGAGGGCGCGTTGGAGCCGGACACCGCGGACCTGTTCGTGCGCACCCTGGGCCTGGCCGAGCTGACCGCGGAGAGCGTGATGACCCCCCGGGTCGAGGTCCGCTCGCTGCAGGAGCTGGCCACCGCGGCCGACGTGCTCAACCTGACCCGGGCCACCGGGCTGTCCCGCTTCCCGGTCTACCGGGACAGCATCGACGAGGTCACCGGGGTGGTCACGCTCAAGGACGCGCTGGCGGTGCCCGCCGACCACCGCGCGGCCACCCCGGTCGCGGCGCTGATGGCGGAACCGCTGCTGGTCCCGGAGACGCTTCCGGCCGAGCGCCTGCTCGACCTGCTCCGCCGCCGGCACGGCATGGCGGTGGTGGTGGACGAGTACGGCGGCACCGCCGGCGTCGCCACCCTGGAGGACGTGGTCGAGGAGATGGTCGGCGAGGTGCTGGACGAGCACGACACCGAGGAGCACCCGGAGCTGCGCGCGGTCGCCCGGGTCGAGGGCCGTCCGGCCTGGGAGGCCGACGGCCGCTGCCGGGTGGACCAGTTGGCGGCGGTCGGCTTCCACGCGCCCGAGGGCCCCTACGAGACCGTCGCCGGGCTGGTCGCCGACCGGCTCGGACGGCTCCCGGCCGAGGGCGACGCGGTCGCCCTGCCGGGCTGGCGGCTGACCGTGCTGGACGTGGTCCGGCACCGCACCGAAGCGGTGCTGCTGGTCCGCACCCACGACGACCCGCGCGACGACCGGCACCGCGGCGACGCGGAGGCGGCCCGGTGAGCGCGGTGCTGCAGATCGGCTTCTCGGTGCTGCTGCTGCTCGGCAACGCCTTCTTCGTCGGCGCCGAGTTCGCCCTGGTCTCGGTCCGCCGCAGCCAGGTGCAGCCGCTCGCCGAGGGCGGCAACCGGCGGGCCCGCACCGTGCTGTACGCGCTGGAGCACGTGTCCGCGATGATGGCGGCGGCCCAGCTCGGCATCACCGTCTGCTCGCTGCTGCTCGGCGCGCTGGCCGAACCGGTGGTGGCGCACCTGCTGGAGGGCCCGTTCGGGGCGATCGGCATCCCGTCCGGGCTGACCCACGCCTTCGCCTACGTGCTGGCGCTGTCCGTGGTGGTGTTCCTGCACATGGTGGTCGGCGAGATGGTCCCGAAGAACATCGCGCTGGCGAGCCCGGAGCGGGCCGCGCTCTGGCTCGGGCCGCCGCTGGCCTGGCTGGCCCGGGTGCTGCGCCCGGTGATCGGCTTCCTGAACGCCTTCGCCAACCTGCTGCTGCGGCTGCTCGGGGTGGAGGCCAAGGACGAGGTCGAGTCGGTCTACACCAGCGAGGAGCTGGCGCACCTGCTGCAGGACTCGCGCGAGGCCGGGCTGCTCGGCCGCGGCGCCCAGGAGCGTCTTGAGGATGCGTTGGAGCTGGGCCGCCGGCCGATCCGCGAGGTGCTGCTCGACCGTGGTCAGCTGGTCAGCGTGGAACGCTCGGTGACGGCGCGTCAGCTGGAGGAGCTGGCGGTCCGCACCGGCTTCTCCCGGTTCCCGCTGCTCGACGCCGACGGCGTGCCGCTCGGCTACCTCCACGTCAAGGACGCGCTGGAGGTCGACGACCGCGAGGCCGCGGTGCCGCGGTCGCTCTGGCGCGCGGTGCTCACCCTGCCCGACAGCACCCCGCTGGACGACGCCCTCGGCGCGATGCGCCGGGCCACCTCGCACCTGGCCGCGGTGACCGGCCAGGACGGTCGCCCGGTCGGCCTGGTCACCATGGAGGACGTGCTGGAGGAACTGGTCGGCGAGGTCCAGGTCTGACAGCTCAACAGGTCCTCAAATCTTCCCCGTCCGGCTTCGGTCCGGGGGATGATCGGAATCTCGGACACGGGGGAGAGGGAGCAGCGCGTGAGTGATCGCAGACTGGAGGTGGACGGCGTCTCCAAGCGGTACGGGGACACCGTCGCGCTCAGCGACATGACGTTCGACGTCAGGGCCGGGGAGGTGTTCGGGTTCGTCGGCAGCAACGGCGCAGGCAAGACCACCACCATGCGGATCGCCCTGGGCGTCCTCGCCGCCGACGCCGGGGAGGTGCGCTGGGACGGCGCGCCGGTGACCCTGGAGACCCGCAGCCGGATCGGCTACATGCCGGAGGAGCGCGGGCTCTACCCGCGGATGCGGGTCGGCGAGCAGTTGGAGTACCTGGCCAGGCTGCACGGCCTGACCCGGGCCGACGCGGTCCGGGCCACCCGCGAGTGGACCACCAGGCTCGGGGTGGACGGCCGGATCGGCGACGAGGTGCAGAAGCTCAGCCTGGGCAACCAGCAGCGGGTGCAGCTGGCCGCGGCGCTGGTGCACCACCCGGAGATTCTGGTGCTGGACGAGCCGTTCTCCGGCCTGGACCCGGTCGCGGTGGACGTGATGAGCGAGGTGCTCAGGGAGAAGTGCGCCGAGGGCGTCCCGGTGGTCTTCTCCAGCCACCAGCTGGAGCTGGTCGAGCGGATCAGCGACCGGGTCGGCATCGTCCGGGCCGGCAGCATGGTCGCGGTCGGCCCGGTCGCCGAGCTGCGCGGCCGGGGCACCGAGGAGCTGGTGGTGGACGCGCCGCAGGCCGCGCCCGGCTGGGCGGACGGGCTGCCCGGGGTCGCCGTCCGCTCGCACCAGGGGCAGCGCACGGTGCTGGCGCTGGGCGACGGCGCGGACGACCAGGCGGTGCTGCGGGCGGCGCTGGCCACCGGACCGGTGCGGGAGTTCGCCCGGCGGCTGCCGACGCTGACCGAGCTGTTCCGGGACGTGGTCAGCGCCGACGAGGCGACGAAGGACGAGTGCAAGGGGGCGGCGGCATGAGTGACAAGCTCCGGATCGGGTCGTGGCAGGCGATCCGGCTGGTCGCCTGGCGCGAGATCGCGGTCCGGGTCCGCAGCAAGGCGTTCCTGATCCTGCTGGCGATCACCGCCGTGGCGGCCGTGGCCGCCCCGCTGATCACCCACTTCGCCAACCTCAGCTCGGGCCCGACGAAGATCGCGGTGGTCCGTCAGGACGCCGCGCTGGCGCCGGCGCTGGAGGCCACCGCGCGCCACCTCGGCCAGAACGTCACCGTCAGCACCGTCGCCGACCACGCGACCGGGGTGGACCAGGTGAAGTCCGGGACGGTGTCGGTCCTCGCCGAGGTCGGCCCGCACGGCATCGAGGCGACGGTGAAGCGGACCCTCGGCGATCCGACCACCCAGCTGTTCTACGTCACCGGCCAGCAGGCCGTGCTGACCGAGCAGATCACCGCGCTGGGCAAGGACCCGGCGCCGGTGCTGCAGGCGGTCGGCGGCACCCAGGTGTCGGTCACCCCGCTGCAGCCGGCCGCCGCGAACAACGGGCAGCGGATCACCATCGCCATCGTCGCGGGCCTGCTGCTCTACATGACGCTGATGTTCGTGGGCCAGTCGGTGGCCCAGGGCGTGGTCGAGGAGAAGTCCAGCCGGGTGGTCGAGCTGCTGCTCGCCACGCTGCGGCCGTGGCAGCTGCTGGCCGGGAAGGTGGCCGGGGTCGGCGTGCTGGGGCTGGTGCAGTTCATCGTCCCGGCCGGGCTCGGGGTCGGCGTCGGCATGGCGGTCGGCGCGATCACCCTCTCCCTGGGCAGCTCGGTCGGCACCGTGCTCTGGGCCCTGGCCTGGTACGTGGTCGGCTTCGCCGTGTACGCGCTGGTGTTCGCGGCGCTCGGGGCGACCGTCTCCCGGCAGGAGGACGTCGGCGGGCTGACCTTCCCCGCGGTCATGCCGCTGATCGTGGCCTGGGTGGTCGGCATCTCCGTGGTGCCGTCCAACCCGGGCAGCTCGCTGGTGACCTGGCTGTCGATGGTCCCGCCGTGCGCGCCGGTGCTGATGCCGATGCGGATCGCCATGGGGGTGGCCCCGACCTGGCAGATCCTGCTGTCGCTGGCGCTGACCATCGCCTTCGCCGGGCTGCTGCTGCGGCTCGCCGGGCGGATCTACCGCAACTCGGTGCTGCGGAGCGGGGCGAGGATCCCGCTGCGGGAGGCGCTGAAGGCGGCGTGAGGTCCGCGGGCGGCTAGGGGCGGCCGTCGATGAGCTCGCCGTAGGCCTGGAGCACGTCCGGGAGTCGGAGGGTGGCCAGGTCCTGGCGGGTCGGGGCCTCGGCCATCATCGACAGCCGCAGGTCCCGGTAGGCGCAGGACTTCTCGTAGAGGGTCCGCATGAAGCGGCCGTTGCCCAGCTCGTCGATCCAGCCCTCGCGCACCACGTGGGCGCAGATGCTGCGCAGTTCCTCCAGCGCCTCCTCGTCCCAGAAGTCGCCGTCGGCCTCGGCCAGGGCCTGGCCGATCGAGGTCAGCTCGGCCGGGCGGTAGCTGGGGAAGTCGACCCGGCTGGTGAAACGGGAGTTGAGCCCGGGGTTGGCGGCCAGCAGCCGGTTCATCCCCTCCGGGTAGCCGGCCAGGATCACCACGAGCCGGTCCCGGTTGTCCTCGGCCCGTTTCAGCAGCACCTGCAGCGCCTCGTCGCCGTAGGCGTCGCCCTTGCTGTAGCCGGAGTTGGCGAGGCTGTAGGCCTCGTCCACGAACAGCACGCCGTCCAGCGCCGAGTCGATCAGCTCATTGGCCTTGACCGCGGTCTGGCCGAGGAACTCGCCGACCAGGTCCGCCCGTTGGGCCTCGACCAGGTGGTCGCCGGAGAGCAGCCCCAGCGCGTAGAACACCCGGCCCAGTATCCGTGCCACCGTGGTCTTCCCGGTGCCGGACGGGCCCGAGAACACGAAGTGACGTTTCGGCGGCTGCACCGGCAGCCCCTGGTCCGCGCGCAGCTGAGCCATCCTCAACTGTGCTGACAGCGCCAGCACTTGGCGCTTCACCGGCTCCATCCCGACCATCCGCTCCAGCTCGGCCAGGGCCGCCTCCAGCCTGGGCCGGTCCGGCTGCGCGCTGGTCCCCGGCGGCAGCGCGGCGGTCGGGGCGGCGGCCCGGTGCCGGGCGCTGCCGGGGCCGTCGTCGTCGGGCCCGGCCGCCGCGTCCTGGCCGGGGCCGTCGCTCTGCGGGGCGGCCTGCAGGTCGGCGTCGAGTAGCCCGGGGAGGTAGGAGCCCTCGAACTCGCCGTCGTCGTCGGAGCCCTCGGCGCCGCCGTCCTGGTAGCCGCCGTCCGGGTAGGAGTCGTAGAACGAGCTCTCGTAGACCTGGTCCGGCAGCGGGTCGGCGAAGGGGTCGGCCGACTGGCTCGGCGGCGGGACCGGGCCGCCGCCACTGGCGTGCCGCGGGCGCTGCGGGGTGGGCGGCGCCGGGGCCTCCAGCATGGCCGGGTCCACCCCGTCCTCCGCGGTGATCGCGGCCAGCCGGGCGGCGGTGTCCATGAAGCCGGGATCGACCCGGTGCACCGCCCGGTACAGCGACAGCGCCGCCGCGCTGCGCCCGCCGCCCTCGTAGGCGCGGGCCAGCCAGTAGCGCAGCTCCTTGCGCTGCGGCTGCTCGGAGCGGCAGCGGGCCAGCGATCCGGCCAGCGGCAGTTCGGCCTGGCCGCACATGTCGAGCCGGACCCGGGCCATCCCGCCGAAGAGACCCGCCTCGATGCCCAGTAACGGGTCGTCCAGCAGGCCGTCGGTGTCCCTGATCAGCTGCTCCCAGTCCTTGAGCAGGTAGGAGCGGCAGGCGTGCAGGAAGCGGACCGAGCTGTCCTCCTCCCGGGCCGGACAGTCGGCCAGGGCCTGCTCCAGCTCGGCCAGGTGCCGCCCGTCCAGCCAGTGCGAGGCATGGGCGAGGGAGAGGTCGCGGACGTCCTCCAGCACCGGCTGGACCCACCAGCCGAGCCAGTACCAGGAGCTGAGCGGACGGCGGTGCCGGCGCCGCTGCTCGCCGAAGCGCTCGCGGTGCCGGTGCATGGCCAGCAGGGCGGCCGAGGTCTCCGAGCGCAGCGCGTGCAGGCCAAGCCAGGCGTCGGCCATGCCGGGGTCGATCCGCACGGCGGCGCGGAACTCCTCCTCGGCCCTGGTGTAGGCGCCGGCGGTGTAGGCGTCCATGGCGCGCAGCCAGGCGCGGTCGGCCAGGCTGCTGGGCCGCCTGCCGTCAGTGTCCTCTGTCCTCACCGGTCAGTCCCCCTGCTGTGCGCGGCTGTGCCGGTCACACAGCGTCCGAACCGCCGGTCGCCCCCCATGGATGACCGTGCGGACAACGCTCCATGACGCTTCGTCGGCGGGTGCGAACCACTACCGCGCCCTGCTGGCATGGTACCGGTGGCGTGCTGATCCGGAAGGGTGCCGGACAGCGATGACCACCCTGGACATCCGTCGCCGGACGGTGCCCGCGGGTCCGCTGTGACGCCTGCGGCCACACCCCGTCACGGCCGGGCGGCGAACCCGTCCGCAACCCCCTGATTCTCCGCCTTCCGCGGCCGGCCCTCACGGTCGTTCCCGGGAATGGCATAGTCCGACCGGAACGGATGATCACTCTTAGTGAGCCGTGGTGCGGAAAAGCACAATCGCCGACCGAGCTGAGTTGCTCAGAGGCCACGGGGGAACGGCCTCTGAGCAACCCAGCAGGATCGGCGACGCGTCGTCCGGGGAGGATCCCCCGGAATGCCCACACCGTTGTCGTGTGCGCTGGACAGAACGTAGTTCCTGTCCAGGGGGCAGGTCAAGGGGCTGCGGCGGGAGGGATCGGCGGCGGCTCCGCGGCGGGCGGCGGTCCGGCGGCCCCGGCGTCCGGCCCGGCGCTCCCGGGCGGGGGCCTCCGCGGCGGGCGTCCGCGTACCCGGCACGGGTGATCACGTTCCGTTACCTACCCGTTGGTATGCGTCGCACCGGCCTCCCGGGCCGCCGAACGGCCGCCCGCCGCTGGTGACGCGGGGCCCGGAATGGGGCATACTCACCTCGCCACGCATGTTAGCGAGCGTTCACTGAGACCCGGTGGCGGCGCGCCGGTGGCCGGTGAGGCGGCGCCCGTGAACCCGGAGGCGTCCAGGCCGCGATGCGCAGGAGGCGTGAGCCCGCGATGAGCCGTTCGGACGGAGCCCTGAACCCCGGAGCCGTGAAGCCGTTGGACCGTCAACTCCCCAGCGAGGAGGCCGCCGACCTGCTCGCGCTGACCCGTGAGCTGGTCGCCCGCGAGATCCTGCCGCAGGTGGCGGAGGACGAGGCGGACGGCGTGTTCCCGCGCGAGACCATGCGGCTGCTCGGCCGGTCCGGCCTGCTCGGCCTGCCCTACCCGGAGGAGTACGGCGGCGGGGAGCAGCCCTACGAGGTCTACCTCCAGGTGCTGGAGGAGCTGGCGGCGGGCCGGCTCACCGTCGGCCTGGGCGTCAGCGTGCACACCCTGGCCTGCCACGCGCTGGCGACCTTCGGCAGCGAGCAGCAGAAGCAGGACTGGCTGCCGGAGCTGCTCGGCGGCGAACTGCTGGGCGCCTACTGCCTCTCCGAGCCGCAGTCCGGCTCCGACGCGGCGGCGCTGAGCACCCGCGCCGAGCGCGACGGCGACGGCTACACCGTCACCGGCACCAAGGCCTGGATCACCCACGGCGGCGTCGCCGACTTCTACAGCACCATGGTCAGGACCGGCGGCCCCGGCGCGGGCGGCATCAGCGTGCTGCTGGTGCCCGGCGACACGCCGGGCGTGGTCGCGGACACGCCGGAGCGGAAGATGGGCCTCAAGGGCTCGCCGACTGCCCAGGTGCGCTTCGAGGGCGCCAGGGTCGACGCCGGACGGCTGGTCGGGGTCGAGGGACAGGGCTTCTCGATCGCGCTGTCCGCGCTGGACTCGGGCCGGCTCGGCATCGCCGCCTGCGCGATCGGGGTGGCCCGCGCGGCGCTGGACCACGCGGTGGAGTACGCCAGGACCAGGACCCAGTTCGGCAAGCCGATCGCCGAGTTCCAGGGCCTGTCGTTCATGCTCGCCGACATGGCCACCGCAGTGGAGGCGGGCCGCGCGCTCTACCTCTCCGCGGCGCGGCGCAGGGACGCCGGGCTCGCCTTCAGCAAGGAGGCGGCGATGGCCAAGCTGTTCTGCACCGACGCCGCGATGCGGGTCACCACCGACGCGGTGCAGGTGCTCGGCGGGTACGGCTACACGGCCGACCACCCGGTGGAGCGGTACATGCGCGAGGCCAAGGTGCTGCAGATCGTGGAGGGCACCAACCAGATCCAGCGCATGGTGATCGGCCGCAAGCTGACCGGGTGACCGGCTGACGCGTCGTCAGCGGCTGCGCTGGGCCGGGATCCGGAGCCGGTACGGCCGCGATCCGGGGCCGCCGACGTGCGAGAACGGCTGCCGCCGCCAGTCCAGCTCCGGCGGCAGCGCCAGCAGCTCCTCCAGCGACGGCTCCGGGTCGAAGCCGGGCTCGTCCTCCAGGTCCTCGGCGTCGTCCACCGGGCGGCCGGAACCGGGGCAGACCGCGGGGGAGAAGGGGTGCCAGGCGGTGGGCAGCACCGCGTGCTGCGGGAACAGGTACTCGTCGCCCACCAGGGCGATCGGCCGGTCGCAGTCGGGGCAGCGGAGGCGCTGGATGTCCCAGGTCTCGCCGTCGCCGGGGTCGGTCCCCGGCATCGGTTCGACGGCAGGCGTCAGCTCATCGGCGACAGACATGTGGTTCCCCCTTGGAGAAGGATGGCGACGACCCTGGCGTGGCAGGGCGGCGGTCGCCAACACTGGTGCGATCCTCCCGATCCCTCAGCAGTCCCCGGGCGGAGGAGGATTCACAGCGAGGACTTCCCAGCCGGGCCCCGCGGTAATCCCCTGCCGAGGGTGGCACTTCCCCCAGGTCACTGTGGCCTTGGTCACATTCGGCGGTGTCCAGGACCGGTCGCGGTCGGATAGCCTCCGAGGCGTGGAGGAACTGGACCGACAGATCGTGCAGCTGCTCGTCGCCGACGGGCGGATGAGCTACACCGACCTGGGCAAGGCCACCGGCCTGTCCACCTCGGCGGTGCACCAGCGGGTGCGCCGCCTGGAGCAGCGCGGGGTGATCCGCGGCTACGCCGCCATCGTCGACCCGGAGGCGGTCGCGCTGCCGCTGACCGCGTTCATCTCGGTGAAGCCGTTCGACCCCAGCGCCCCCGACGACGTCCCGGAGCGGCTGGCCCCGCTGGAGGAGATCGAGGCCTGCCACAGCGTCGCCGGGGACGAGAACTACATCCTCAAGGTCCGGGTCTCGGTCCCGGGGGACCTGGAGCACCTGCTCACCAGGATCCGCACCGCGGCCGGCGTCTCCACCCGCACCACGGTGGTGCTCAGCACCCCCTACGAGGCCCGCCCGCCCCGGCTGAGCTGACGGTCCGGCGCGGGGCAGACTGGTGCCCATGACCCACGCCTCCGCTCCCGCCCTGCCCGGCCCCGGCGACCCCGCCGTACGCACCCTGCTGCTGCGCGGCGGTGACGTCTACAGCCCGGCCGACCCCTTCGCCACCGCCCTGCTGGTGCAGGACGGCACGGTCGCCTGGGTCGGCTCGGACAGCGCCGCGGAGAGCTACGCGCGGGACGCCGACGCCGTGGTCGAGCTGGACGGCGCGCTGGTCACCCCGGCCTTCGTGGACGCCCACCTGCACGCCACCTCCACCGGCCTGGCGCTGACCGGCCTCGACCTCACCGGCTGCCCCAGCCTGGCCGAGGCGCTGCGCCGGATCCGGGAGTTCGTCCGGGCCCAGCCCGCCGCCGCCGGGGCCGGGGGCGTGCTGATGGGCCACGGCTGGGACGAGGCCGGCTGGCCCGAGGGCCGCCCGCCGACCCGCGAGGAGCTGGACCAGGCCTGCGAGGGAGCGGCGGTCTACCTCTCCAGGACCGATGTGCACTCGGCGCTGGCGTCCGGCGCGCTGCTGGCGCTGGTGGGCACCGGCCCCGGCACCGGCCTCGGTGAGTATCCGCTCACCCGCGACGCGCACCACGCCGTCCGGCGGGCCGCGCTGGCCTGGCAGACCCCCGACCAGCGCGAGGCCGCGCAGCGGGCGACCCTGCGCCGGGCCGCCGAGCTGGGCATCGGCGCGGTGCACGAGTGCGCGGGGCCCGACATCTCGTCGGAACAGGACCTGGCCGGGCTGCTGGCACTGGCCGCCGAGGGCGGCGCCACCCCGGAGGGCAGGGCCACCCCGGAAGTCTTCGGCTACTGGGGCGAGGCCGGCGCGGTGGACACCGCCCGCCGGCTGGGCGCGGTCGGCCTCGGCGGCGACCTCTTCGTGGACGGCGCGGTCGGCTCGCACACCGCCTGCCTGCACCACCCCTACGCGGACGACGCCGGGACCGCCGGGGCCGGGTACCTGACCGCCGATCAGATCGCGGCCCATGTGCTGGCCTGCACCGAGGCCGGGATCCAGGCCGGCTTCCACGCCATCGGCGACGCCGCGCTGACCGCGGTGGTGGCGGGGGTCCGCGCGGTGGCGGACAAGCTCGGCATCGCCCGGGTCCGGGCGCTGCGGCACCGGGTCGAGCACGCCGAGCTGATGACCGCGGAGACCGTTGCCGGCTTCGCCGAGCTGGGCCTGACCGCCTCGGTCCAGCCCGCCTTCGACGCGGCCTGGGGCGGCCCGGACGGGATGTACGCGGCCCGGTTGGGCGCGGACCGGGCCGCCGCGATGAACCCGTTCGCGGCCATGGTCAGGGCCGGGGTGCCGCTGGCCTTCGGCTCCGACGCGCCGGTGACTGCGCTCGACCCCTGGGGCGCGGTCCGCGCCGCGGCCTTCCACCGCACCCCCGGGCACCGGATCTCGGTCCGGGCCGCCTTCACCGCGCACACCAGGGGCGGCTGGCGCGCGCTGGGCCGGGACGACGCCGGGGTGCTGGTGCCGGGCGCGCCCGCGTCCTACGCCGTCTGGGCGCCGACCGACCTGGTGGTGCAGGCCCCGGACGAGCGGGTGTCCAACTGGTCCACCGACCCCCGTTCGGGCGTGCCGGGCCTGCCCGACCTCACCCCCGGCGCCGCGCTGCCGCGCTGCCTGGCGACTGTGGTCAACGGCCGTACCGCGTACCTGGCATAAGGAACGGGCGATCCGCCGGGCGGGTGGTCGCGGGCGTCCGGATACCGCCGAACGGCGGGTGTCCCGAGTGTCGCCGACAGCCCGATTACCGGGGCCTGACCTGCGAAAACCCCTTGTTTGAGCTGGTCGGAGGGTGGTTGACAGCTGGCGGGAGACGGCGAGTAGGTTCGGCCGGGTCCACCTTCCGGATTCCTCCGCAGGACCGACCGACCGGATCACCTCCACGCAAAACCCGGGACCACAACTGGGCCATCGAGCGGCGTCCCCGCCAGGGGAACGCCGACAGGCAGCCAGGTCCAGTCGCTCCAGGCCCGGGGAGCGCGGGCGCCGGCAGGCCAACCGGGGCCGGTCGGTTAGGTGCGACCCGAGCACGGCCCGGACGCTCAGTAGACAACGGCCTTCGGTCGATCCGCAGCCAGCGGACCCCAGGTCGGACCGAAGAGCGTCCGGGCCGCGCCCGTCGGACGATGCGCCGTCGGCGCCGCCCCCTCCTGTGAGCTGCGGGAAGATTGGGGCCTGTGGGCCGACCCGGCAGGTTCACGTTGTACGGTCTTCGGATACGTACCCCCAACGCGTGAGTGAGTGTGGCGCTCGTGGTCCTTCCCCTCGACCCCGGTCTGCGTGCCGGCGGTGGCGGCAGCGCCGACGCGGGCGCCGACGCCGTGCCCGCGCGCGCGGCCGGCTCCTGGCTGAGCCGACGCCGCGCCGTGGTCCGCGCCGGGCTTCCGCGCACCGGCCTGGCCGTGGTCTGCGGGGTGCTGCTGGCGCTGTCCTTCCCGCCGTACGGGGCCTGGCCGCTGTCGCTGGTCGCGGTCGCCGGGCTCAGCCTGCTCACGTACCGCCGCACGCCCCGGCAAGCGGCCTGGACCGGCTTCGCCTTCGGCGCGCCGTTCCTGATCTGGCTGCTGGCCTGGCTGACCGTGATCGGCGCGGACGCCTGGCTGCTGCTGGCCGTGTTCGAGTCGCTGTTCCTGGCGCTGATGGCGGCCGGCCTCGCCGTGGTCAGCCGGCTGCCCGGCTGGCCGGTGTGGACCGCCTGCCTCTGGGTCGCCCAGGAGTGGGCCAGGGACCGGGTGCCGCTCGGCGGCTTCCCTTGGGGGCGGCTCGCCTTCGCCAACACCTCCTCGCCGTTCACCCCGCTGGCCGCCCTCGGCGGCGCGCCGCTGGTGACCTTCGCGGTGGCGCTCGGCGGCGCGCTGCTGGCCGCGGCGGCGCTGGCGCTGCGCACCGGCGCCAGGACCAGGTCCGGCCGGGCCAAGGCGCTCGGCGCGGTCGCCTTCGCGCTGGCGGCGGGACTGGTCGGCTACGCGGTGCCGCTGCCGACCGCGGGCACCACCGCGGGCGGCCCGGCCCAGGCCGACGTGGCGATCATCCAGGGCAACGTCCCGCACGCCGGGATGGACTTCCTCGGCCGCCCGATGCAGGTGCTGCAGAACCACGTCCGGGCCACCGACGCGCTGGCCGCGCGGGTGGCCGCGGGCAAGGCCGAGCAGCCGCAGCTGGTGATCTGGCCGGAGAACTCCTCCGACGTCGACCCGTACACCACCCCCGAGGCCTACAACGCGATCCAGCAGGCGGTGGACACCATCAAGGCGCCGATCCTGGTCGGCGCTCTGGTCGACGGCCCGGACCCGCAGCACGTCCAGAACGAGGGCATCGTCTGGGCCCCGTCGAACTCCGCCACGCCCGGACCGGGGGCGCATTACACCAAGCAGCACCCGGTGCCGTTCGGCGAGTACGTGCCGTTCCGCGCGGTGCTGTCGAAGTACATCACCCGGCTGCAGCGCGTGGCCCGTGACTTCGCCCCCGGTACCCGTACCGGTATCCTGCAGGTCGGTCCCGCCAGGATCGGTGACGTGATCTGTTTCGAAGTGGCGTACGACGGCATCGTCACCGATGCGGTGGACAAGGGAGGCCGGGTGCTGGTGGTGCAGACGAACAATGCCACGTACGAGCACACCGACCAGCCCGACCAGCAGTTCGCGATGTCCCGGCTGCGCGCCGTCGAGCACGGCCGGGCCGTGCTGATCGCCGCGACCAGCGGGATCAGCGCGGTGATCGAGCCGGACGGCAGCGTCCAGCAGCGGACCAAGCTCGCCACCGCCGCCGAGATCGAGTCCACCGTGCCGCTCCGGGACCCGCTGACGCTCGCCGACCGGGTCGGTGCGGCCCCCGAGTGGACCCTCGCGGTGCTCGGGCTGCTCGCGGTCGCCGCTGGCGTGGCCACAGCCGGACGGCGACGCGCCGACGAACGAGAGACAACGCCGACGAAGGGGCCGGTCCGTGACGGACAGCAGCACTGAGGGCAACGAGACCTTTGGTGACCTGGGCAGGATCCTCGTGATCATCCCGACCTACAACGAGGTCGAGAACATCCCGCTGATCACCGCCCGGGTCCGCGCCGCCGTGCCCGAGGCCCACATCCTGGTCGCCGACGACAACAGCCCGGACGGCACCGGCGCGGTCGCCGACCGGATCGCCGCCGCCGACCCCAACGTCCAGGTGCTGCACCGCAAGGGCAAGGAAGGGCTGGGCGCCGCCTACCTGGCCGGCTTCCGCTGGGGCATCGAGCACGGCTTCGACGTCCTGGTCGAGATGGACGCGGACGGCTCGCACCAGCCCGAGCAGCTGCCCCGGCTGCTGACCGGGCTGCGGCACGGCGCCGACCTGGTGCTCGGCTCGCGCTGGGTGCCCGGCGGCGAGGTGGTCAACTGGCCGGCCAGCCGTCAGTTCATCTCCCGCGGCGGCAGCCTCTACTCGCGGACCATGCTCAAGGTGCCGATCCGCGACGTCACCGGCGGCTACCGGGCCTTCCGCAAGCAGACCCTGCTCGGCCTCGGCATGAGCGAGGTGGCCTCGCAGGGCTACTGCTTCCAGGTGGACCTGGCCTGGCGCGCGGTCCGGGCCGGCTTCACCGTCGTCGAGGTGCCGATCACCTTCGTCGAACGGGAGCTGGGGGCCAGCAAGATGAGCCGCAACATCCTGGTCGAGGCGCTGGTCCGGGTCTCCGCCTGGGGCGTCAACTACCGCCTGGGCCGGGTGCCCGCCCCGGTCGCCGAGCCGGAGCCCGCGCCGTCCCCGGAGGCGCGCAGCGCACGGGGCTGACCCTGCGTCGGCGCGACCCCGCGTCGCCCGGCACCCGGGCGCTGCGCCCGGAGCGCGCCGCTCCGGCTTCCCTGGCAGGCTGATCCCGACGGCGCCTCCGGTGGAACACCGGTCCGGTTCCGCACGTTGACCGGAGCAGAGGCAGCCCCGAGCACAAGGGAAGTGGCAGCGCAGTGAGCCAGGTACGAGCCGACACCCGGCCCCCGCGGAGACTCCGCAGGTTCCTGCCGCTGGTCGTGGCGGCCTGGGCGGTGCTGGAGATCTGGCTGCTGATCCAGCTGGCCGGGGTGATCGGCGGGCTGGGCGTGCTGGGCGTGCTGCTCGGCGCGGCGCTGCTGGGCGGCTGGGTGATCAAGCGGGCCGGGATGCGGGCGCTGCGGGCCACCACCGCCGGGATGCGCGGCGGACCGTTCGGCGCGGCGCCGGGCACGGGCCCGGTGGTCGACCCGGGCGGCGATCCGATCGCCAGGGAGAGCCGCACCGCGGTCACCATCGTCGGCGGGCTGCTGCTGATCGTGCCGGGCCTGCTGTCCGACCTGCTCGGGCTGGCCTGCCTGTTCCCGCCGACGGCGCGGCTGCTGCGCCGGTTCCCGGAGCGCTGGGTGCGCCGCAGCACCGAGCGGCTGCGGATCCACCGCCCGGACGGCAAGGTGGTCCCCGGCGAGGTCATCGTGGGTGAGGTGGTCGACCCCGACCCGTTCGCCAAGAAGGCCCGGCGGAACCCGAACGACCCCTACGGCTACGGCGACCGGGACCAGCTCCACTGAACCGAGCCGGTCGGCAACACGGCAGGGCCCGGGACGCGGTACCTGGTGGTGGTACCGCGTCCCGGGCCCTGCCGTGCCTGCCCTGGCGGGGGCGGGCTGCCTGGATCAGGCCGACTTGCGGCTGTCACGGGGATGGACGGCGATGTTCATCCGACCGGACCGCAGCACTGCGAGCCGTTCGGCGAGCACCTCCTCCAACTCCTCGCGGGTGCGCCGCTCCATCAGCATGTCCCAATGCGTCCGGGCCGGCTTGGCCTTCTTCTCCTCCGGCTCGTCGCCGTTGAGCAGGAGTGCCTCGCTGCCGCAGAAGCGGCATTCCCACACGGTGGGGATCTCGGCCTCTACAGAGAACGGGACCTCGAAGCGGTGTCCGTTCGTACATGCGTACTCGACGGTCTGGCGCGGGGCCAGGTCGATGCCGCGGTCGGTCTCGTAGCTGGTGGCCCCGAGTCGCGTGCCGCGGAGAGCTCGCTCACTCATGAATCGTGCCTCCCGGGCTTATGGCCCACAGGACTGGATGTCGCTGTCTTCGTCGATTGGTGCAACGCGCGGCAACCGTCGAAGATTCCCGGTAGGGGGAAGCGTCTTCCGTCGTGCCGCCCCTGTTTGTACCCACACCCGCCCGATTTGTCACATCTGGACGTGGATATCACCCTGAGTCGTGCAATTTTTGCATGCAGTGACGGTGTCAGCCGCTCATCTGAGGCGTACACTACAGCCGCTCCGGGACCGGGTTGCCCACCGCCTGGACCGCGCGGGCCACCGGAACCCGGAGCAGCAGCAGGAATCCGATCACGAAGAACACCAGCAGCGAGATGATCGCCGCCCGGTAGCTCCCGGTCAGCTGGTAGGCGAGGCCGAAGACCAGCGGGCCCATCCAGCTGGTGCCCCGGTCGCTGATCTTGTAGAGGCTGAAGTACTCGGCCTCCCGCCCGGCCGGGATCAGGTGCGAGAAGATCGACCGGGACAGCGCCTGGCTGCCACCCAGCACCAGCCCGATCAGCACCGCCAGCAGGAAGAACCAGGCCGGGCTGCGGGCCGGCATCACATAGCCGAGGGCCAGCGTCAGCACCCATCCGACCAGCGAGCCCAGCACGGTCCGCTTGGCGCCGAAGCGGCGGGCCAGCCGGCCCAGCAGCAGCGCCCCGGCGATGGCGACCACCTGCACCAGCAGGATCGCGATGATCAGCGTCTGCTGGCCCATGTGCAGTTCCTTGCTGCCGAACAGCGAGGCTTGCGAGACCACGGTCTGGATGCCGTCGTTGTAGCAGAGGAAGGCCGCCAGGAAGAGCAGCGTGAGCGGGTAGCGGCGCATCCCGCGCAGGGTGGCCAGCAGCTCGCGCACGGTCCCGCCGGCCGCCTCCGGGGCGCGTTCGGCCGGGGCGCTCAGCGCCGCCGCGCCGTACTGCGGCCTGGTCGGCAGTCTGAGCATCGGCAGCACGGTGAACGCGGCCCACCAGGCCCCGGCCGAGGCCAGGCAGAGCCGCACCGCGGTCGCCTCGGACAGCCCCAGCGCGTCCCGGCCCTCGTACAGGGCCAGGTTGACGATCAGCAGCAGCCCGCCGCCGCCGTAGCCGAAGGCCCAGCCCTTGGACGAGACCGCGTCGCGGTCGTCCGGGGCGGCCAGTCCCGGCAGGAAGGAGTTGGCCAGGGCGGCCGAGACGGCGTAGCAGATGTTCGCGGCCACCAGCAGGCCGCCGCCGAGCAGGTAGCGGTCGCCGCGCAGGAAGAACATCCCGAGCGTGGCCGCGGCCCCGGTGTAGGCGAAGCCGCAGAGCAGGAACCGGTGCCGCCCGGTCCGGTCGGCGACCGTCCCGGCCAGCAGCATCACCAGCACCGAGAGCAGCACCGAGGCGGAGACCGTGTACGGGTAGAACGAGCCGGCCCGGACCGGGATACCGAGCGGGTGGACGTCCCCGTGGGCGTCGGCGGCGTTGGTCGCCACGGTGGTCAGGTAGGGGCCGAGGAAGACGGTCAGCACCGTCGCCGAGAACGCCGCGTTGGCCCAGTCGTTGAAGAACCAGCCGTACTGCTGGCGGCGCAGCAGGCCGGGCTGTCCTGAGGTGGTGGTCACGTGTGGTGCTGCTCCCCCGTGGGCCCCGGCCGGGGTCAGCCCGGCCAGGTGCCGCGTTCGATCAGGGCATCGCGCAGGATGTCGATGCGATCCGCCATGATGCCATCCACGCCGAGGTCGAGCAGCGCGTGGATCCGTTCCGCGCTGTCCACGGTCCAGACGTGCACCTGGAGGCCGAGCCGGTGCGCGGCGCGGACGAAGGTGCGGTCCACCAGCGGCGGCCCGCTGTCCGGCCAGCGCACCGGCACCTGCACGCAGACCGCCTGCCGCCGGGCGGCGGCCCCGAGCACCCGGTCCACCGGCACCGGGCCGGTCAGCGAGCGCAGCCGCAGGCCGAGCACCGCGCGCGGGGCGAGCGCGGTGGCCAGCCGGGGCCCGGCCGCGGCGCGGACCGCGGCCAGCCGGCCGTCGGAGAAGGAGCCGACGCAGACCCGTTCCCAGGCGTCGGCCCTGCGGATGGCGTCCGCCAGCGGGCGGACCGCGCCGGGGGACTTCACGTCGACGTTGAAGCGGGTGTCGGGGAAGGCGTCCAGCAGCTCGTCGAAGCGCGGGATCGGCTCCCGGCCGGCGATCCGGGCGGCCGAGACGGTGCGCCAGGGCAGCGAGCCGACCGCGCCGTGCCCGTCGGTGACCCGTTCCAGCCTGCTGTCGTGGAAGGCGACCAGGACGCCGTCCGCGGTGCTGTGGACGTCCGTCTCCAGGTAGCGGTAGCCGAGGGCGACCGCGCGGGTGAAGGCCGGGAGGGAGTTCTCCGGGCCGCCGAGGGCGCCGCCGCGGTGGGCGAAGGCGAGCGGGCCCTGGTGGTCCAGGAACGGGTGGCGCGGGAGGCTGCGGCTCGTCACGGGCAGCAGGATCGCATGCCGCGGGGCCGGTCGCTGACTGAAGATTCAGTCCCGGCCGAGTCCGGCCAGCTCCACCTCGATGGCCTCGGCCAGCAGCCGCCTGGCGTGGCCGAGCGGGACCGAGCCGCTCAGCCAGCGCACGCTCAGCCCCTCCAGCAGGGCGGTCAGCCGCTCGGCGGCGGCGGCGTGGGCGGGCGCGGGGCCGGTCGGGCGGATCCGGCCGAGCAGTTCGGCGATCTCCTGGACCCACTCCAGGGTGGCCCTGGCCAGGTCCTCGCGCAGGTCCTGGTCGAACACCGCGGTCGCCCGCAGCTCGCCCCAGGCAGTGCTGTTCTCGCGGACGGCCGGGGTGTCCTGCAGCTCCAGCAGCAGGGTCTGCTCCAGCTCCTGGCGCGGGGTGGCCGGGGGCGCCGCCGGGTCGCGCTCGTGGGTGTAGCGCCCGGCCCGGTCGTTGATGAACTCCAGGGTGTGCCGCAGGATGCCGGCCCGGTCGGTGAAGTGGTAGTAGATCAGCGAGGTGGACACCCCCGCCTCCGCCGCCAGTTCCTCCACCCGGAGGCCGCGGACGCCACGGCGCGCGATCACCCGGGTGGCTGCTTCCAGTAGTGCCGTTCGACGATCTGCCACAGCGGCACCCTATAGCGTCGCCGCACATCTTGACTAAAACTTCAGCGCCGGTGCGGGCGTCCGGGGGAGCGGACGCCCGCACCGGCACGGGTGGCTCAGACCGTGCCCAGATCCCGTTCGACGGCGGCGAGTTCCTCCGCCGTGCCCTGGACCTTGGGGCCGGTGAACCACCGGTGGGCGGAGACCAGCCACCAGATGCCGGCGAAGCCGATCACCACGACCACCGCGATCGGCGCGTAGTTGAAGGACTTCACCGTCACCGGGCTGACCTGGGGCAGCATGAACAGCACGGTGATCACCACCACCCAGCCCACCGCGACGGTGCCGACCAGCCGGCTCCAGCGGCCCAGGTGCCAGGGGCCGCGGACGAAGCGGTCGCCCTGCAGCAGCCGCAGGAAGGTCGGGATCACATAGGCGATGTAGAGGCCGATCACGGCGATCGAGGTGACCGCCGCGTAGGCGGTGGAGTTCCACAGGTACGGCAGGCCGAGCAGGAAGGCCCCGCCCGCGGCCAGCCAGACCGCGTTGGTGGGGGTACGGGTGCGGGGGTTGATCCGGTGCCAGAGCGCAGAGCCCGGCAGCGCGCCGTCCCGGGAGAAGGCGTAGACCATACGGGAGTTGGCGGTGACCGAGCTCATCCCGCAGAACAGCTGCGCGCCGACCACCACGAGCAGCAGCAGCTTGCCGCCGGTGGCGCCGACCGCGTCGATGAAGATCTGGGCCGGCGGGACGCCGGTGGCGCTGCCCAGCTCCCCGCTGTAGCTCTGGATGGCGAAGGTGATGCCGATCAGCAGCACCCAGCCCGCCACCAGCGAGACGATGATCGACATCACGATGCCGCGCGGTCCGGAGCGGGCCGCGTCATGGGTCTCCTCGGTCATGTGCGCGGAGGCGTCGTACCCGGTGAAGGTGTACTGCGCCAGCAGCAGGCCGAGCGCGGCCACGTAGAGGGTGCTGTGCCAGCCGGTGGTGTTGGCGAAGTGGGTGAAGACGAAGGACGCCGACTGGTGGTGCGAGGGGGCGATGGCCAGCGCTCCGACGATCACCAGCACGCCGAGCACGTGCCACCACACGCTGATGTTGTTGAGCAGCGCGACCAGCCGCACCCCGAAGGTGTTCAGCGCCCCGTGCAGCAGCAGGATCAGGCCGAACAGCAGCACGGTGTGGCCGGGGGTGGCGGTGAACCAGCCCTGGATGTCCAGCAGTGCGTTGAGGAACTGGGCCGCGCCGAAGTCGATGCCCGCGGTGACCGCGACCTGGCCGATGAAGTTGAACCATCCGGTGAACCAGCTGACCACCGGGCCGCCCCGGCCCGGGGCGAGCTTGGCGGCCCAGTAGTACAGGCCGCCCGCGGTCGGGAAGCTGGAGCAGACCTCGGCCATGGACAGCCCGACCAGCAGGGTCATCAGTCCGACGAAGGGCCAGCCCCAGACGATCAGGACCGGGCCGCCGGTGTTCATGCCGTACCCGTAGAGGGTCAGGCAGCCGGAGAGGATCGAGATGATGGTGAAGGAGACGGCGAAGTTGGAGAACCCGGACATGGTCCGGGAGAGCTCCTGGGCGTAGCCCAGTTCGTGCAGGCGCTGTTCGTCGGCGGTGCGCTCGGTGGGGGCGGTGGCGGCGGGGGCGGGCTCGGAGGACATGTGCACCTCTCGTCGGGTGCGGACCGCTCAATGGTCTGCGAGTGGTCCATTGGCGCACTATTGAGCCCGGGTCGAGGTCGGCCGTCAAGGGGTTCATACCGGTGGATCGAACGGAAGGAGCCCCCGGCGGGACGGCCGGGGGCTCCAGGTAATGCTGTGACGGATCGTCAGGGTGCTTGCATCGCCGGGGTGATGGGGGCGGCGATCTCCCCGGTGCGCTCCTCCGGGGTCTCCTCGTGTTCGATCCGCTCGGTGCGTTCGGTACGCTCCGCGCGGTCCGGGACCGGCTTGGTGAGCGAGGTCCCGGCCGGGGCCTCGGTGCGGCTGTCGGCGTGCGGCAGCAGGGCGATCACCGCGTCCCGCTGGTCCGCCGGGGTCTCCTCGTCCAGCGGGTCCGGCGCGGCCGGGACCTGGAGCCGGAACGGCGGGTGGACGCCGAGCCGGGCGTAGCCGCGGCCCGGGGGCGTGTGGCTGGGCGGGGTGATGTCCAGCGGCGCGCCCAACGCCTCCGGCGCCAGGTCCGGGTCCAGCGGGCCGAGCACCACCCGGGCCCGGCAGGCGGACCGCACCGTCGGCTTGATCCGCGGCAGCGCGTCCAGGTGGTCCGCGACCACCACGGTGAGGTGCGCGGTCCGGCCGTGCCGGAGCGGCACCTCCAGCAGGTCCTGCGGGTCGGGACGGCCCTCGGCCTGGGCCAGCTCGCTCAGCTCGGCCGGGTGGTCCAGCAGCAGCCACAGCGGGCGGACGGTATCGGCCGGCGGCGCGATCCCGCTGCGCTTGGCCAGGTTGTGGGCGTCCAGCCGGCGCTGGGTCTCGTTGGCGGCCCACTCCAGCGCGGCCAGCGCGCCGTGCAGGCTGGTCTCCACCGTGTGCACGCCGGGGCGGCCGACCAGGCAGGCGTGCTCGCCGGTGCCCGCGCCGTCGATCACCACGATGTCGCCGGTGACCAGCGCCTGCAGGGCGAGCGAGCGGAGCAGGGTGGAGGTGCCCTGGCCCTGGGTGCCCAGCGCCAGCAGGTGCGGCTCGCCGGCCCGCGGGCCGGTCCGCCACAGCACCGGCGGCTGGTGTGCGGTGGACGAGCCCTGACGCACCGGGATCATCCGGTTGGTGCTGGTGGAGTCGGTGAAGCCGAGCACCACCTCGCCCTGCGCGGTGACGTACGGCTGCGCCGTGATGTCGGTGGGCAGCGGGGCCAGGGCCGACACCTGGAGCTGGTTGGTCTCCTCGTCCCAGGTGAAGCGGTACTCGCGGCTGCGTCCGGCCTTGCTGTGGATCACGTGCTCGATCCGGGCTCTGGCGTGCGGCTCGGTGTCGGTGAAGTAGGCCGGGTAGCGCAGCTCCAGCGAGGTGAGCCGGCCTTCCGCGTCGAACTCCCAGCCGCTGAAGGCGTCCTTGAAGTCGCCGCCGTGGCTGAACATCGGGGTCGGGTCCGACTCGTGCACCAGGTAGGGGGTGAGCGCGGTGTAGATCGCGGCCAGCTTGAGCTGGCTGGTGTCCGGGGCCGGCTCGGCGGCCGGGGCCCGGTCCCGTCCGGCCCAGGCGGCGCTGCTCATCAGGGTGAGCAGCGCCAGCAGCGGGCCGTAGGGGAGCAGGGCGACGGCGGCGATCACCGCCACCGCGACCAGCAGGGCGGGCCCGCGGCGGTCCTTGGGCAGCCCGCCCCACCACTTGGCGGTCCACCGGCCCTGCGACCGCAGGCCGCGACCGATGGTGAGCAGCGGACCGAACATGTCGCTGGCGTGGTCGCCCGCGGTGCGGGCGAACTCGCGCCCCCGGGCCAGGTGCTGGGTCAGGGTCATCGGGGGGTTCCTCAGAACTTGATGCCGCTGAGCAGGCCGGCCAGGCTCTGGCCGCCGGCCGTGATGCTGGGGGCGATCGCGGTGCCGGCCAGGTAGAAGCCGAACAGGGCGCAGACCAGGGCGTGGGAGATCTTCATGCCGTCCTTGCGGAAGAACAGGAAGGCGATGACGCCGAGCAGGACGACTCCGGAGATGGAGAGGATCACGGTGAACTCCTCGGTGGTGGGGACAGGCGCGGGGACCACGCCAGAGGGGATATCAGGCAATCGTCACAGAATGTCCCTATATCGTGACAAAAAGTAAGAGATGATGGGTAGGCGCAAACGGGTGGTTCTTGTTGAAGGCCGCAACCGAACCGCCGATAGGCCGCTCGGAGCAGTCCTCGGGGTGATGGTGTCCGCCGCCGCCGCCGGGTCGTGCGCGGCGCGCGGCACGTTCGCCCGTTCGGGTGCCTGGTCGGGCTCCGCCGACCGGGTCGACCCGGTGCCGGGGCGGGTTCCGGCGCCGGGAGTGGGACGGACCGCCGGCACCCGGCACAATGGCGTGGCCCGCACGGTCGTGCGGGCGTCGAACAGCAGCACGGACGACGGCGACGAGGAGCGGTGTGAGATGAGCGATCCGGTGGATCCCGAGCTGGTCGAGCTGGCCGGGCGGGTCTTCGACGCCGCGAGAACCGGCGACGCGCCCGCGCTGGCGGCCTACGTGGACGCGGGCGCGCCCGCCGACCTCTGCAACGACCGGGGCGACTCGCTGGTGATGCTCGCCGCGTACCACGGCCACGCCGACGCGGTCCGCACCCTGCTGGAGCGCGGCGCGGACCCGAACCGGGTGAACGACCGCGGCCAGACGCCGCTGGCCGGTGCGGTGTTCAAGGGCGCGGACGCGGTGATCGAGACCCTGCTCGCCGGCGGCGCCGACCCGCACGCGGGGCAGCCCTCGGCGGCGCTGACGGCGGAGATGTTCGGGAAGACCGCGCTGGTGGAGCGCTTCCGGGTGTACTGAGCGGGTGTACTGAGGGCCGCCGTCGGGATCGTAGGATCAACTGATGGACATCCGAGTCACCGGCTACGCCCACCCAGACGCCCAGCGCCTCGTCGCCGAGGTCCAGCAGGAGTACGTACGGCGCTACGGCGACCCGGACGCCACCCCGGTCGACCCCGCCGAGTTCGATCCGCCGAACGGCCTCTTCGCGGTCGTCTACGACGACGGCGGCAGCCCGGTCGGGACCGGCGCCTGGCGCGCCCGTGACGGCGGCGAGACCGGCCTGGCCGACGGCGACGCGGAGCTGAAGCGGATGTACACCGTGCCCTCGGCGCGCGGACGCGGGCTGGCCCGGCGGATGCTGCGCTTCCTGGAGGACGAGGCCCGCCGGGCCGGGCGGCTGCGGGTGGTCCTGGAGACCGGCACCGAGCAGCCCGAGGCGCTGGCCCTCTACGCCTCCGAGGGCTACCTCCCCACCGAGAAGTTCGGCCTCTACCGCGAGCACCCGCTGAGCGTCTGCCTCGCCAAGCCGCTGACCGCCGGGCCGCCGTCGGGCGGGGGCGCGGAGATCGCCGCAGACTGGTCGGAGACCGCTGTGTGATCGACCGTCACCGTCACGAAGGGCTGCGCACCATGGGCTGCTGGATCGACCGCAAGGACCTCGGGCTGCTGGCGCTGCGGCTCGGCACCGGGGGCGTGCTGTTCGCGCACGGCGCGCAGAAGCTGTTCGGCTGGTTCGGCGGGCACGGCCTGGAGGGCACCGCCAAGGGCATGGAGCACATGGGCTTCACCCCCGGCCGGCAGAGCGCGATCGCGGCCGGGCTCGGCGAGGCGGGCGGCGGCGCGCTGCTGGCCCTCGGGCTGGCCACCCCGGCCGCGGGGGCCGCGGCGGCCGGCGCCATGGCCGGTGCGGTCGCGGTGCACGCCCCGGCCGGGTTCTTCAACCAGAGCGGCGGCTACGAGTATCCGGCCTTCCTCGGTTTCGCCGCCGCGGGCCTGGGCCTCGCCGGGCCCGGCCGCTACTCGGTCGACCACCTCACCCGGCACCGGCTGGACCGCTCGGCGACGGTGCTGCTGGCCTTCGCGATCAGCGCGGTGGCCGCGACCGCGGTGGTCGGCAGCCGCACCCCGCCCGCCCCGGCCGCGGTCGCGGCCGACGCCGCGGACCAGGACGACCCGGCCGAGCCGGAGGGCCCGCAGGGCTCGGCCTGAGCCGCGGTTCAGGCGGCGGTTCAGGCGGCGGTGGGATAGCTGATGCGGTAGCTGAGGTGGGTGACGCCGGGCGCGTCCACCACGCCGATGCAGTCGAGCTGGACCCGGGCCGGGTCCAGGTGGTCCAGCAGCCGGACGCCGGCGCCGAGCACGATCGGGACCAGATGCAGCGTCAGTTCGTCCAGCAGTCCGGCTCGCAGGCAGGCCTGCACGGTGCCCGCCCCCATCACCCCCACCACGTCGCGGCCGTCGGCGGCGGCCCCGATCGCCGCCCCGGCCTGGGCGACGGCGGACTCGACGCCGTCGGTGACGAAGGTGTACTCCTCGTTCGGCGGCACCGGCTCGGGCGCGCGGTGGGTCAGCACGAACAGCGGGACGCCGGGCAGCGGCCCCTTGCCGGCCCAGCCGTCGGCGATGTCGTAGGTGCGCCGTCCGGCGATCACCGCGCCCACCTCGGCGGCCCCCGCGTCGAAGAACTCGGCGCTCTGCCGGGACATCCGGAAGGCCGGGTAGAACCGGCTCGGCGTGTCCCCGGCGTTGTACCAGTCGAACAGGGCGCGCCCGCCGGCTCCGAGCGGCTGCCCTGGACCGTCCTGGGGCCCGGCGATGTAGCCGTCGAGCGAGACGGAGAGGGCGGTGGCGATCCTGGACATGACGGAGACCTCCTCGGAGGGGGTGGGGGCACCAGGCAGGCGGCCGACGCCTCCGACGGTACTTGAGGTTCCCGGCCCCGGCCGGTACTCGGCCCCGGCGGCGCGCCGTGCGGCGCCGTGCGGCTGCGCGGTCAGCGCCTGCCCCGGGACTGAGCCAGCGTCAGGACCCTGGTGTACGAGCCGGGGGCGAGCCTGGCGATCAGGTCGGGGATCCTGGCGCTCCAGCCGATCAGTACCCGCGGCGAGCGCCGTTCGATGCCGCGCAGCACCGCCTCGGCGGCGGTGGCCGGGGGGATGGTGAGCAGCCTGCCGATCTGCTCCCGGCCCGCGGCGGTCTCCTGCTGGGTCACCCCGGAGCCGATCCGGGCGTTGCCGGCGATCCGGGTCGCGATCCCGCCGGGGTGCACGCAGGTGACCCCGACGCCCTCGCCCGCCAGCTCGGCGCGCAGCGCCTCGGTGAACCCGCGGACGGCGAACTTGCTCGCGCTGTAGGCGGGTTCACCGGCCGGGGCGATGATGCCGAAGACGCTGGAGACATTGGCCAGATGCGGCGCCGGGACGGGTCCGCAGCACCGGCAGCAGGTGGTGGGTGAGGGTGACCACGGCCCGGAAGTTGATGTCCATCAGCGGAACTCGTCCAGGGTGATCTGGTCGAACCGCCCGCCCAGCGCCACCCCGGCGTTGTTGACCAGCAGGGTGGTCTCCGGGTGGTCGGCCGCCAGTTGCCGGGCGGCCTTCTCGGTGGCCTCGTGGTCGGCCAGGTCGACCACCACGGTCGCCACGGCCAGGCCCGGACGTGCCGCGCGCATCGCGTCGGCGACCGTCCCCAGCCGTTCGGCGTCGCGGTCGAGCAGTACCAGGTGGCTGCCCCGGGCGGCCAGCGCACCGGCCAGCGCCTCGCCGATGCCGCTGGCGGCGCCGGTGACGATCGCGGTGCCGCCGCCGAAGGTGTACCTGTCCATGCCGGTCCTCTCAGGACGTGCCGCGGTCGCGGGCGAAGAACGCGGAGGCCAGCGCCGCGAACGCGTCGGCCCGTTCGATCTGCGGCATATGGCCGGTGTCGGTGAAGAGGTGGGACTCGGCCCGCGGCAGCGCCGCCCGCGCCGCGTCCAGGTGGGCGGCGGGCAGGATCAGGTCGCGGTCGCCCCAGACCACCAGGGTGGGCAGGTCGAGCCCGGCCAGCTCGGCCAGCAGCGCGGTGCGCCACGGCTCGCTGACGCCGCGGAAGCCGCCCAGGTCGCGGGCGACCTCCAGCAGGGTCCGGTTGTGGGCCGGGCGCCCGGCCAGCGCCAACGCCAGTTCGATCCGCTCGGGGGTGGCGAAGGACCGGTCGTGGAAGATCGCCCGGGTGGTCCTGGCCGCCCCGGTGCGGCTGGGGCGCAGCAGCAGGCCGCCCAGCGGACGGATCGCCAGCACCCGCAGCGCGATGGTCACTTCCTGCCCGAACCCGGCGCTGTTGGCCAGCAGCAGCGAGCGCACCCGCTCCGGCCGGTCCGCGGCCAGCCGCATCGCCACCGCGCCGCCGAGCGAGTTGCCGACCGCGTGCACCGGACCGCTCGCGCCCACCGCGTCCAGGAAGCCGGGCAGTGCCGAGGCCAGGCCGGTCAGCGTGCTCGGTCCGGGCAGCCGGTCCGAGTGGCCGAAGCCGGGCAGGTCGAGGCTGATCACCCGGTACTCGGCGGAGAGCCGGTCGTGCTGCTCGGACCAGTCCTCCAGGCTGCGCCCGATGCCGTGCAGCAGCAGCACCGGATCGCCGTCGCCGGTGGCCCGGTAGCGCATCCGCAGGCCGCCGACCTCGGCGGTCGCGGTCGGCGCGGCGGAGGGGAAGGCGGTGGAGGTGCTCACGCGGTACTTCCTTCCTTGGCGCGGCCCCCGACCGGCCGGGTGTCGGCAGCGGCGGCGTCACCGGCGGCGTTGGTGTTGGCGGCGTGGCCGAAGCGGACCGCGTCGGTCACCGGGCCGCGGCGCATCATCCGCAGGTCGCGGAGGTAGTTCTGGTGCAGCCGCCAGGGTGCGGACGGCCCCTGCCGCGGCAGCAGCCCGACGCTCCGCTGGACGTAGCCGGACTCCAGGTCGATCAGCGGGGCGAGCTGCTCCGCGTCGTCGAGGACCGGCGCGACCGGGGTGACGATCTGGTAGCCGCCGGCGTCCAGGTGCTGGAGCAGCCGGCACACGTACTGCGCGACCAGGTCGGCCTTCAGGGTCCAGGAGGCGTTGGTGTAGCCGACGGTGAGTGAGAAGTTGGGCACGCCGGACAGCATCATGCCCTTGTAGGCCATGGTCTCCGGCAGGGCGATGTCGCGGCCGTCGACGTTCAGCTCCATCCCGCCGATGGCGAGCAGGTTCAGCCCGGTCGCGGTCACGATGACGTCGGCGGGCAGCTCCGTGCCGGACTCCAGCGCGACGCCGGTGGCGGTGAAGCGCTCGATCCGGTCGGTGACCACCTCGGCCCGGCCGCTGCTGACGGCGGCGAACAGGTCGCCGTCGGGGACCACGCACAGGCGCTGGTCCCAGGGGTTGTAGGACGGCGCGAAGTGGGTGTCCACGTCGTACCCGGCCGGGAGCGCGGAGGCGGCGCCCCGGCGCAGGATCGACTTCATCAGCTTCGGCCGACGCCGGCTCAGTTGGTAGGTGGCCATGCTGAACAGCACGTTCTTCCAGCGGATCACCCGGTAGGCGGTGGTGGCCGGCAGCCGGCGGCGGAGCCGGTCGGCCAGGGCGTCGCTGCCCGGCAGCGCGGCGACATAGCTGGGGGAGCGCTGCAGCATGGTGACGTGCGCGGCCGTCTCGGCCATCGACGGCACCAGGGTCACCGCGGTCGCGCCGCTGCCGATGACCACCACCCGCTTGCCGGTGTAGTCGAGGTCGTCCGGCCAGTGCTGCGGGTGCACGATCCGTCCGACGAAGTCCTCGGACCCGGCGAACTCCGGGCTGTAGCCCTGGTCGTAGCGGTAGTAGCCGGCGCAGACCTGGAGGAACGAGCAGGTCAGGGTGACCGTCTCGGCGGGCTCGGCCGCGGGGTCGGCGTCGGGGTCGGCGCGGGTGGCGGTGACGGTCCACCGGGCGGTGTCCGAGGACCACTCGGCCCGTACCACCCGGTGGTGGAACCGGATGTGCCGGTCGATGCCGTTCTCCCTGGCGGTGTCCACCACGTAGTCGCGGATGGAAGTGCCGTCGGCGATCGCCTTGGGGTCGGTCCACGGGCGGAACGAGTAGCCCAGGGTGAACATGTCGGAGTCCGAGCGGACGCCCGGGTAGCGGAAGAGGTCCCAGGTGCCGCCGATCGCCCCGCGCGACTCCAGCAGGGTGAACGACTTCCCCGGACACTCGCGCCGCAGATGGCTGGCGGCCCCGATCCCGGACAGGCCGGCGCCGACGATCAGGACGTCGACGTGCTCAGGAGCCGGATGCGCGGCGGTACTCACCGATGGCCTCTTCTCGCGGGGTGGGGGACGGGACGCTGCCAGTCTGACCCCGGAACCACCCAACCGGCTTGACTTCAGACGACAGAGTTTTACCCTGGGGCGACATGACCCCCTTGGTGCGAGCCGCCGGACTGCGCGGCCTGGTCCCGCTGCTGGACGCGTTCGGCGAGGACGGTGCGGCGCTGCTCACCCGCTTCCGGATCGACCCGGCCGCGCCGGACTCCGACGACGCGCTGATCCCGGCCGGGGCCGCCGCCCGGGTGCTGGAGACCGCCGCGGCCCAGACCGGCCGTCCCGACCTGGGGCTGCTGCTGGCCGAGCGGCAGGACATCAGCATCCTCGGGCCGCTGGCCGTGGCCATCGAGACCTCGCCCACCATCGGCGCCGCGGTGGACTGCGCCTCGCGGTTCCTCTACATCCACAGCCCGGCGCTGAGCGTGGTCCAGGTCCCCGACCCGGACGGGGCCCCCGGCGTGGTCGGGCTGCTCTACCGGGCCAGCATCCCCGGGGCGCCGCCGCAGCCGCAGGCGACCGAGCTGGGGGTGGGCCTGATCCACCGCGTCCTGACCCAGGTGCGGAGCGGGTACGGGCTGCGCTCGGTGGACCTCCCGCACCCGATGCTGGCCCCGCGGGCCCGCTACGCCGCGTTCTTCGGCGCCGAGGTCAGGTTCGACCGCCCGTCCGCGGTGCTGCGGATGCCCGCGACGCTGATGTCCTCGCCGCTGGACAGCTGGGACGGGGTGCTGCGGGACATCGCCGTCGACTACCTGGCCAGCCACTTCGGCGAGCCGGGGGAGACGCTGACCGCGCGGGTCCGCGGCACGCTGGCGCGCTCGGTCGGCACCGCCGAGGTGAGCATCGGGTCCGTGGCGCGGTGGCACCGGATGCACCCGCGGACGCTGCAGCGGCACCTCGCCGCCGAGGGCACCAGCTACGAGGCGGAGCTGGACGGCGTCCGCAGGCGGCGGGCGCACCAGCTGCTGACCGAGACCGCGCTGCCGCTGTCGCAGATCACCGGGATGCTCGGGCTGTCCGAGCAGTCGGCGCTGACCCGCGCGGCCCGGCGCTGGTTCGGCGAGCCGCCGAGCCTGGTCCGCAAACGCGTGGCCGCGGGCCGCGGGGGCGCGGACGGGGGGTGACCGCGGCGGCGCGGGGTCTGTGTCCCGGTCAGGCCGGGCTCCAGTCAGGTTCCGGCGGCGCGCGTTAGGTTCGGGGCATGGGCATGGAGACCAGCACGCGGCGCGGGCCCTCCCCCAAGGGGGTGGCCCGGCGCGCGGAGATCCTGCGGGTGGCGCTGGACGCCTACCGGACGTCGGGACGGTACGGGCCGTCGCTGAAGTCCATCGCCGACGCCACCGGGCTCAGCGAGGCCGGGGTGCTGCACTACTTCGGCAGCAAGGACGAGCTGCTGGTGCAGGTCCTGGCGGCCGACGACGCGCGGTGCGCGGCGACCTACGACCTGACCACGATCGACGGCTTCTGGGAGCTGCTGGCGCACACGACCAGGACCCCGGGCCTGATCAGGCTCCTGATCGACATGACCGCCGCCGCCACGGACCCGGGGCATCCGGCGCACGCCTTCGTCGACCGCCGCACCCGGGACTGGCTGGCGCTGATGGAGCGGATCCTCGGCCCCGGCTACGACTGGGAGGCCCAGGTGCTGCTGGCCGCCGCCGACGGCCTGAGGTTCCAGTGGCTGCGCGATCCGTCCACCGACATCGTGGGCGACCTGCGCAGCCTGCACACCGCCCTGCTCAGCGGACCCGGCGTCAGATCCAGCTGAGCAGGCCGTAGCCGAGCGCCGCCGCGGCCAGGCCGAGGGCCAGGCTGCCGACGGCGTTGAGCCCGGCCTCCGCCAGCGAGCCGTCCTCCATCAGCCGGACGGTCTCGAAGGAGAAGGTGGAGAAGGTGGTCAGGCCGCCGCAGAAGCCGGTGCCGAGCAGCAGCCCGTGGTTCGCGGGCAGGTGGTGGTGCACGGTGGCGGCGGTCAGCGCGCCCAGCACGAACGACCCGCAGACGTTGATGAGCAGCGTTCCCCAGGGGAACACGCTGTCGTGCCGGGCCTGCACCGCCCGGTCGGTCAGGAAGCGCAGCGGCGCCCCGACCATGCCGCCGAGGAAGACCATCAGGACGGGCATCGCTCAGACGCTCCGCTCGGTGTCGGCGGGCCGCTCGGTGTCGGCGGGCGGGACGAGTTCGACGGTGTCGAGGGTGGCCAGGCTGTGCGGGCTGACCTCGCGCAGCTGCGGCAGGAAGGCGCGGATCCGCTCCGGCGTGTCGACGATGACCACCAGCACCGGCAGGTCGTCGGCGACGTCCAGCAGCCGGGTGGTGTGGATCATCCGGGAGGTACGGCCGAAGCCCTCGATGCCGCGCAGCACGCTGGCTCCGGCCAGGCCCGCCCGGTGCGCCCGGTGCACGATCTCGGTGTAGGCCGCGTGGTGGTGGAACGGGTCGTTGTCGGCGAGGTGGACGGTCAGCCGCAGCGCGGTGCCGCGCAGTTCCTCGCGGGGCTCCCGCGCGGGGCCCTCGTCCTGGTGGCGGCGGCGCAGCGGGCTCATCGTGGGGCTCCTTCAGGGGCCGGGTCGGCGGCGGTGGCCGCGACGGCGGTCGCGGTGTGTCCGGACTGGCTGCGGCGGCGGGGGCCGCGGCGCACCGGGAGTCCGCTCAGCAGCCGGGCCAGGGCGATGCCGGTCCACACCGCGGCCAGCCCGGCGATCAGGCTGGTCAGGGCGTAGGCGTCGGCGAGCGCCAGCCGCCCGTCGGCGATCAGGCCGCGGGTCTCGTTCATGTAGGTGGAGAAGGTGGTGAAGCCGCCGAGGACGCCGACCCCGAGGAAGGGGCGGCGGTAGCGCGACGGCGGCCAGACCTCGACCACGTAGACCATCAGCGCGCCCAGCAGCAGGCTGCCCAGGACGTTGGTGCCGAAGGTGGCCCAGGGGAAGCCGCCGGCCGGGGTGGGCCAGACGCGGGCGAGTCCGTAGCGGGCGAGGCTGCCGAGGCCGCCGCCCAGCGCGATGACGGCCAGCACGCCCCCCTGCCGGTTCCGCTCGCCGCGGGCCCGCGGCGGCCCTGCGGTGTCCGGGTCGATCGGGAGCTCGGCTGCGGGCATCGGCCCTCCTGGGGGCGTGGGCCCGCCGCGGGCGGCCGGGCCGGTGCGGGGTGTGCGGGGCATGGCTCTCCTACCTGAGTCCAGGGCCGCCCGGGTACGGGCGGCCGCCAGGTAGGGACCGTTGGCAGCTCGACGTCACGCTGCGGTTCTACGGCGAGCCCCTCCGCCGTACGCACGAGGATAGCGCCCCCGGGTCCGGCCCGTGCAGAAGGGGGGCTACCGCCGGTCGGCCCGGCGGCCGTCCCAGGCGCCCAGTGCGGTGGCCAGCTCGTCGTCGTCGCGGCAGGGCAGCTCGGTGTAGCCGCCGGGACCGGTCGGCACCACCAGCCACAGGCGCTCCTGCATGCCGGTCGAGGTGATGTCCTCGCGCGCGGTCTCGTGCCGGAACAGCGCCCACAGGTCCTGGCCCAGCGGGGCGACCGCGGTCAGCGTGGCCGCGCCGGGGTGGGTGTAGCCGGTCCAGTCCCGGCCGTCCAGCACCCGGTCCAGGGTCCGCGGCAGCTGCCGTCCGGTGAAGGCGGCGGCCCGGCGGACCGCCTCGGCGCGGCGGTTGCGGTGCCGGGTCAGCTCGCGCTTGCGGCGGCGCTCCTCCGAGGCCGAGTGCCGCTGCGCCAGCCGGGCCCGGTGCACGGCGGCCAGGTCGCGCAGGGCCCCGGCCGGATCCCCCGGGCGGTCCTGACTGGTGGGCATGGTCTCGGTCATCGGCGTCCCTCCAACGTTTCCAGCAGAGATTACTCCAGGCGTGGCAATAGATGACTTATATTACTGACTGCTTGACTAGGAATGACAGAGGTTGTTGTATGGCCTCTGGGGAGCTGACGACCGGAGGAGCACTGATGGCTGGGGGAGGGCGTGAGACCGTCGGCATCATCCTGGCCGGCGGCCGGGGAGAGCGGGCGAAACCGATCACTCTGGAATCCGCGGACTACATACGCAGCAAGGCGCTGATCCCGTTCGCCGGGCGGCGCCTGATCGAATGGGTCGTCGATGCCTGCCGGGAGCAGGGCATCCGCCGCTTCTACGTGGTAGCCCAGGGGCTGGAGAACCGCAACCAGATCAAGCTCCTGCTCGGCCACGGCGAGCGCTACGGAGTCGACATCCAGTACTCGCGGGCCCGCTTCGACCGCTACAACGTCGGCTCGGGCGCCGCCACGCTGCACAACCTGGAGTACTGGGACCTGCGGGACCAGGCGCTGGTCCTGCCGGTCGACTCGATCTTCGAGTTCTCGCTGGCCGAGATGGAGGCCACCCACCGCCGCAACGGCGCCCTGGTCACCGTCGCCGCGGTGGAGCGGACCGCGGCGGAGGTGGCGGGCAAGTACGGGGCCATGCAGACCGGTTCGAACGGCCTGGTCAACGGCTTCGTGGAGAAGCCGGGACTGGAGCGGATCAGCCGGCTCTTCCCGGGGGCGGCCGACCCGGACCTCGGTGCGCTGATCCCCACCAACGCCGGGATGTACCTGGTCGACAGCAACGGGCTGCGCCGCGCGGCCCGGGACCCGGAGCTGATGCGGCTGGCCCAGCAGCGGCTGGACTGGGGCGGCGACCTGCTGCCCTGGCTGGTCGGCCACGGCCTGATGGTGGCGGTCCACCCGATCGACCGGCTGGGCGACCTCGGCAGCGTCGAGGACTACCTGCTGACCCTCGGCGAGGTGCTCGGCGGCGGCTACCCGCAGATGGACCAGCTGATGGAGGTCCCGCACAACAAGGAACCGCGCTACTGGATCGACGAGACCAGCCTCAACACCAGGGACGAGCGGACCGGCACCACGCTGGCCCAGAAGATCGAGGACGGCAGCGTGGTGATCGGCCCCGGGGTCCGGATCGGCCGCCACGTCGAGATCGGCTCGGGCGTGCGGATGGAGTACGCCGACATCGGCGACGGGGTGGAACTGCGCGAGGGCGCCCGGCTGAGCCGTACCGCCTGCGGCGACTCCTCGGTGATCGGCCCGTACGCCGAGATCAGCGACTGCTATGTGGGGCCGATGGCCGAGGTCGAGTCGGAGCGCCGCAGACCGGTCCGGCTGGAGTCCTTCACCGCGCTCGGCGACGGGGTGCACCTGTGGCCCGGCACCGAGCTGTCCCGGGTGAGCGTCTACCCCCGGCTCAGGATTCCGACCGTCACCGGCCTTCCGCCGGGCACCAGCATCACCAGCGCCGAGGACCTCGGCCGATGGCTCTGAGCAGCAGGAGGAAGCAATGGACAGTCCGGTGACAGTGGTCGGTGGCACGGGGCGGGTCGGGCGCCTGGTCGTCCGCAAGCTGCTCGGCCGCGGCGAGCGGGTCCGGGTGGTCGGACGCAGCCCGCAGCGCGCCCGGCGGCACCTGCCGGCCGGGGCCGAGTTCCAACAGGGGGACGTCCGGGTGGCCGGCTCGCTCGGGACGGCGCTGGCGAACTCGTCGGCGGTGGTCTACTGCGTCGAGCCCGGCACTGACGAGCGCGGCCCGGACCGGCCGGAGACCACCCTGCACATCGGGGTCCGCAACGTGCTGGAGGCGGCCACCGCGTCCGGCGGCCACCCGCACGTGGTGCTGGTCAGCCAGCTCCACGCGACGCACCACGGCCACCCCTTCAACGCCTACGGGCGGGTCCTCGACTGGCGGCTCGCCGGGGAGGGGACAGTGCGCGGCTCCGGCCTCCCGTACACCGTGGTGCGGCCCGGCTGGCTCACCGACGGGCCGGTCGCCGGGGGCGGGGTGCACCTGGCCCAGGGCGACCGCGGTGACGGCCGGGTCTGCCGCCAGGACGTGGCCGAGGCCTGCGTGCAGGCGCTCTACTGCCCCTCGGCCAGCGGGGTGACCTTCGAGATGTTCAACGAGCCCGGTCCGGCCGCCCCGTCCTGGGAACGGCTGTTCGCGGCCCTCGAATGGGACCTGGCCCCGGTGGGGTGACCTCCGCGCTGCCCGGCACCTGTCCAGCACCTGTCCAGGCCCCTGACGCCCAGAGAGGCGACAAGACGACATGACGACCAGTGAGATCCTCCAGATCCCCCCGCCCCCGGCGCCCCCCGGCGCCGTCGGCGCCGGACGGCCCCAGCCGCTCGGCGCGACCGTCGACCGGGACGGCGTGAACTTCTCGGTCTTCTCCGAGCGCGCGACCGCGGTGCAGTTGCTGCTGTTCGACCGGCACGACGCGCCCGAGCCCAGCCGGGTCATCGCGCTCGACCCGGACCTGCACCACAGCTACCACTTCTGGCACTGCCGGGTGGACGGGCTGGGTCCCGGCCAGGTCTACGCCTACCGGATGGACGGCCCCGGCGACACCAGGGAGACCGGCAGCCGCTTCAACCCGCGCAAGGTGCTGCTCGACCCGTACGCGCGGGCGAACATCAACTCGGTCTGGGACCGGGCCGGGGCGGTCGGACCGCAGGACAACTGCGCGACCGCGATGCGCAGCATGGTGGTCGACCTGGACGCCTACGACTGGGAGGGCGACCAGCCGCTGCGCACCCCGCTGGCGGACACCGTGATCTACGAGGCGCACGTCCGCGGCATGACCGCGTCGCCCACCTCGGGCGTCGCCGACCCGGGCACCTTCCCCGGGCTGATCGAGAAGATCCCGCACCTCAAGGAGCTGGGGATCACCGCGGTGGAGCTGCTGCCGGTCTTCGACTTCGACGAGACCCAGGTGCTGCGGAGCGGCCCGGACGGGGAGCCGCTGCGCAACTACTGGGGCTACGACCCGTTCGGCTTCTTCGCCCCGCACACCGGCTACTGCGCCGACGCGCGCGACTGCCAGCACATCACCGAGTTCCGGGACCTGGTCAAGGCCCTGCACCGGGCCGGCATCGAGGTGATCCTGGACGTGGTGTTCAACCACACCTCGGAGGGCAACGAGAACGGCCCCGCGATCAGCTTCCGTGGCCAGGCCAACGAGGCGTACTACCACCTGTGGGCCCAGGACCGGCGCCACTACATGGACTTCACCGGCTGCGGGAACTCGGTCAACGCCAACCACCCGGCGGTCGCCAAGTTCATCATCGAGTGCCTGGAGTACTGGGTCACCGAGCACCACGTCGACGGCTTCCGGTTCGACCTGGCCTCGGAGCTGTCCCGCGGCGCCGAGGGCTACGAGCTGGAGGTGCCGCCGCTGCTGTGGGGGATCGAGCTGTCCGGCATCCTCTCCGAGTCCAAGATCATAGCCGAGCCCTGGGACGGCAGCGGGCTCTACCAGGTGGGCCGGTTCCCGGGGAACCGCTGGAGCCAGTGGAACGGGCCGTTCCGGGACGAGGTGCGCCGCTTCGTGCGCGGCGACGCCGGTCTGGTCGGCTCGCTGGCCACCCGGATCGGCGGCTCCCGCGACCTGTTCAGCCGGGCCGCCGACCTGCCCACCAACGGGATCAACTTCATCACCTGCCACGACGGCTTCACCATGAACGACCTGGTCAGCTACAACCGCAAGGACAACTACCGCAACGGCGAGTCCGACGCCGACGGCAGCTTCGAGAACTACAGCTGGAACTGCGGGGTGGAGGGTCCCACCGACGACGACGGGATCGACCGGCTGAGGGTCCGTCAGACCAAGAACCTGGCCGCGCTGCTGCTACTCAGCCGGGGCGTCCCGATGCTGCTGGCCGGGGACGAGTTCCGGAACAGCCAGGGCGGCAACAACAACGCCTACTGCCAGGACGGCCCGACCTCGTGGCTGGACTGGGACCAGGCCGCCAAGGAGACCGAGGTGCACCGGTTCTTCCAGGGCATGGTCGCGCTGCGCAAGCGCCACCCGGCGCTGCGCGCGCCGCGGTTCTTCACCGGGAGGGTGAACGAGCGCGGCCTGCCCGACGTCTCCTGGCACGGCACCACGCTGGGCTGCCCCGGCTGGGACGACCCGGAGGCCCGGGTGCTCTCGTTCACCCTGGCCGGCTTCGACGGCCATCCCGACCTGCACGTCGTGCTCAACATGTTCCACCTGGGCCTGGACTTCGAGCTGCCGGTGATCGACGGCCGCTGCTGGGCCCTGACCGTGGACACCGCCCGCGCCGAAGGCCAGGACCTCCTGCCCCCCGGCTCCGAACTGCCGGTGTCCGGTTCCACCGTCCATGCCCATGGCCGCAGCGTCGTCGTCCTGACCTCGCTGCCGGAGGGAGTCAACCGATGAGCCTGTCCGAACACACCCGAACCTGCTCCGACAGCGTCGCCGGGTACATCACCGGCTACGAGCCCACCTACGGCCGCTTCGGCCTGCGCACCTCCGACGGGCGCGAACTCACGGTCCACCTGGGCGAGTCGGTGAACTCGCAGATCGTCCGCAACCTGGGCGACGCGCCCAGGGACACCAGCGGCAGCACCAGGGACATGCTCTCCGAGGGCCGCTACGTCTTCGTCTACGGCATCTTCTACCGGTGGGACGGCGGCGAGCGGATCGAGGCCCGCAGCATCACCTTCCCCGAGGAGCGCCGCGGCAGCTACGTCTTCGAGCACCCGGCCTGGTGGGTCCAGCAGGCCACCGAGATCGCCGACTTCTACCTGCGCGGCCACTTCCCCGACGGGGTCTACGACTGGCGCAACTTCCGGACCCGGCTGACCCTGTCCGGCACCCACGTCCCGGACACCGCGGGGGAGGACGTGCGGCAGGAGACCGACACGATATCCCGACTGGTCTACGGCCTCTCCACGGCGTACCTGCTGACCGGCGAGGACCGGTTCCTGGAGGCGGCCGAGTCCGGCACCGAGTACCTGCGCGAGCACATGCGGGTGGTCGACGACCGCGACGGCATCGTCTACTGGTACCACGGCATCGACATCACCCCGTCCGGCCAGCGCAAGGTGCTGGCCTCGGAGTTCGGCGACGACTTCGACGCCATCCCGATGTACGAGCAGATCTACGCCCTGGCCGGGCCGACCCAGACCTTCCGGGTCACCGGCGACCCGCAGATCCTGTCCGACATCGACCGCACCGTGGCGCTGTTCCACCGCTACTTCAGGGACACCGAGCGCGGCGGGTTCTTCTCGCACCTGGACCCGATCACCATGGACCCCAGGGCCGACACGCTCGGCCGCAACCGCTCCCGGAAGAACTGGAACTCGGTCGGCGACCACGCCCCTGCCTACCTGATCAACGCCTACCTGGCGACCGGGCGCGACGACTTCGCGGAGCTGCTGCAGGAGACCGCCGACGCCATCGTGGAGCACTTCCCGGACGAGCCCAACAGCCCGTTCGTGCAGGAGCGGTTCCACGAGGACTGGAGCCCGGACCGGACCTGGGGCTGGCAGCAGGACCGCGCGGTGGTCGGCCACAACCTGAAGATCGCCTGGAACCTCACCAGGATCAGGGCGCTGCACGACAAGCCCGACTACGCCGACCTGGCCGAGCGGATCGCCGAGATCATGCCGGCCGTCGGCAGCGACCAGCAGCGCGGCGGCTGGTACGACGTGGTCGAGCGGATCGCCGACCCGGACAGCGGCGCGCACCGGCTGGTCTGGCACGACCGCAAGGCCTGGTGGCAGCAGGAGCAGTCGATCCTGGCCTACCTGATCCTGGCGGGCGTCTCCGGCGACCCGGAGCACCGCCGGCTGGCCCGGGAGGCGGCGGCCTTCTACAACGCCTTCTTCCTGGACTACGACGACGGCGGGGTGTACTTCAACGTCCTGGCCAACGGCCTGCCGTACCTGGTGGGCACCGAGCGGCTCAAGGGCAGCCACTCGATGGCCGGCTACCACGCGCTGGAGCTGTGCTACCTGGCCGCCACGTACACCGGACTGCTCATCAACTCCGCGCCGCTGACCCTGCACTTCCGCCCGCTGCCGGGGGCGCTGCCGGGCGGGATCCTGCGGGTCTCGCCGGACCTGCTGCCGCCGGGGTCGGTGCAGCTGGCCCGGGTCTGGGTGGACGGGGAGCCCTACAAGGACTTCGACGCCGAGGCGCTGACCGTCAAGCTGCCGGTGAGCAGCCGCCCGCAGCGGGTGCGGGTGGAGATCGAGCCGGTGGAGATGCGGCTGCGGATCAACAGCGACTTCGACGGCATGACCGCCCACATCCACCTGAGCGGCGCGGTGGACCGCACCGAGCTGGACAAGTTCCGCCGCGGCCTGGCCGAGGCGCTCTCGGCCGGACCGCGCCGGGTGGAGTTCCACCTGAGCGAGCTGACCGAGATGAGCCGTCCGGCGATCAACGAGCTGCTGTTCCACCGCACCAAGACCGGCCTGGACGTGGACTTCGTGATCGTCGGCTGCGTGCTGCCGGACGTGATCCAGGCACTGGTGGCCACCGACGCGTTCCTGATCGACCCCACCGTGCGGGCCTGACCGCCGCGCACACGGCCCCGGCCCCCGCTCCGTCCGTCGACGGGGCGGGGGCCGGGGCCTTTGCGGGGGACCGCTGACGGCCGCTCAGGCGGCCTGCGCGGCGGCCACCCGGACCAGGGTCTCCACGATGCCGGGGATGACCGCGGTGAGGACGGGGCCGATCGCCGGGCCCAGCGAGTCGGCGGCCGGTCCCGCGATCTCCACGCCGTGGGTGATCCTGGTGCCGCCGGGAACCTCGGCCAGCCGGTGCACGAAGCGCAGCGTCACCGCGCCGGGGATCTCGCTCTCGGTGGTGAAGCCCCGCTCCGGCTGGGCCCGGACCAGCAGGAAGGGCACCGGGGCGCGCCCGCGTGGATCGCCCTCCCTGGGCACCAGCCGCCCCCGGGTACCGGCCGCGAACGGGCCGGCCAGGGTCATCCGCTCCAGCCCCGGGTCGAACGCCGGCCAGAGCGCGGTGTTCGCATAGCAGGCCCACACCTGGGCCGGGGTGACGTCCGCGTCGACGCTGTGCTCATGGCTCCACATGTGCGTGAGCGTGGCCGAGCGGGGCCGCCGGGTCAACGGAAGGCCGCCGATCCGGTGGCGACTCCACGAGGTCCGACGACTCCCCGCAGTCCCGGGGACCTGACGGAGTGCCAGGTGATTCCCCGTCGCCCGGGGCCGGATCCCCGGGCCGGCGTGCTGGACTCAGGAGGCTGAGCCGTTTCGACAGTGGTATTCCCACGACCAGCGGAGGCACCTCGTGAAGAGCACATCACCCCCGCCGCCCGGGGAGGGCCGGCTGCAGATCACCGACGTCCGACCGGAGGTCGACCACGGGCGCCGCCCCGTGCGCGCCGTCCCCGGAGAGCTGTTCGAGGTCTCGGCGACGGTGTTCCGCGAGGGCCACGAGTCCATCGCCGCCCATGTGCTGCTCGCACCCGAGGGCGGCGGCGCCCGACCGCTCCGGTTCCCGTTGGCCGAGCCGGTGCCGGGCACCGACCGGTTCGCCGCGGAGGTCGCGGTCGACCGCGAGGGCGACTGGACCTACCGGGTCGAGGCCTGGACCGATCCGGTCGCGACCTGGCTCCAGGTGGCCGCGGCCAAGGTCCCGGCCCGGGTGGACCTGGAACTGGTCTTCGCCGAGGGCGCGCTGCTGCTCCGCCAGGTCCTGGCCGCCCACTGCCCCGCCGACGGCGCCGATCCCGCCGCCGAGGCCCTTGTCGACGCCGCCGCGGGGAACGACCCGCTGCTCCCCGCGGAGCGGGCGCTGCTGGAACGCGTGGAGGCGGCCCTCGCCGACCGCGCCGCCGCGCCCGACGCCCGCCTCGCCGCGGTGCTCGACCCGGCCGCCGCCGCCGTGCTGGCCGCCCACCCGCTGCGCGAACTCCGCACCAGCGGCCCGGAACTCCCGCTCCGGGTGGACCGCGAGCGCGCGCTCTACGGCTCCTGGTACGAGTTCTTCCCGCGCTCGGAGGGCGCGGTGGTGGACCCGGCCGGGCTCGCCCCGCCGCGTTCCGGCACCCTGCGGACCGCGGCCGAGCGGCTGGCCGGGGTGGCCGCGATGGGCTTCGACGTGGTGTACCTGCCGCCGATCCACCCGATCGGGCGGCGCGGCCGCAAGGGGCCTGGCAACACCGCCACCGCGGTCGACGGCGACCCCGGCTCGCCCTGGGCCGTCGGCGCCGACGAGGGCGGCCACGACGCGGTGCACCCGGAGCTGGGCACCCTGGCCGACTTCGACCACTTCACCGCGACCGCGGCCGGGCTGGGCCTGGAGGTCGCCCTCGACTTCGCCCTGCAGTGCTCCCCCGACCACCCGTGGGTCCGGCAGCACCCGCAGTGGTTCCGGCACCAGTTGGACGGCAGCATCGCCTACGCCGAGAACCCGCCGAAGAAGTACCAGGACATCTACCCGCTCCACTTCGGCACCGACCCCGAGGGCATCCTCGACGAGAGCCTGCGGGTGCTGCGGCACTGGATGGACCACGGGGTCCGGATCTTCCGGGTGGACAACCCGCACACCAAGCCGGTCGCGTTCTGGGAGCGGCTGATCGCCGCCGTCCACGCCACCGACCCGGACGTGCTGTTCCTGGCCGAGGCGTTCACCCGCCCGGCGATGGTGCGGGCGCTGGCCCGGGTCGGCTTCCACCAGTCGTACAGCTACTTCACCTGGCGCGAGACCAAACAGGAACTGGCGGACTACCTGGGCGAACTGGCCGGCCTCGACGCGCTCGACCCGGTCGGGAACGCCGCCGTGCTGCGGCCCAACCTCTTCGTGAACACCCCGGACATCCTCCCGGACCACCTCCGCGACGCCCCCCGGGCGGCCTTCGCGCTGCGCGCCGTGCTGGCGGCCACGGCCGGCCCGTCCTGGGGCGTGTACTCGGGCTTCGAGCTGTACGAGTCGGCGGCGGTCGCCCCGGGCGCCCAGGAGTACCTGGACTCGGAGAAGTACCAGTACCGGCCCAGGGACTGGGCCGCCGCCGAGCGCGCAGGGGACAGCCTGGCCCCGCTGATCACCCGGCTGAACCAGCTCCGCCGGGAGCACCCGGCGCTGCGCCGGCTGCGCAACCTGCGGGTGCACCCGACCGACAACGACGCGCTGCTGTGCTTCTCCAAGCAGGCCCCCGCGGGCCGGTCCACGGACCGGGTGATCGTCGTGGTCAACCTCGACCCGGAGCAGGCCAGGGAGGGCTACGTGCACCTGGACCTGGCCGAACTCGGCCTGGTCGCGGGGGAGGAGTTCGAGGTCAGGGACCAGCTCGGCGGCGGCAGTCACCGCTGGCGCGGGAGCGACTACGTCCGGCTCGACCCGGGGGAGCGGGTCGCCCACCTGTTCACCGTGCACCCGGACCGGCGGTGAACCACCCGGCGTCGGGAGAGCGGGCCCCGACCCGGGCGCTGCTGGCCGGGGTGCATCCCGATCCGCACAGCCTGCTCGGGCCGCACCCGGACCCGGACGGGGTGGTGTTGCGGGTGCTGTGCCCCCGGGCCGAGCAGGTGACCGCGGTCGCCGGACGGTGCCGGGTCCGGCTGCGACCCGAGGGCCACGGCCTGTTCACCGGCCTGCTGCCGGGCCGGGGCGCCCCGGACTACCAGCTGGAGGTGGCGGACGGGGACCGGGTCCGCCGGGTGGACGACCCGTACCGGTTCCCGCCGACGGTCGGCCCGGAGGACCTGGAGCTGATCGCCGGGGGCCGGCACCGGCGGCTGTGGCGGGTCCTCGGCGCGCACACCCGGGAGCTGCCGGCGGCCGGCCGGACCGTGGCCGGCACCGCCTTCGCGGTCTGGGCCCCGGGCGCCCGGGGGGTCCGGCTCAGCGGCGACTTCAACGGCTGGCTCGGCGCCGGGCACCCGATGCGGCGGCTGGGGGAGTCCGGCGTCTGGGAGCTGTTCGTCCCCGGGGCAGGCGACGGCGCGCGGTACACCTACGAGGTGCTGGGCCCGGACGGGGTCTGGCAGCAGAAGGCGGACCCGCTGGCGACGGCGGCCGAGCGGCCGCCGTCCACCGCCTCGCTGGTGTGTACCCCGCGCCATGCCTGGGGCGACGCCGGGTGGATGGGACGGCGGGACCGCAGCGACCCCCGGGCGGCGCCGACCAGCGTCTACGAGGTGCATCTCGGCTCCTGGCGGGCCGGCCTCGGCTACCGCGAGCTGGCCCGCGAACTCCCGCGCTACGTCAAGGACCTGGGGTTCAGCCACGTCGAGTTCATGCCGGTGGCGGAGCACCCGTTCGCCGGCTCCTGGGGCTACCAGGTCACCTCCTACTACGCCCCCACCGCGCGGCTCGGCAGCCCGGACGACTTCCGGCTGCTGGTGGACGCGCTGCACCGGGCCGGGGTCGGGGTGCTGCTCGACTGGGTCCCCGGCTACTTCCCCAGGGACGACTGGGCGCTGGCCCGGTTCGACGGCTCGGCCCTGTACGAGACCGCGGACTCGGCCGACCGGAACCGCGACGGCGCGGACACCCTGGCCTTCGACTACGCACGGCCGCAGGTGCGCGACTTCCTGATCGCCAACGCGCTGTTCTGGTGCGAGGAGTTCCACGTCGACGGGCTGCGGGTGGACGCCCCTGCGTCGATGCTCTACCGGGGGCGTCCGGGCGCACCGCGGGGCTGGGCCCCGGACGGCTGGGAGGTCCGCGAGGACCCGGACGCCGCGGCGCTGCTGCGGGAGCTGAACACGGTGCTGCACCGCCGCTTCCCCGGCGTGGCCACCATCGCCGGCGCGTGCGCGTCCTGGGCCGGGGTGACCGCCCCGGTGGAGTCCGGCGGCCTCGGGTTCGACTTCGGCTGGAACGCCGGCTGGGCCCACGACACCCTGGCGTACCTGCAGGAGGACCCGGTGCACCGGCAGTTCCACCACGGCCGGATGACCTCCCCGATGCGCTACGCCTACGCGGAGCGGCACATCCTCCCGGTGAGCCATGACGACCTGGTGCACGGCCGCGGCTCACTGCTGGCCCAGATCCCCGGCGACCCCTGGCAGAAGTTCGCCACGCTGCGCGCCTACCTGGCCTTCCAGTGGGCCCAGCCGGGCCGGAAGCTGCTGTTCATGGGCCAGGAGCTGGGCCAGCCGGACGAGTGGTGGCACGAGGGCGAGTTGGGCTGGGACCTGCCGGAGATCCCCGGGCAGCCGGGCGAGCGGCACCGCGGGGTACGGACCCTGGTCCGCGACCTCAACCGGCTGCAGCGGTCGGTGCCGGCGCTGTGGCAGCGGGACGACTCCCCGGACGGCTTCGACTGGATCGCCGAGGACGCGGCGCAGGAGAACATGCTCGCCTTCGTCCGGCACGACGCCGCGGGCGAGCCGCTGGTGTGCGTCTACAACTTCTGCCCGGTGCCGCGGACCGGGTTGCGGCTGCCGCTGCCCCGGGCCGGGCGCTGGCAGGAGGTGCTGAACACCGACTCGCACTACTACGGCGGGACCGGGACGGGAAACCAGGGGGCGATCACCGCTGAGCCGGGACCGGTCCCCGGCACCGCCCGGACCACCCTGCTGCTCCCGGCCCTGGCGGCGCTGTGGCTGCGGCCGGGGGATCCTGCGCCGCCCTGCGCCGACCAAAAATGACAAGAGTGGTCATACCAGTTGACTCACCCTGTGTTGCAGCCGCTATGGTGGAGTCATGAGTCCTGTTGGGGATGGCCGCTACGATCGGCCGAAGGCATATGGACGAGCGTGGATCTCACCTGACATCCTGGATGACATCTGTCAAACGGTGTTCGCGTCCTTGACCCGCCGTGATCAGCGCCGCTGGGCCGAGGCCTACATCCGCGGGCTGCTGACGGTCGAGGGCCGGAAGAGCATGCGCCGGATCGCGGCGGCAGACGTCGGCGCCGCGGGGGAGCAGAACCTGCAGCAGTTCGTCAGCAAGTCGCCCTGGGAGTGGAAGCCGGTCCGCCGCGCCCTGGCCGAGTACCTGCAGCACCGGGTCCAGCCGCACGCCCTGGCGGTGGAGCCGCTGTTCATCCCCAAGGCCGGCGGTTGCTCCGTCGGCGTGGAGCGCCAGTTCGTCCCGCGGCTGGGACGCGTCTCCAACTGCCAGCAGGCGTACGGCATCTGGCTGGTCGGCCAGGACGCGAGCTACCCGGTGGACTGGGGGCTGGCGCTGCCGAGCACCTGGACCGCCGACCCGGGGCGGCGCCGGCTCGGCGGCATTCCCGACCACGTCGCGTCCGACTCGCCGGCCCGCGGCGCCGTCGCCGGCCTCCTCGCCCTCCCCCGCGCCCCTCAGATCGCGGGCCGTCCGGTGCTGATGGACGTCGGCAACAAGGACCTCGACCACGTCTGCTCCGTGCTCGACGACGGGTCGCTGCCCTTCATCCTGCGGGTGGGCGGCTCCTTCCCGGTCGCCGCGGCCGGCGCCCGGTCGGCGCCCTTCGGCGGCCAGTGGGTCCCGGCCCGCAGGCTCATCGACTCGCTGCGCGGCCAGCACCGCCTGGTCGAATGGGTGGACCGGGCCCACCACCAGCGCCGCCGGGTCGCCGCGATCACGGCCACCGCCGTCCACCTGCCGAGGAGTGCGGCCGGGAGCAGCGCCACCCACCGACTGCTGCTGCTGGGCGCCTGGACCGATCCCGCGGACCACGGGCCGGCCGAGTTCTGGCTCACCAACAGCACTCAGCAGTCACCCGCGGCCGTCTTCAGGACCGCGCAGCTCACCCAGCAGGTCCAGCGCGACCAGGAGGAGGTGAGCGCCCAGGTGGGCATCAGCGACTTCGAGGGCCGGTCGTTCCGCGGGTGGCACCACCACGCCACCCTGGTCTCGGTGGCCCACGCGATCACCCTGCTGTCCAGGGCGGAGGAGAGCGGCTTCGCCCGGATCGGCCCGCTCCATCCGCTTCCCGAACCGGCCGTCGTCCCGTTCCTCGGTGCGCAGCCTTCGACGTAGGGACCTCTTCTCCGGTCTCGCACGTTCGGACCAGCGGCGCTGGGGTGAGGTGTACCTGCGGGGGCTGCTGGACGCCGAAGGCCGCAAGACGCCGGCCCGCATCGCGGAGCATGTGCTCGGCTGCGACGCCGCCCAGGGCGCCGGAAAAGGCCGTCTGGAATTACCTGCAGTACCAGTTGACGGCGGGTCGGAAATCCGACTTGCCAGAGTATGCACCGGGATCCGGCATTCCATTGTGACGTATCGGACCGACTGCTCTACTTGTCGAAGGCATCCGGACCGCAGAGGAGAATTCCTATGTCTACCGAGGTGAACAAGTCCCTCGCACTCCGCTATTTCAACGAGGTGTTCAACAAGGGGGACATCGAGGCCCTTGAGGAGATAACCGCTTCCGATTTCGTCTTCACCATGCCCACGCACGACGAGCCGTTCCGGGGCGTCGACGGCTACAAGGGGCTGGTGGACATGCTCCGCGGCTGCTTCCCCGACATCCAGTTCGCCGTCGAGGACATGGTGGCCGAAGCGGACCGGGTGATGACGCGCTGGACCGCCCGCGGCAACCACACCGGCATCCCGTTCCCCACCGTCATCGGTGAGGTGCCGGCGGCCGGCAACCAGTTCCACATCGAGGGCATGACCTGGCACCAGATCACCGACGGGAAGATCTCCCAGGTGACCGCCAACGAGGACGGCCTGGGGCTGATCACCCAACTGGGCCGGGCCCTCTTCCCCGGCCAGTCCTCGGCCACGCCGGTGCCGGGCTCCCCCGAGGACAACAAGGCCGTCGTCGGCCGCTACTTCGACGAGATCATGGGCAAGGGGGACCTGGCGGTCATCGACGAACTGATGACTCCGGACTTCTCCTTCCACATCCCCACCCTGCCCGACCCGGTACGGGGCCCGGAGGGGATGAAGCAGTTCGTCACCGGTCTGCGCACCGCGTTCCCCGACGCGGCGTTCGCCCCGGAGTACATGATCGCCGACGGGCACCGGGTGGCGGTCCGCTACCAGATGACGGGGACCCAGAAGGGCAGTTTCCTCGGCGCTCCCGCCAGCGGCAACTTCGTCAAGGACGACGGCACCGACCTCTTCCACCTCTCCGGCGGCAGGATCGTGGCCGTGCACGTCGCGGAGGACGGCCTCGGCCTGCTCCAGCAGTTGGGCGTGCTCGGCGCGGTCTGACCGGCAGACGGAAGTTCAACCCGACGACAGAAGGAGACCGACCATGCCGACCCTCCCCTCCGGAGTGGAAAGGCGCGTCGAGCGTTTTCGCGAGCAGCGCTGGGTGCTGGACAACGTGATCCGCAGTGTGGGCGTGACCTGGGACCAGGGCGACATGGACTTCGCGCTGTTCCCCTGCGGGATCGGCGCCCTCGGTGACTTCCTGCGCGTGGAGCGGAACGTCAAGAAGTACAACGACATCGCCCGCGAGTACTCCGCGGCCGGGAAGCGCCGCCAGGAGGCCGCCGAGAACCTGGACCAGCAGGGGTACACGGTCGCGGCGAGGGAGAGCTACTACATAGCGTCCGTGCTCTACGGCCAGGCGCAGTGGCCGATCGCCGACCACACCCGGCAGAACCACGAGCTGGAGAAGCGGAAGAACCACTGCTACGCCAAGTACGCCGAGTACGCCGACCACATCGTGCGCCGGGCCGAGATCCCCTACCAGGGCAAGGCCCTGCCGGGGTGGCTGCACCTGCCGCCCGACTACAAGCCGGGTGACAAGGTGCCCTGCGTGATCACGGTCGGAGGCATGGACAGCACCAAGGAGATCTGCGTCGCGCTGACCGGCGACCAGCTCCTCAGCCGCGGCATCGCCGTCTTCCTGTTCGACGGGCCGGGGCAGTACAGCGCCGCGCTGCGCGAGATCTTCGTCACCGAGGCCGGCTTCTACGAGGCCGGCCGGGCCATCTACGACTGGCTGGGGCAGCAGAGCGAGATCGACACGGAGCAGATCGCCGTGCGGGGCGTGAGCATGGGCGCCATGTGGGCCAGTCAGATCTCGACGGTGATCCCGACCACCAAGGCGTGCGCCATCGCCTACCCCAGCTACGAGCAGGGCGAGGACACGGCGTTCCAGATGAACTCGCCGACCTTCAAGCTGCGCTTCATGTTCATGGCCGGGTACGAGGACGAGGCGGAGTTCGACAAGTTCATCCAGGGCGTCAACTCCCACGGCCTGGGCGAGAAGGTGGCCTGCCCGTACCTCGTGTGCAGCGGCGAGGACGACGACTGGTCGTCGATCGAGTCGACCTTCGAGGTGCTCAACGACGTCAGGACGCCCAAGGAACTCCTGCTGTACCAGGGTGAGGGGCACACGCTGCACAGCCGGCCGTCGAGCTACCTGGGGCCGAACGAGTTCGTGTACATGGCCGACTGGATCTCCGACCGCTTCAAGGGCAAGCCGATGGAGTCCGTCCTGTCCGTGGTCGACGCGACCGGTCGGATCCACCGCGAGCCCTGGGGCGAGGACCGCAGCTACGACTACGGACTCCCCGGCCTGGTGTAAGCGCTTCACTCCCATCTCACGTGAGGAACGACCATGTCTGTCGAGGAGAACAAGAGCATCGCCATCGCCGTGTTTCCGGCGGCCTGGAACCACGGTGACTTCGGTCCGGCGGAGAAGTACATCCACCCGGACGTCGTCGACCACTTCGACGACTCCCGGGGCATCGAGGCATTCAAGGGTGTGATCACGGGCTTCCGGTCGGCGTTCTCCGATCTTCAGCTCACCGTTCACCACGAGGTCGCCGAAGACGACCTGGTGGTGCACCACTGGACGATGACGGGAACCCACGACGGGGCATTCCAGGGCATCCCGCCGACCGGCAAGTCACTGACGTGGACCGGGATCACCATCGTCCGCATCGCCGGCGGCCAGATAGTCGAGCGCTGGGCGAACGTCGACGTGCTGGGCATCCTGCAGCAGCTCGGCGTCGTCCCGCCGCCGCCCGCCCCCTGACGGTTTATCTGCACAGTTCGCCGTCTGACGGGTTGTAGGATCTCACCGTCCCCGTCGGAACATGAATACCCGAGGAGAAACGGCCGTGGCCGTCGACACGTTACCCCCGACCGCAGTCGTCCGCGTCTCACGCGGAAGTTTCGACCCGGCGCGGTACCCGGAGGTCAGGGAGATGACCGAGGTGACCGGTCGCTATTTGATTCCCGCCATCAAGAAGCTCCCCGGCCTGGTCAGTTACTACGCGGGCGTCGCACCCGACGGCTCCGTGGTCCACGTCAGCGTCTGGGAGTCCGACGAGCACGCCCGGCAGATGAGCCGGCTCAAGGAGATAATCGTAGACGCCCGGCAGGATGCCGAAAGGGCCGGCGTCACGCTGACCCCCATCGTCAACCATCCGGTCGAATGGACCGTCTGAGCGACCGTCGAAGCCCGGCCCGGCATCCCGCCGAGCCGGGCTTCGGCGTTCTCCGGGGCCGACGGGAAACCGACTTACCAGAGTATGGCCATGGATTCCGCGGATCGTTGTGACGCTTCGGGTCGACTGTTCTACTGGTCCCGAAGCCATAACTCTCGCTGTTTCTCCGAAAGCGGAGTTCGCCTAGCGGAACGGAGAACGAATCATGCCTCTGCGGTCCATCGGGGCCCTCCTGCCGAGTGGTCCCGCCCGTCGGCCCGTCATGCTGATGGCCCTCGGCACGTTCGCGCTCGGAACCGACGCGTTCGTCATCAGCGGAGTGCTCTCCAAGGTGGGAAACAGCCTGAATGTCTCCCTCGGGACGGCCGGGCTGCTCATCACCGTCTTCTCCGGTGTCTACGCCGTGAGCGCGCCGGTGTCCGCCGTCCTCACCGGCAACATGTGCCGGAAGCGGGTCATGCAGCTGGCGCTGCTGATATTCGTCGTCGCCAACGTGCTCGCCGTCTTCGCCCCCGACTACGCGATCATGGTGGCGGCGCGGGTGCTGGCCGCCGTCGGCGCGGGGCTCTACACGCCCTCCGCCGCCGCCGCCGCGGCCGGCATCGCCAAGCCGGAGGAGCGAGGACGTGCCCTCACCCTGGTGCTCGGCGGGCTGACCGTCGCCAACGCGGTCGGTGTGCCGCTCGGCACCTTCATCGGCCAGGCCGTCAGCTGGCGGGTCACCTTCGCGATCGTCGCCGCCCTCGGGGTGATCGCGTACGCCGGGCTGACCCGCTCGCTCGACGAGATCCCCTCCACCGGCGTCGTCTCGCTGCGTGACCGCATCAGCGCCGCCGCCATCAAGGGCGTGCCCTCGACCCTGCTCTCCGTCATCATCGCCATCTGCGGGGTCTTCACCCTGTACATCTACCTGGCCTGGTTCATCGGCCGGGTCGGCGGGCTGACCGGCGCCGCGATCACGATCATCTACCTGATCTTCGGTGTGACGGCGGTCGTCTGCAACTTCTCGGCCGGATGGCTCATCGACCACATGGCGCCGGCCCGGATCGCCGCCCTCGCCTTCGCCGGCCTGGTCGTGGTGCACGTGGCGTTCGCCCTGACCGCATGGGCCGGGGACGGGTCCACCTGGACGGTGTACGTGCTGGCACTCCTGGTCGCCCTGTGGGGTCTGACCAGCTGGCTGTTCTACCCCGCGCAGCAGAAGCGGCTGGTGCTCGCGGCCGGGTCGCGCGCACCCGTGGTCCTCTCCCTGGGTGCTTCGTCCCTCTACGCCGGACAGGCCCTCGCGGGTGTCCTGGGCGGTGCGCTGGTCAAGCACGGCCCGGCCAGCCTCGCGATCGCCGCGGCGGCCTGTGCGCTGATCGCCCTGGCGGTGCACCTCGCCGCCTCGGCCCGGGAGTTGTTCCCGGCCCGCGAACCCGCGCTGCCCGAGCCCGCCCCGTCGACCGTGCCCGCCACCCCGTCGACCCGGAGTTCGGTGTGAGGTGCGGTCGGCGCCTCCAAGACACTAAGGAGTTGTTTCGAACATGACTGATCTTCAGACCCACAGACCCCCGGCAGTCACCCAGGACGGCCTGTTCGTGGGCGGTCGCTGGACCGGCGCCGCGCACGGCGGGGTGTACCCCACCGTCAACCCCGCCGACGGCACGGTGATCGCAGAGGTGGCCGACGGGTCCGCCGCCGACATCGACGCCGCGGTGCGGGCCGCCCGCCGGGCGTTCGACGAGGGCCCCTGGCCGCGGATGTCGGGACACGAGCGGTCCAGGATCCTGCTGGCGGTCGCGGACCTGATCGAACGGGACGCCGAGGAGCTCGCCCGGCTGGACACGGCCGACATGGGCAAGCCCATCTCGTTCACCCGGGTCGAGAACGGGCTGGTCGCGGCGGCCGTCTACCGCTACTACGCGGGGCTGGCCAGCCAGTCGCACGGCAGCACGCACGACTGCATGGGGCCCGGGTTCGCTTATGTGCTGCGCGAGCCGATCGGGGTCATCGGCGCGATCACTCCGTTCAACGTCCCGCTGCTGCTGTCCGCCACCAAGATCGCCCCGGCCCTGGCGGCCGGCAACACCCTGGTGCACAAGCCGTCCGAGACCACGCCGCTGTCCGCGCTGAAGATCGCCAGGCTGTTCGCGGAGGCCGGCCTGCCGGAGGGCGTGCTGAACGTGGTGACCGGGACCGGCGCCGGTCCCGGGATCGCCCTGGTGGCCCATCCCGGCGTCGACAAGATCGCCTTCACCGGGTCCAACCTGGTGGGCCAGGACATCATCCGAGCGTCCGCGGACACCCTCAAGAAGGTCTCGGTCGAGCTCGGCGGCAAGTCGGCGAACATCGTCTTCGCCGACGCCTACCTGGACGAGGCGATCGAGCACGCGTTCAACGGCATCTTCATCGGCTCGGGGCAGATCTGCATCGCCGGCTCGCGCCTCCTGGTGCAGCGTCCGGTCTACGACCAGGTCGTGGACGCGCTGGTCGAGCGGGCCGAGGCGACGATGCCGGGCGATCCGATGGACCCCGCCACCCTGATCGGCCCGCTGGCCCACCAGGCGCAGTTCGAGAAGGTGAGCGGCTACGTCCGCACCGGGCTGCGGGAAGGCGCGGAACTGGTGTCCGGAGGGCAGTCGCACCACCCCCAGGGACCGGACTCCGGCTGGTACTTCCAGCCGACGATCTTCAAGGGGCGCAACGACATGCAGATCGCGCAGGAGGAGATCTTCGGGCCGGTGCTCACCGTCATCCCCTTCGACACCGACGACGAGGCGGTGGCGCTGGCCAACGGCACCAAGTTCGGCCTGGCGTCGGGCGTGCACACCAGCGACATCAAGCGCGCCCACGCGGTCGCCGCCGCGATGAGGGCCGGGACCTGCTGGATCAACACCTACCACCAGTGGGACCCGGGGATCTCGTTCGGCGGCCGCAAGGCATCCGGCTACGGCCGCGAACTCGGCCCCGAGGTCATGAGCTCCTACACCGAACTGAAGTCGGTCTGGGTCGACCTCCCGGCCCGCTCCGGCGGAGGCATCGGCTAGGGGCGCGATCGAGACAGCAGCGCCGGCTCCCGTCCGCCCGCCACCCAGCGGACGGGAGCCGTCCGCGCGCCAGGAGAAAGCGGTCCCGCCCATGCAACCCCCGCCCGTGCACGAGCCCGGAATTCCCGACCGGCTCCGCTCGATCGAACTCTTCGACGAGTTGACCGACGAACAACACGCCTGGCTGACCGGCGTGACCGGACTGAGACGATTGGAAGACGGCGAGATCCTGTTCGAGGACGGAGCCGAGGCCACGCATTTCTACGTGCTCTCCGACGGCGAACTCATCGTCACCAAACTGATCGACGGCCGCAACGAGGTCCTCACCCGGCACTCCTCCCACCCGACCGCGGCCGACCAGCACGACGACAAGCCCTCGGTGGCCCACCGGTTCACCGGTGAGCTGCCGCTGCTCACCGACGGCGGCTACGTGGCCACGGCCACCGCCGTCGGACCGACCACCGTCCTCGTCTACACCAAGGACGCCTTCCTCGACATCCTGGTCCGCTGCGCCGGCGTGGCCCGGATGCTGCTGCCGGTCCTCGCCTGGCGGATCAAGGCCTCGGAGATGCAGGCCCGCAACCGGGCCACGACCATGGCCCTGGGCACCCTCGCGGCAGGTCTGGCACACGAGTTGAACAATCCGGCTGCGGCCATGGCCAGGGTCGCCCAGGACCTCGTACCCGCCGTCGAGCGGCTGGACCGCTCCGCCCAGCGGTGGGGGAGCACCGCGGACGCCGCGGACCGGGAGGCACTGGCCGCCGCGGTCCGCGCCGCCGCCGAGGCCCCCGTGCCCACCGTGACCGACCCGGTGTCCGCCGCCGACGCGGAGGACGACCTGCTCGGCTGGGCCGAGGAGCGCGGCTGCTCCCGGGCCGCCGTGCTCGCCTCGGCTCTGGCGGACCAGGGCCTGACCACGGACTGGCTCGACGAGCGGCTCGACGGGATCCGGCCGGAATCCCTGGCGGCCGCGCTCGACCACCTGTCCAGCCTGCTGGAGACGCGGGTCCTGACCGGCGAGCTGCGGGCGGCGGCCCCGCGCATCTCCACCCTGGTGGCGGCCACCCGCGACTACGCCAACCTGGACCGGGCCCCGGAGCAGACCTTCGCGGTGACCGACGGCCTCGAGGCCACCCTGACCATGCTCCGCCCCAAGCTCGCGCAGGTGCGCGTCGTGCGCGACTACGCGCCGGGCCTGCCGCCGATGACGGGCTATCCGACCGAGCTCAACCAGGTCTGGACGAATCTCATCGACAACGCGGTCGACGCGATGGAGGGGGCCGGCACGCTCACCCTCAGGGTCGCCCGCGAGGGGGCCTGTCTCACCGTCGAGATCGGGGACACCGGGACCGGGATCCCCGCCGACTCGCTGCCCCGGATCTTCGAACCCTTCTACACCACCAAGGACGTGGGCAAGGGCACCGGCCTCGGGCTGCACCTCTCCCACCGGATCGTGCACCAGCGGCACCACGGCTCGATCACCGCGCGGTCGGCCCCGGGTGACACCCGGATACTGGTCCGGGTCCCCCTGGACGGCGGCGGCCGACGCCTCGACCGCACACCCGGCACAGCCCCCTGACCGGCAAGGAGACCACACCGTGCCCCACACCGACCGCAACAAGGGCCTGCACCCGGTCCTCGTCCGCCAGTTGGCCGCCATCGAGAGCCGCGACCTGGACGGCCTGATGGAGAACTACCTGCCCGACGCGGCCCTGCTGCGCTTCGAGGGGGCCTGGGTCGGCACCGCCGCGCTGCGCGAGCTGTTCACCGGGTACCTCACCCTGGAGCCGGTGCTGATCGACCTCACCGAGTACGTCGAGGCCGACGACACGGTGTTCTACCGCGCGGCGGTGGGACTCGGCGGGGCGGTCGCGGACACCTTCGGCACCCTCGTGGTGCGAGAGGGCAGGATCTGGCGCCAGACCGTGGCCTTCGTCGACGGTTCATGATCCGGCGCGGTACTGGTGCATCAGCGCGACGGCCATCGCGCCCTCACCCACGCCCGAGGCGACCCGCTTGATGGATCCCGATCGGACGTCGCCGGCCGCGAACACCCCCGGCACGCAGGTCTCCAGGAACGCCGGGGGCCGCTCCAGGCTCCAGGTCTCCGGCGGGACGTCCGTGCCGGTCAGGATGAAGCCGTGCGGGTCGGTGGCGACGGCGTCGCCGAGCCACTGGGTGCGCGGCCGGGCGCCGATGAAGGTGAACACGAAGCGGGCCGGCTCCTCCGTCTCGGCCCCGGTCACGCTGTCGGCCAGCCGGACCCGCTCCAGGCGCTCCCCGCCGAGCAGGGCCGCGACCCGGGTGTTCAGCCGTACCTCGATGTTGGGGGTGCGGCGGACCTCGTCGACCAGGTACCGCGACATGCCCGCCTCCAGGGAGTCCGAGCGCACCAGCACCGACACCAGCGCGGCGTACTTGGCGAAGTGCACCGCGGCCTGCCCGGCGGAGTTGGCGCCGCCGACGATGAACACGTGCTGGTCGACGGCGGCGGTGCTCTCGGTGGTCGCGGCGCCGTAGTAGAGACCGGCGCCCTCGAACTCCCGGGCGCCCGGGATCTCCAACCGGTTGTAGGAGACGCCGGTCGCCAGCAGCACGGTCTCGGTGCTGATCTCGGTGCCGTCGGCGAGGACGATGATCCGGGCCGGATCGTCCCGGTGGAAGCCGCAGACCTCCATGGGGTGCAGCAGTTCGGCTCCGAACCTGGTGGCCTGGGTGACCGCGCGCCGGGCGAGGTCGCGGCCGGAGAGCCCGGAGGGGAAGCCGAGGTAGTTCTCGATCAGGCTGGAGGTGCCCGCCTGTCCACCCGGCGAGTCGGCGTCCACGAGCAGGGTGGACAGGCCCTCGGAGGCGCCGTAGACGCCGGCCGCCAGCCCGGTCGGCCCGGCGCCGATGATGACGGTGTCGTAGTGCGGGCGCGAGGCGGTGGTCGACAGCCCGATCCGCTCGGCGAGTTCCGCGGTGGTCGGGGAGGTGAGCACGGTGCCGTCCGGGAACAGCACCAGCGGCAGCGCGGCGTCGGGACGGCTCCGCAGCAGCGCCCTGGCACTGCCCTCGGTCTCCGCGTTCAGGAACTGGAACGGCCGGCCGTTGCGGGTCAGGAAGTCCCGCACCTCGTGGGTGCGCGGCGACACCGGCTGGCCCACCACGCGTATGCCCTGGTACGGGGGGCGGTGGGCGGCGATCCAGTCCGAGAGCAGGTCGTCCAGGACCGGGAACAGCCGTTCGGTCGGCGGGTCCCAGGGCTTCATCAGGTAGTAGTCGAGCCTGACCCGGTTGATCGCGGTGATCGCGGCGTCGGTGTCGGCGTAGGCGGTGAGCAGCACCCGGCGTGCGTCCGGAAACCTGCTCACCGCCTCGACCAGGAACTCGACCCCGGTGATGTCCGGCATCCGCTGGTCGACCAGGAACAGCGCGGTCTCCTGGCCGCGTCGCTCCAGCACGTCCAGCACCTCGAAGGCCTCGTCCGCCGAGGTGGCGCCGAGGATCCGGTAGCGGTCCCGGTAGTTCGCCCGCAGGTCCCTCCGCACCGCCCGCAGCACCTGCGGGTCGTCGTCCACTGCCAGGATCGCCGGCTTCAACGCGTCATCTGCTGCCTGGATCAACGGTGGCTCCTTCGTAGGGGGATGCCGTTCAGCGGGTCTGCAGGACGAGCTGGTCCGGGTAGCACCAGGCCCAGTCCTCGCCGGGCTCGGCCGAGGCGACGATCGGGTGGCCGGTCGCGCGGTGGTGCCCGGTGGCGTGGCGGTTCACGGACGAGTCGCAGCAGCCCACGTGTCCGCAGCTGAGGCACATCCGCAGATGGACCCAGCTGTTGCCGAGGGCCAGGCACTCCTCGCATCCTTCGGTTCCCGGGACCACGTCCCGGATCTGGTCGAGGTGGGTACAGGCGGGCACGCCGGCCTCCAGGGTCGGTGGGGGGATCCGGGGGACACCGGATCGGCTGAGCCAGCCGAGCATAGGCGGACCGGAACCGTCCGGCGGCGCGGACCTCAGGAAGTCGGCGCATGAGCCGCCATTTCCACGGAATTCCGTTCCGACTGCCTCAGGTCGGCACTCCGGCGCCCGGAACTCCGCTATCTGACGAACTCTCGGCTACCTCAGGAAGTGGCGGCCCGTTCGATTGACGCCGGATCGGCGGCAGGGCAATCGTCGTGGAGTCATATCCGTTCCGCAGCGCCGGAGGATTCTGTGAGCAAGCACATTCTCGTCATTCTTTCGGAACACGGTTACTGGGCCGAGGAACTGGTGGGCCCGCTGGCCGCGTTCGACGACCGGGGATACCGGGTCACCTTCGCCACACCGACCGGGAAGCGCGCGCACGCCCTGCCCCCGAGCCTGGAGGAGGGGTACGTCGACCCGCCGCTGGGCCGAGCGGTGACCACCGCCGAGGTCGCCAAGGCAGGCCGGGACGTCGAGGCGTCCGACCGCCTGGACGGCTCGATCGACATCTCCGCCTGGGTGCCCGAGCGCCCCTACACCAGCGACGCCGACTACCTGCGCGCCCTGGAGGCCTACAACAGCGACCTGGACCGGCTGGCCGAGGACATCGACGGGTACGACGCCCTGCTGATCGTCGGCGGCAGCGGACCGATCGTCGACCTGGCCAACAACGGCCGGGTGCACGACCTGATCCTGGCCTTCGAGCGGGCCGGCAAGGTGATCGGCGCCGAGTGCTACGGCGTCGCCTGCCTGGCGTTCGCCCGCGACTGGGACGACCGGGCGAGCATCATCCGCGGGAAGCACGTCACCGGCCACTGCAAGGAGTACGACTACAAGGACGGCACCGGCTTCCTCGGCACCGACTTCGTGATGGGCCCGCCGCCGTACCCGCTGGAGTACATCCTGCGCGACGCGACCGCCCCCGGCGGCGCCTACCACGGCAACTTCGGCAAGCCGCGCTCGGTGATCGTGGACCACCCGTTCGTCACCGGCCGGTCCACCCCGGACTCGTTCCTGACCGGTCAGAAGATCGTCGAGGTCCTGGAGCGGGGCCTGACCCGGTACGGCTGGTAGAGGAAGGCACCCATGGCAGCGCAGCGAGGCACCACCAAGCTGATCGAGCAGTTCCAGGCCGACGGCCTGGGCATCATGTTCGGCAACCCCGGCACGGTCGAGCAGGGCTTCCTCGACGCAGCCGACAAGGCGGAGGGATTCCGCTACGTACTGGCCCTGCAGGAGACGGTGGCGGCCGGGATCGCCGACGGCTACGCCCGCGCCACCGGGGGAGCGGCACTGCTGCAGCTGCACACCGGCGTCGGCCTGGGCAACGGCATCGGCATGCTCTACCAGTCGCTGCGCGGCCACACCCCGCTGGTGGTGGTCGCCGGGGACGCCGGGGTCCGCTACGACGCGATGGACGCGCAGATGGCCTCCGACCTGGTCGCCATGGCCCGCCCGGTGACCAAGTACGCGACCCGGGTCACCGACCCGGCCTCGGTGCTGCGGGTGGTCCGACGGGCCGTCAAGATCGCGCTGACGCCGCCCTGCGGACCGGTCTTCATCGACCTGCCGATGGACGTGCTGGACGCGGTCAACCTGGAGCCGGTGCTCCGGTCGAGCATCCCCTCCACCAGGACCGCCCCGGCCGCGGCGGCGGTGGCCGAGGCCGCCGCGCTGCTGGCCGGGGCCGACAACCCGATCGTGCTGATCGGCGACGGCGTCGCCCACGCCGGGGCCCAGGACGAGCTGGCGGCGGTCGCCGAGCGGCTCGGCGCCAGGGTCTGGGGGGTCGACTCGTCCGAGGTCAACCTGCCGGCCTCGCACCCGCTGAACCAGGGGCAGACCGGCCACATGTTCGGCGAGCACAGCGCGTCCCTGGTCGAGCGGGCGGACGCGGTGCTGATCGTCGGCACCTATGTCTTCCCCGAGGTCTTCCCGGCCCTGGAGACCCCGTTCCGACCCGGCGCGAGGATCGTCCACATCGACCTCAACGCCTATGAGATCGCCAAGAACTTCCCGGTCGACCTCGGCCTGGTCGCCGACCCCAAGCCGACCCTGGCCGCGCTGGACGCGGCGCTGGACCGGCTGCAGACCGCCGAGCAGCAGGCCGCAGCCCGCCGCCGACTGGACCGGGCGCGGGTCGAACGGGCGCAGCGGCAGGCCGAGTTCGAGCAGCGGGACCACGAGGCGGAGACGCTCACCGCGTTCCTGCACGCGCTCTCCCGGGAGACCGGCAACGACCTGGTCGTCTTCGACGAGGCACTCACCTCGTCCCCTGAGGTCGGCGCCTACCTGCCGGCCGACCGCCCCGGGGACTACCACCTGACCCGCGGCGGCTCGCTGGGCGTGGGCATCCCCGGGGCGGTCGGCGCCAAGCTGGCCCGCCCGGACCGCACCGTGGTCGGCTTCACCGGCGACGGCGGCGCGATGTACACCTACCAGGCGCTGTGGACCGCGGCCCGCTACGACATCGGCGCCAAGTTCGTGGTCTGCAACAACCACAAGTACCGGCTGCTGGACGACAACATCGGGCAGTACTGGCGCGAGCGCGGCATTCCCGCGCACGCCTTCCCCGCCTCGTTCGACCTGTCGCACCCGGCCATCGACTTCAGCGGGCTGGCCCAGTCGCTCGGGGTCGAGGCCGTCCGGGTGGACAAGCCCGAGCAGGCGGTGAAGGCCGTCGAGCAGATGCTGCGCCACCCCGGCCCGTTCCTGGTCGACCTGCACGTCTGACCCCCGATCACCCCCGATTCCGCAAGGAGACCGTGACATGCCGTCTGCGAACACCGAGCCGTTGACCCCCGAGTCGATCCGCGCCGTGGCGGAGGAGTGGTACGTCGCCCTGGACCGCCACATCCCGCTTGAGGAGACCTTCCCCTTCCTGGTCGACGACGGCCTGGAGATGCGCTTCCCCGAGGGCACCTCCCGCGGCCACGCCGGCTTCGCCGAGTGGTACAAGGCGGTCACCCACCGCTTCTTCGACGAGGAGCACACCGTCACCAAGGTCGAGGCCGTGATCGAGGGCGACCGTGCCACCGTGCAGGTGCTGGTCAACTGGCAGGCCAGGATCTGGGACGCCCCGGCCGCCAAGAGCGCCTGGCTGGGCTTCGACGCCGACCAGACCTGGGTCGTGGTGGCCGGCGCCGACGGTCCGCAGATCAAGACCTACATCGTCAACGGGCTGGAGCCGATGCCCGGCTCCGCCGCCCTCTGACCGGCGCCCTGGAACCCCGACCGACCCGAGCGAGGGACGACGACGATGACCGCGCGAGACGTGCTGGACCGCTACTACGCATACGCCAACGCCGGTGACTGGGAGCGCTGGTGCGACCTGTTCTCGGCCGACACCGAGATGGACGAGCAGTTGGCCGGCCACATCGAGGGCCGCGAGACGCTGCGCACGATGATGGCTGGGATGGGCGACCTGTACGCCTCGTTCCAGAACAAGCCGCTGCACTTCCTGGTGGACGGCGAGCAGGCCGCGGTGGTGTCCCACATCACCGCGGTGAGCCCGTCCGGCCGGGCGGTCGAGGCGGAGGTGATGAACTACTTCCGGATCGTGGACGGCGAGATCAGCTACATGGCCAACTTCCACGACACCGTGCCCTTCCAGGTGCTCTCGCAGGGGGCGGCGTGACCGCGACCGAGTACGACTACGTCATCGTGGGAGCGGGCTCGGCCGGCAGCGTGCTGGCGAACCGGCTGACCGAGGACCCGGACACCAGCGTGCTGCTGCTGGAGGCCGGCGGCAGCCGGATACCGCCCGAGGTGGACCTCCCGGCCGCGTGGTTCCAACTGCTCGGCGGGCAGATCGACTGGGGCTACCGGAGCGTGCCCCAGCCGGGACTTGACGGCCGGCAGACCTTCGAGCCGCGCGGCAAGGCCCCCGGCGGCAGCAGCAACCTCTACATCATGATGCACGTCCGCGGGCACCCCACGGACTTCGACAACTGGGCCTACCAGGGCGCGGCGGGCTGGTCCTACCAGGACGTGCTGCCGTACTTCACCCGGCTGGAGCGGCAGGAGGACGTCACCGGCCCGACCACCGGCACCAGCGGCCCGCAGCGGATCACCAACGCCTCGCTGCACCACCCCAACCCGGCCTCCAGGGCCTTTGTCGACGCCTGCGCGGAACTGGGCCACCCGCGGGTCGAGGACTTCAACGCGGGCGGCATGTTCGGCACCGGCTGGCACCACCTGGACGTGGCCGACGGACGCCGCCAGGGCGTGCTCGCCTCCTACCTCGAACCCGCCCTGCACCGGCCGAACCTGACGCTCCGCACAAGTGCCCTGAGCACCAGACTGCTGTTCTCCGGCGACACCTGCACCGGGGTCGAGTACCTCCAGGGCGAGGACGCCGCCGACGCGGTCGGCCGGGTGCTGGCCGACTGGGTCGGCGGCCCGGTGACGCCCGAGCCGGGGCTGCACCAGGCCCGCGCGCGGGCCGAGGTGGTGGTCGCGGCCGGGGCGATCGAGTCGCCCAAGCTGCTGCTGCTGTCCGGCCTCGGAAACCCGGACCGGCTGCGGGAGTTCGACATCCCGCTGGTCGGCGCGCTGCCCGGGGTCGGCGAGAACTTCCACAACCACGTGCTGACCGGGCTGATCACCGAGGCCAGGGACACCGTCCCGGCCCCGACCCAGAACCTCTCGGAGAGCGCGCTGTTCCTGGCCTCGCAGCCGGGACTGCCCGCCCCCGACCTGCAACTCGCCTTCGTCCACGTGCCGTTCGACGGCGCGGTGGGACAGGAGCACCCCAACAGCGTCAGCATCCTGCCCGGGGTGGTCCGGCCGCTCTCGCGCGGCTGGATCCGGCTGGCGAGCGCCGACCCGGCGGACGCCCCGCTGGTCCACCCGAACTACCTGGGCGACCGGGCGGACCTGGACCGGCTGGTGCAGGGGGTGAAGCTGGCCCGGGAGATCACCGGGACCAGTGCCTTCTCCCCGTGGAACAAGCAGGAGCTGTCCCCGGGACCGGCCCTGGCCACCGACGAGGAACTGCGCGGCTTCGTCCGGCGCAGCGCCGACAGCTACCACCACCAGGCGGGCTCGTGCCGGATGGGCATCGACGACCTGTCGGTGGTGGACCCGGAGCTGCGGGTGCACGGCGTCAACGGCCTGCGGGTGGTCGACGCCTCGGTGATGCCGGCCGTCCCCTCGGGCAACTGCCACACCGCCATCGTGATGATCGCCGAACGCGCGGCCGACCTGATCCGAGGAGTGTCCCGTGACTGAGCCCGCGCTGTGGAGCAGACCCCTGGAAGGCGCCAGGATCGCCGTGCTGATGGAGAGCGACTACTACGAGCCGGAGATCTTCTACTACCAGCACCGCTTCGCCGAGGAGGGCGCCGAGGTCGACTTCCTGACCCGGCTCTGGGACCAGCCCTCGATCACCTTCACCGGGCACGAGTACCGCGCCCCGTTCACCGTCGACCGCAGCTTCGAGCAGCTCGGCGAGCGGGGCCTGGCCCGGTACGACGCGCTGGTCGTGCCGTCCGGCATGGTCGCCGACCGGCTCCGCTACACCGAGGACGTGGACCGGCTCGCCCCGGCCGCCGAACTGCTGCAGCAGGCCTTCGCCCGGCCCGACCTGCTCAAGGGCATCATCTGCCACGGCATGTGGCTCGCCGCGTCGATCCCCGGCAACGTCAAGGGCCGCCCGGTCACCTGCCACAACAACCTGATCGGCGACGTCCGCAACATGGGCGCCGAGTACGTCGACCAGGACGTGGTGGTGGACGGGGACCTGGTGACCGGCCGTACCGGCCAGCACCACCACCTGTTCGCCCGCAGCCTGATCGAGCTGCTCGTCCAGAGGAGAACACGCTGATGCGCTGGTCGCACATAGGCCTGAACTGCCGGGACCAGAAGCAGACCGAGGAGTTCTACCGCCGCTGGTTCGGCTTCACCCGGGCCCGCTCGGTGCCGATCCCGGACGGCGAGATCGTCTTCCTGCGCCAGGGCGACGCCTACCTGGAACTGTTCCCGGCCGGCCCGGGGGAGGGGACCCCGGGACAGGCCGACGGACCGTCAGGCCCCGGCGCGGTACGGCACCTGGCGTTCCAGACCGACGACGTGGACGCCTTCCTGGCCCGGCTCGGCGACGAGGCGGAGGTGACCCTCGGCCCGCTCGGCTTCGACGACGTCATCTGCGGCTGGCGCACCGTCTGGCTGCGCGACCCGGACGGAGCGATCGTCGAGGTCAGCCAGGGCTACACGGACCAGCCGGACGCCGCCGGGGAGCACGGCCGATGAGCACCGCCGCCACGGCCGAGGCGACCGGCACGGTCGGCTGCGCCTGCCTCGCCGCCGCCAACGGCGAGGCGGCGCAGGCCGACCGGCTGCTCCGCCCACTGCTGCCCGCGCTGACCCCCTGGCTGGTCGGCCGCCGCTGGTTCACCCACGAGCACGGCTGCATGACCGAACTCGCCCCGGTCACCGGCTCGGTGCTGCGGCAGGACGGGGACGAGGGGGACGCCGCGGTGCTGGTGCACCTGCTGGTCGAGGCCCGCTACCCGGCCGCCGCCGCCCGCCGCTACCAACTGCTGCTCGGCCTGCGGCAGACCCTCCCGCCGGTGCTCGGGCCGGCCGCGGTCGGGGCGGCCCTGGGCGACCCCTGGGACGGCTGGCAGCTCTACGAGGCCACCGCCGACCCGGAGTTGATGTCCCTGCTGCTGGACCGGACCGCGGCCGGGGAGAGCACCCGCTCGCTGCTGCTGTCGACCACCTCGGCCCAGCCGCTGCCGAGCGGCCTGGCCCCGCGCGCGCTGGCGGTGGAGCAGAGCAACAGCACCGTCGTCTACGGCGACCGGCTGCTGCTCAAGGTCTTCCGCCAGCCCGAGCCGGGACCGCACCCGGAGACCGAGGTGCTCTCCGCGCTGACCCGGCTCGGCTCCACCCGCACCCCGCACCTGGCCGGCTGGCTGCACACGCCCGGCACCGGGCGCGGCTCGACCGTGCTCGGCATCCTGGAGGACTTCCTGCCCGCCGACGGCGACGGCTGGGAGCTGGCGGTGCGGCAGGCCGTGGACTGCCTCTCCGACGACCGGCGCGGGGCGTCGGTGATCGAGGGCTTCACCCATGACTCCCACACCCTGGGCCGGGCCGTCGCCGAGGTGCACCGGGCGCTCGCGGACGCCTTCCCGACGGTCCGGCTGAAGGCCCAGCAGATCATCGACACGGTCGCCGACATGGACCGCAGACTCGCCGCGGCGACCGCCGCGGTCCCGGCCATGGAGGCCTACGGCTCCCGGATCAGCGCCGTCTACGACGACTTCGCCCAGGCAGCCTTGCAGGGACGGGGGCTGGACGGCCAGCGGGTGCACGGCGACCTCCACCTCGGCCAGGTGCTGCGGGGCCGGGACGGCTGGAAGGTCATCGACTTCGAGGGCGAGCCGGCCCGTCCGATCGGCGAGCGCGGACTGCCCCAGTCGCCGCTGCGCGACGTCGCCGGGATGCTCCGCTCCTTCGACTACGCCGCCCAGCACGCGCTGTTCGAGCTGCGCTCCCCCGGCGCCGAGGCCAAGGGCGCGGACGCGGTGGCCGAGCGGCTGCGCCAGGAGCGCCGCGCCCGGGCCTGGACCGTCCGCAACCGCCGTGCCTTCTGCGACGGCTACGCCGAGGCGGGGGACACCGACCCGCGGGTGCACCCGATCGCCATGCGCGCCTTCGAGACCGACAAGGCGGTCTACGAGGCGCTGTACGAGGCCGCCCACCGCCCGGCCTGGCTCCCCGTCCCGATGGCCGCGATCCGCAGGACCGTCGGCAGCCGCGAGGCCTCCACCGCGGTCCCCGCCCGGGGCGGGCACCGGTCGGCCGGCGGCACCGCGGGGCCGGCTGCGGAGGCCCCGGGACGGTGACCCGCCGCGCCACCACGGCGCCGGCCGCCCCGCGGGGCGGCCGGCGCCGTGCGTCGTCTCCGTCGTGCCGGTCGGGGCGGGTTCAGGCGTGGTCGGCCGAGGGCGGGGCCACCCGCAGCGCCGACGGCACCCCGGCCTGGGCCAGCGCCTGCTGGTAGGCGGCGACGGCCTGCGGGCCGTGCCCGTGGTGCTGCCACAGGTCGCCGATGTGGCGCCAGACCTCGGCCGAGGCCCGTCCCGAGGGCAGCAGGTTCAGCTGTCGTTCGGCCGCGCGCAGCGTCTCCTGCGCGTGCACCGCGTCGCCGCGGTCGAACTGGGCCTGCGCCAGCACCGCGCGTGCCTCGGCCGCCTGGTGCGGGGGGCGGCTGCTGAGCAGGCCGATGGCGCGGCTGGCGTGCTCGCTGGCCCGGGACGGCTCGCCCAGCCGCAGGGCGGCCTTGGCGAGCCCGAGTTCGGCCCTGGCCTGGTCCTGGCCGGTCCCGATGGCGACCAGCACCCCCTGTGCCTGCTCCAGCAGCTCCCTGGCCCTGGCTGCGTCCGCCCGGTCGGAGTCCAGCAGCAGTTCGCCGCAGACCTCCTTGAGCAGCGCCTGGTGCCGGGCGCTGTCGGTCTCCGACAGCAGCGCCAGGGCCCGTTCGGCGAGAGTGAGGGCCTCGTCGACGCGGTGCCGGGCGCGGGCGACCAGGGCGGCGTTCCAGTAGACGCTGCCGCGGGCGGTGGAGGAGCCGGGCTGCTCGTCGTCGCCGATCATCCGCTGGGCGAGCAGGTGGGCCCGGGTCAGGTCGCCGCGGACCCGGTAGCAGTCGATCAGCACCGCGCCGAGCCGGCTGTGGTCGTCGGTGCCGCCGAGGCCCAGCCGCTCCAGCTCGCGCAGCGCCCGCTCGCCGATCTCCACGCTGAGCACCTGGTCGCCGGCGTCGCGGTAGCCGCGGCAGAGCACGAGCGCCAGTTGGCTCCACTCGGCCGAGCCGACCCGGGTGGCCGGGTCCTCGAACAGCTCGGTGGCCAGCGAGATCGAGGCCTCCAGCCGGCCCAGCCGCTCCAGCGCCCGTGCCTGGCCGATCCGGGCCCGGCGGGCCGTGGCGGGCTCCAGGAACGTGTGGGAGGCCAGGGCTTCGCTGTAGGCCTGGAGCGCCTCCCCGTCGGAGCCCTTCCGCAGGGCCATGTCGCCGAAGGCGATCTTGAGTTCGAGCTCCTTGACCTTGTGGTCGTCCTGGCCGGTGCGCAGGTAGCCGGGGGAGGTGCCGAGCCGTTCGGCGAGGATCTCCAGGACCGCGTCGGAGGGGATCCGCTTGTTCGTCTCGATCAGCGAGATGTAGCTGGCCGAGGTCTCCGGCGAGACCAGGTCCTGCTGGCTCAGCCCGCGCTTCAGCCGCAGGCCGCGCAGCCGCTGCCCGAGGCTGTCCGGGGTGCTCTGTGGTTGCTCCGTCATGTTCCGTTCCGTGCCTGGGACTTTCGGCCGCGCGTGGACGGACGCCATCCGGGTTTGAATGTCCATGTCAATTATCTTCCGCCCCCGGTCGCCTCTTATGCCTGAACGACACCCGGAACCTGGGGCGCGGCGGAAGGGGCGCCGGGTCCCTCCCCGGCGCCCCTTCCTGCCCGGTCCGCTACTCGACCTCCACGGCGGTCCGCAGCGGCGGCGCCGGAATGGCCTCGGCGCCGCTCAGGTCGAGTCCGAGCTGGTAGGCCCGCATCGCCAGCTCGGTGTTCCCCAGCCGGTTCCAGACATTGCCGAGGTAGCGGCAGGCCTTGGCGGCGGTGCGGGAGTTCGGCAGCTGCTGGAACTGCCGGAACGCGGCGTGCAGCGACTCCTCGCCCTCCGCGGTCCGGCCGTTGAGGATCCGCGCCTCGCCGAGCGCGACCTGGGCCTCGGCGCTCAGGTCGCCGAGCCTGCTCGACAGCAGGGCCACCGCGGAGGCCGCCAGCTCCTCGGCGTCCCGGGGGCGCCCGGTCCGCAGGGCGACGAAGGCCAGGGCGAGTTCGACGTCCCCGCGCTCGTCCTTGGTGCCGACGTCGTCGAGGGACTCCTTGGCCTGTTCGAGCAGGATCCTGGCCCGGCCGAGGTCGCCGCCCTCCAACCGCAGCTGCATCCCGCCGGTGAGGCCCTTGAGCCTGGCCAGCAGTCGGAGGTTGTCGCCCTCCGCCATCAGTCCGAGCGCCCGCTCCACCAGGGCGACGGCCTCGTCGCGCTTCCCCCGGGACTCGGCGATCAGGCTGGCGTTCCAGTAGACCATCCCCCGGGCGGTGCGGGACATGCTCTCCTCGGCCCGGGCGAGCAGGCGGTTGCTGAGCAGCTCGCCCCGGGTGTAGTCGCCGCGCAGGTGGTAGGCGCCGACCAGGTTCACCCCCAGCATGATGTGGTCCTCGGTGACGTCCAGGCCCAGTTCGTCCAATCGGCGCATGGCCGCCTCGCCGAGGTCCACGCTCATGCCGAGATCGCCGGCCAGCCGGTAGCAGCGGCACAGGGCGACGTTGACGTTCGCCCACTGGGCCGATCCGGCGGCCAGGGAGCCGTCGGCGGCCAGCTCGTGCAGGATCGAGACCGCGGCCTCCATCCGGCCCAGCCCCTCCAGGGCGCCGGCCTGCCCGATCCGGGCCCGGAGCACCAGCTCCGGGGCGAGCGACGAGGCCTTGCCGAGGATCTGGTTGAAGCTCTGCAGCGACTCCTCGGGAGAGCCGTTGCGCAGCGCCATCTCGGCGAAGCCCAGTTCCAGCCGGAGGTTGCTCTGCTCCGTCTCGTCCCGGCCGGTGCGCAGGTACTCGACCGTCGATCCGACCTTCTCCGCGAGCGTGGACAGGACGGCGTCCGAGGGGCGCCGCTTCCCTCCCTCGATCAGCGAGACGTAGCTGGTGGAGATCTCCGCGGTGGCCAGGTCCTGCTGGAGCAGCCCCTGTGCCAGGCGGCGCTCGCGGATGCGCCGCCCGATACCGGCGGAGTCCGCGGCCTGCCGTTCTTCGGGCACCGTCTTACCTCCTGAGTGGGCTGTCATCGACTCGTGCATTACACATGTACACCAAATCAGTCATCTCACGCCAGTGTTCCGCACCAGGCTGTTACGCGTGAAGGCCAACCGCTTGTGACGAAGTGGTGATACATACAGGGCAAGACTTGACTCCCACTGTGAATCCTACTTGACTGTGGCTGTCAAGAATTGTCGTCATGAGGTCGGGGGGCACCAATGAAGAAGATTCTTCTCTGCATAAGCACGGTCATCGGCACGGCCGCGCTCCTGTTCGCGCTGGCGCCGCAGGCGCTGACCGCTCCGCAGGCCGGAGTTCCGGTGCCGCGGTCCACGGGCACCATGCACACCAACGCCACCGAGGGCGGTTGCTGCTGAGCCGGGGACCCCCGTCGGGCCGGTTGGCCGGAAACCGGCCGGGGAACAGCACACCCGAGTATTCGTGTGACAGAGTGGGGCAGTCGCCGCTGACACGCTTCCTGACTGGACAGTTCGCTGTCCATGACAGGTGGTACGTGTCGGCGGCGCTGCGCTTTTCACGTCCGGTTTTCGGGAGGGGCTCAGTTGTCTCGGGGGATGCACGTGAAGGCCGTTGTCGGGGCGGTCGTCCTGCTACTGGGCTGCACCGCGTGCGGCGGAACCGCGGGGGCCCGGTCCGGGGGAGTGGTCACCGCGGTCTGGGGAGCCCCGCAGGAGCCGTTCACGCCGGGTGACTCGATCGACTCCAACGGCGTCAAGGTGGTCGAAAGCATCCTCACCGGGCTGATCAGCTACGACCCGAAGACCTCGGCCCCGGTCAAGGAGAACGCCGCCTCGATCAGCAGCACCGACCAACAGCACTTCACCGTCACCCTGGAGCCCGGCTGGACCTTCAGCGACGGCAGCCCGGTGACCGCGTCCTCGTACGTGGACGCCTGGAACTACGCCGCCTTGTCCACCCACAAGCAGCTCAACGCCTCGTACTTCCAGTACATCCAGGGCTACCACGCGGTGCAGCCCAGCTCCGGCGCGCCCACCGCCGACACCCTGTCCGGGCTGAGGGTGGTGAACGACACCACCTTCACCGTGGCGCTCAGCCAGAAGTTCTCGACCTGGCCGGAGACCCTGGGCGCCGCCGCCTACGCCCCGCTGCCGGCCGCCTTCTTCAAGGACCCGGCGGCCTGGGAGAAGCACCCGGTGGGCGACGGCCCCTACCGGATCGCCTCCTACGTCGTGAACCAGCAGGTGGACCTGGTGCCCTACACCGGCTACCGGGGCACTCAGAAGCCGCAGAACGACGGGATCGACCTCAAGGTCTACACCGACCCCGCCTCCGCCTACGCGGACCTGCAGGCGGGCCGGCTGGACATCGACGACACCCTGCCGCTCACCGAACTGGGCAACGCGGCCGGGGACCTGGACGGACGGCTGGTCAACACCCCGTCAGGAAGCCTCTCCCACCTGGCCTTCCCGATGTACGCCAAGGGCTGGGGCGGGAAGCGCGGGGCGGAGGTCCGGCAGGGCATCTCGATGGCGATCAACCGGCCGCTGATCGTCTCCAAGATCTTCCACGGCACGGTGACCCCGGCCACCGACTGGACCTCGCCGAGCGTGAGCGGCTACCGGGCCGGGCTGTGCGGTGCGTACTGCCGCTACGACCCAGCCGCGGCCAAGCAGTTGATCGCGGCGGCGGGCGGCATCCCCGGGGGCTCGTTCACCATCACCTACAACGCCGACGCCGGGAACCAGCCCTGGGTGGACGCGGTCTGCAACAGCATCAACAACGCCCTGGGCGACGACCGGGCCTGCGTCGGCAGGCCGGTCGCCACCTTCGCGGACTTCCGCAACCAGGTCGGCAACCGGCAGATGACCGGCCCGTTCCGCAGCTCCTGGGAGATGGAGTACCCGCTCACCCAGGACTTCCTGCAGCCGCTGTTCGCCACCGGCGGCGCCGGGAACGACCCGGACTACCGCAACCCCGCCTTCGACGCGCTGATGGGCCAGGCGGACGCCGCGCCCGACAGCGCGTCCGCGGACCGGCTCTACCAGCAGGCGGAAGGGCTGCTGGCGGCCGACATGCCGTCGATCCCGCTGTGGTACCAGAACAGCGTGGCCGGTTACTCCGCCGCGGTCTCCGACGTGCGGATGGACGGGTTCCGCACGCCGGTCTACTACGCCGTGCGCAAGTAGTCCGGCTCCGCCTCGGGCTCCGGCCGCCTGCTCCGGTCCCCGCTGTCGGGCTCCGGCGGCGGCCCCAGCAGGGCGAGCGCGGGACCGGCCAGCACCGTGGTCAGCAGCGCGACCACGACCAGCGCCGCGAACAGGGTCCGCCCGATCAGCCCGGCCTGGAACCCGGCGCCGAGCAGCACGATCTCGGTGAGCCCCTTGGTGTTCATCAGTACCCCGAGCCGCACCGACTCCCGCGCGCCGAGGCCGCCGCGCAGGCCGACCACGGTGCACGCGGCCAGCTTGGTCAGCACGGCCGCCGCGAACAGCAGCAGCACCAGCGGCACGAACCCGGCCCGCCCGGCGGCGGAGGCCAGGTCGACCTGCTGGCCGGTGCCCAGGAAGAAGCAGGGCAGCAGGGCGGCGGCCATCGGCCGGACGCTCCGCAGCGAGGCCTGGCCGCGCCGGGTGGCAGGCCAGGCGCTGCCGAGCAGCAGGCCGCCGAACAGCGGGTGCAGGCCCAGCGCGGCGGACCCGGCGGCGGCCAGGCAGACCAGCCCCAGCATCGGCAGCAGCCCCAGGTCCCGGCCCTCGACCAGCACCGGCGGACGGGTGTGCCGCCGGTGCACCAGGACCATTCCGCCGACCGCGCCGACCAGCCCGGCGATCGTCTGCGCCGTCCCGATCAGCCCGGCCAGCCGCAGCGCCACCGCCAGCAGGCCCCAGCAGGCACCGTCGCCGAGGCAGGCGGCGGCCAGGCTGAGCCGGCCGGTGCCGGTGCCGTCCAGGCCGCGGTCCTGGAGGATCCGGGCGAGCACCGGCACCGCGGTGACGCCGAGGGCGCAGACCAGGAAGGCGCCCAGCGCGGCGGTGGTCCCGTGCGGGCCGCCCAGGCCGTGCGCGTGCAGGGCGGGCGCCAGCAACAGCCCGCCCGCCGCCGGTGCCAGCAGCGAGGCGGCGGTGACCGCCAGCAGGGGACGGGCGGCCTGTCGGCCGGTGCGGCCCGAGGCGGTGAGCCTGCCGCCGATCTCGAAGGCGTAGAGGGCGAGGCCCAGCTGTCCCAGGCCGCTGAGCACCGGCATGACGTCGGGGCCGAACAGAGCCCGGTGCAGGCCGGGCAGCGTCCGCCCGAGCAGGCTGGGCCCGAGCGCCACGCCGACCAGGATCTCGGCGACCACCGGGGGCTGCCGCAGCCGGACCGCGACGGTGGCCGCGGCCTGGCTCAGGGCCAGGAGGACGGCCAGTCCGATCAGCAGGCGGGTGGTGCTGTCGAGCCCTGTCATCTGCGGCCTCTCGATGGCTGCGGCGTCGCCGCAAACCGGCGTCGGCGCCAATGACAATCTCAATGACAGTCTGTAATCTAGTGAGTCACTCAGGGGGTGTCCATGGTCACGGCTGTGTTGGCCGACACGTTCGGACGTCTCCTACGTCGACCTCTACCTGGTGTACTGGCCGGTCCCTGGTCCCCGGGCTGCGGTTGGAGACCTGGCGGGCAATGGAGCACCTGCTGGAGACCGGCCGGGCTCCCGGCTGGACGTAGTCGAGCCGTGCCGCGCACGGGTGCGGCAGCGCGCCGGTGCTGATCCGCATCGCCGCCAACGCGGACGTGTTCGGATTCGCGCTGAGCGAGGGCGAGATGGCGGCTCTGGACGCCCTGGACGAGAACCTGGTGACCGGCTGGAATCCGGCCACCGCGCCGTGACGTGCCAGGTGTCCGACTACTGGGCCCGGCGTCGGTAGAGGTCGCGGAGCAGGGCGATCTCCGCGCCGTGGTGCAGCAGTTCCTGGTTGACCCACCAGACGGTCTCGATGAACGGGTCCTCCGGGTCGCTGCCGTAGGGGTAGGCGCTGTGGCCGACCGTGTCGAGCGCGGTGTCGTCGGCCGCGAGCAGCGCCGCGCGCCAGGCGGCCGAGGCCGCCTCGAAGGCCGCGACCGCGCCTGCCGCGTCCCCCGCGGCGCGGTACTCGTCCCTGCTGAGCGAGCGGCTGCCCGCGGTGTGGTCCGCGCGGAGCGCCAGCTGCTCGCTGAGGTGGCTGAGCCGCCAGGCGATGGTGGTCAGCGGCGGCGGCACCGGGTGCGGGGCGGGCGCGAAGTCGCGTCCCCACGGACCGGCGCCGAGCAGCAGTGTCGCCCCCGGTCCTGGCCCGTCCGCGCGTCGCCGCAGCGACCAGCAGCCGGGCGCGGGCTCCCAGAGGTACTCGGCGTCGGTCATCGCGCCGACCGCGACGTCGGTGCCGTTCCCGCTGTCCATGACCGGGCCGGTCATCCGGTCGATCAGACGCTTGCGGCCGAAGTCGAACTGCTGCAGCAGCGGGAGCAGGCGGGGTGGCGTCGTCGTCGCCATGGGCGCTCCTGAGGGGTGGGTGTCCCGTGGGACGGGTGCGGACGCGGGTCTCTCCCGGTTCGCACCCTGCCACAGCCGTCACCGCCGCGCCCCTCAATTTCCGCGCGCCGCCTGCGGCCTGAGCTGCTGGGCGGAGGCCCTAGGCGGTGCGTCGGTGCGGCAGGTGCAGCCGCCGTCCCTGGTGCAGCCGGAGCACCGGGGCGGCGGGGGCGAGCTGAGCGCTGGTCAGGATCTCAACCCGGGCCAGGTTGCAGGGGGCGGGCTCGGCCGGGCCCGCGGGGACGTTCGCGTGCGCCTGGAGCGCGATGCTGACCAGGGCGACCAGCAGGTCGGCGTCGCTGTCGCAGTCCAGGTGAACGGTCACCCACGGCGATTCGGGATGCAGTCGGACCGCGGTGGACTGCTCCAACTCGGCGTGCAGCCGCGCGATCGGGCCCGGGGTGAGGTGCAGGTCGGCGTCGCGGTCGGAGTGGAAGTGCACGATGTCGTGGTCCCCGGCCCGCAGAGCCGAGCCGCTGCCGCATCCGGACGGCACCCGGGTCAGCTCCGGCCATGAGGCGAGTTGTTCGTTCGCGCGCTGGGCGACGTTCATACGCTCATCCTCACCTGGCCGCGCGGCCCGCCGCTACCCCTGCAGCAGAGAAACGCCGACGTGACATCAGCGGCTCGGCGGCGGGGCCGCGGTCAGGTGAGCGCTTCCAGGCTCGGGCCGAAGCTGGGGCCGGGACGACCGGCGATGCCGTCGATGTCCACGTCGATGTCGAGGTCCAGGTCGTACGGGTCGGGATTGGGGTCGGGGCGGACCACCAGGCGGTCCAGGGCGGGGGTGAAGTCGGCCCGCAGGATCGGCGTGGTGGCGGTGGGCCGGTGGGCCGGCAGCAGTCGCGGCAGGATCTCGGGCCAGATGTCGATCTCCGGCAGGCTGGGGGGCATGGCCGTGGCCGGGTGGGTGGCCCGCTCGACGGCGATGGCCTGGTTCAGCCACCAGAACGCCTCGCGGTTCTCGCCGCGCAGGACGTGCTGGAGGTAGAGGCAGATGGCCGCGGTCTGGTTGCCGGCCCCGGCCGCGATCTTCCACCAGAAGACCGCGCTGATCGGGTGGGTGGAGAGATGCAGCAGGCAGCCGAAGAGGAGCGCGCCCTCGATCTGCAGATCCGGGTCCGGGCCGGGGGCGACGCTGCGGAGCGGGCGGCGGCCGGGGAGCTCCTGCTCGTCGACGAAGCGGATCAGGACGGTCAGGGCGCCGGGGGTGGCCAGGGTGTTGCGGGCGGCCTCGTCCAGCCGGGCCCGGGTCGCGTTGCGGTGCTGACCGGCGGCCTGGGCCCGGCGGGCGCGCAACTGCCGTACCCGGTGCGAGATCTCGCTCAGGGCGGCCGGGAGGTCGACGTCGGCCAGCTGGTTGACGGTGCGGGTGCGCGCGGCGTAGGCGCGGAGGTGTTCGGCGGCTTGGTCCTTGGCGGAGAGTCGGGTCACGGGGTAGCTCCGGTGTGGCGTCGTTTCCTGGCGGGTGCGGTGTCCTGAGGGGTCTTCAGCAGGTTGCGTAACCGCATCTCGCCGCCGACGTAGGCCTTGGCGCGGTTGTAGTTCCGGTCGACGGTGGCGGGATGGGTCTTCAGGAACCAGGCGATGAACACCGTTGACCGGTTGTGGGCCTTGAGCATGAGGATGTCGAACTGCCGTGCCGGCAGCAGGCGCAGGGTCTGGTAGAGGCCGACCTCGGTGTCGGCGTCGGGTGCCTCCAGTGCCTGGCGCATCCCGCGCAGCAGGCCGCGGGCCTCGTCGGCGAGGGCGTCCAGGGCACGGGACCGGCCGACGCTGTGGGCCTCGATCACCACCTCTTCGACCAGCCGGGTCAAGCCGCTGGCGGCGATGTCGGGGCCGAGGATGAAGGCGTCCCAGTCGGCGGCTATCTCGATCAGGACGGTCAGCGCGACCCGGCGGGCGTGCTCGTAGTCGTCCAGCACCTGCCAGGCGAAGACCGTGAAGTTGCTGAAGTGCGTGACGATGTAGGCCTCGCAGTCCAGGGAGAGCGCCAACGGGGGCTCCACGGCGGAGAACCAGTCACGCAGCCCGGCCTGCTCCTCGGGCTCCAGGCCCATCCCGTCGAAGGGGGAGTGATCGTCGCTCACGCTGCCTCCCGGCGCGGGCCCGTGCAGGGCTGCTTCGTGGGTGGGCGCAGCGAGCGGAACTGAGGGTGGTTCATCGCACTCGATTCGGTCGGGGGTTCGGTCGGGGGTTCGGGCGGGGTCGCGCGGGTCGCACGGGGTCCGGGCGTGGGGCGGGCGAGGCGACGAGGCCGCCGCTTGCCGCACTCCGCGGTCGGCCCCGCCGTCGCCCGGCTCGGCACCAGCAAATCGCCTCGAACACCTGAATCGCGCACGGTCAGCCGAGTGAATTTTCACCGCGCGAACGCGCCCCCGCACCATCAGTCACCGCACCGTCCGACAGGTGAACACATCCGTGCACGTCACACCTAGCACCCCGGCCCGGGGAGACAGCACGGGGCCACGGCTCACGCACCCTGCGCTGTGACGGACGTCACGTTTGGGGGGTGAGCGCGAGCCGCGGCCGGGTACAGCGGTCCACGACTCGGGTCAGCCGTTGATGATCGAGAAGCCGACGAGGACACCCGCCGAGACGGTGGTCTTGCCGGGGCTCAGGTCGCCCTCGCCTCCTGCGCCGCCGCCCTGGCCGTGGCCGTGGTAACTGTTCTGCAACTGGTCGGAGTCCACGTCCTGGATGTGCACGACCGGGCCGAGCCGTGCCCCGGCCGCATCGGTGTACAGGGTTGCCTTCTCGCGCGCGGAGCTCCTTCTTCGTGCTCACGTCGAACTCGACCCCGTCGACCTGGTTGAACAGGGTGAACGGGGCGAGCAGGGCGGCGGGTCGCGCTTCCGCTACGACCACACCGGATTCACCGGCGTCGGAGGCCTGTTCATGTCCCGGATCCTCGGCGGCGTCCGCACCAAGATGCTCACCGTGGGCCTGTCCGCGGTACTGGACGACCTCGATGACCGGTGCGGACTCCGCTCGGACAGCGTCCTGAGGCCCAGGCAGTTCTAGCCCAGAAAGCCTGTGCGGCTTGCTCTGTACGCGACCTCCACCACGGCACTGCCGGCTACGGGTAGGAACAAGCGCTATGAACACATTGTCCGAGTTCGTCATCGCTCGCCGCCGATGGGTGGCTGCCCTCTGGCTGGTCGCCCTGGTGTGCGGCATCGCCGCCACCGGCGGGATCAACAAGCACCTGTCCAACGAGTTCTCCCTGCCCGGACAACCGGGATTCAAGGCCAATCAGCAGATCGTCGCCCAGTACGGCAACGGCGCCTCGGTCGCGCCCCTGGTGCCGGTGGTGACCCTGCCACCCGGCACCACCGTGGACGACCCGGCCGCCAAGGCGGCGCTGACCCGAGGCTTCGACTCCGTGGCCACGATCAAGGGCGTCCGCGTCGCCTCCTACGCGAACACCGGCGACCGGCACTTCGTCTCGGCCGACGGCCGCACCAGCTACGGACTGGTCTTCCGTCCGCCGTTCGCCACCAACGGCTTCAACGACAACGACATCGCCGCCCAGAGCGCCACCACCGTCGCCGACCTCAAGGCGGCGCTGCCGGCCGGCTCCGTGGTCCAGCTCACCGGCATGGACCCGCTGGCCACCGCCGGCACCACCAGCAGCGGCAGCGGCGTGCTGACCGAGGCCCTGCTGTCCGGCCTGGGCGCACTGGCCGTGCTGCTGTTCGTCTTCGGCTCGTTGCTCGCCCTGCTGCCGCTGCTGGTCGCCGCGGTCTCGGTGACCTCCTCGTTCCTGGCGATCCTGGGCCTGACCTACCTGACCGACGTCAGCTCCATCGTGCAGTTCCTGGTCGGCGTCATCGGCCTGGGCGTCGCCATCGACTACTCCCTGCTGGTGGTCACCCGCTGGCGCGAGGAGATCGCGCACGGCCACGACAACGAGACCGCGGTGCGCGAGTCGCTGAAGCACGCCGGCAGCGCGGTCGCGTTCAGCGGCGTCACCGTTGCCATCGGACTGGCGTCGATGCTGGTCCTGCCGGTTCCGTTCCTGCGCTCCATCGCGCTCGGCGGGATGACCATCCCGCTGGTCAGCGTGCTGGTCTCGCTGACCCTGCTGCCGGCCCTGCTGCTCGGCGTGGGCAAGCGCCTGGACTGGCCGAAGCTGCGTCAGGAGTCCACCGCCTCACGCGGTTGGACCCGCTGGGCGGGCTTCATCGTCAAGCGCCGCTGGATCGCGGCCCTGGTCTCGCTGGCCGTCCTCGGCTTCCTGTTCGTCGCCGCGTTCGGCCTGAAGATCGGCGAGCCGGGCGCGGACAGCCTGGCCAACGCCGGACCGGCCCGTGCGGGCCTGGTCACCCTGGAGCACTCCGGCTTCTCCACCGGCGTGCTGACCCCGATCGAGGTCCTCGCGCCCAAGGACTCCGCCGCCGCGGTCACCGCCGCCGCCGAGCACACCGGCGGCGTCCTCACCGCGATCTCCCCGACCGGCGCCGGCTGGCAGCACGACAGCACGGCCATGGTCGTGGTGATCCCCGGCACCGAGACCACCGGGCCCACCGGCCAGAGCATCCTGCGCCACGTCCGCACCGCCACCGAGCAGGCGGCCCCGGCCGCGATGACCGGCGGCAGCGGCGCCACCGACGTCGACATGATCAGCGCCGTCTACGGCAACCTGCCGCTGATGCTCACCCTTATCGGGCTGGTCACCATCGTGCTGCTGACCCGGGCGTTCCGCTCGATCGTGCTGGCGGTGAAGGCCTTCCTGCTCAACGTCCTCTCGGTGGGCGCGGTCTACGGCGTGCTGCGGCTGCTCTGGCAGGACGGCCACGGCTCGCAGGTGATCTTCGGGGTCCCGGCCACCCACGCGATCACGTCCTGGGTCCCGCTGATGGTGTTCGCGTTCCTGTACGGCCTCTCGATGGACTACGAGGTCTTCATCCTGTCCCGGATGCGCGAGGAGTACGACAAGTCCGGTTCCACCACCACCGCGGTGGTGCAGGGGATCGGCCGCACCGGCCGCCTGGTCACCTGCGCGGCGCTGATCCTCTTCGGCTCCTTCGCGGCGCTCAGCTCCAGCTCGGAGACGATGCTGAAGATCTTCGGCTCCGCTCTGGCGATCGGCATCCTGCTGGACGCCACGGTGGTGCGCGCGCTGCTGGTCCCGGCCTTGGTCTCGCTGCTCGGCCGCTGGAACTGGTATCTGCCCGGCTGGGCCGCCCGGGCGCTGCGGGTCGCCCCGTCGCCGCTGCCCGTTCCGACCGAGGACGTGCCGGAGCGCGTCCCCGAACCCTCGGTGGCGGGATAGCGCAACCTGCTGACCGGGAGACGAGGGGCGGGCCGTCATGGACGGGCCCGCCCCTTTTCCGTTGTCCGTCGCGGGTCGGCCACCGCGAAGCGGTGCGGTGGGTGGGGCGGCGGTGGCGTGTTCGGGTGGGCGCACAGGGGTTTCGGGTGCGGCGCGTGGTGTGGGGCGGTGCACCGCCAAACGGGTGACGTGATGGTCGTTCGTTTGCTGACGATCGGTCACGGCCTCTAGCTTCCCGTTCGGGGGCACGTCTGGGGCTCCTGCCAGGACGTGCCTCGGCTGACGGGCCCTCACCCGTCGCCCGGCACGGCCTGACCGCGCCGCGTGGAGAGGGCTGCTGCCATGACGACCGACTCGAACCACCCCCCGCGATTCGCCCCGAATCCGAATCCGAACCAGACCGAGGCCGCTGACGATCCGTCACCCATGCGCCGACGGGCCTTCATCGGCTCCGCGGCGGCCGTCACCACCGTGGCCGCGACCACGGCCCTCGCCCCACCCCGACGCGCACCCGACGCCGCCCCCGGTGCGGCCCCGGGCGTCGCCCCCGCCCTGGCCCCGGCGTCCGCGCCGGGTGGTGCCACCCCGGGCGCCAGCGCGGACCTCGCCCGCAAACTGCTGCTCGTCGGCGACCACGGCGAGGACCTGAAGCTGGAGTACCTGCGCGTCCTGATCGACGGGAAGCTGCCGCCGCGCGGCCCGGCGAAGAAGGTCCTGGTGATCGGGGCCGGTGCGGCCGGCCTCACCGCGGCGACGCTGCTGAAGGCCGCCGGGCACCAGGTCGTCGTCATCGAGGCCAACGGCAACCGGATCGGCGGCCGGGTCAAGACCTTCCGCGGCGTCTTCGCCGACAAGGCGCTGCACGCCGAAGCGGGCGCGATGCGGCTGCCCGACTTCCACCCGCTGGTGCTGGCCCTGGCCGACAAGCTGAAGCTCAACCGGCGCCTGTTCTACAACACCGACGTCGCCCCCGGCGCGAACCCCACCGGCACGGTGCCGCCGGTGACCTACCAGGCGTTCACCGGCGAGCTGTGGAGCAACGGCACCGACGACGGCAGCTTCAAGGCCCCCGCCGCCACCAACCGCACCCGCATCCTGGTCAACGGTGCGACGACCAGCCGCGCCGCCTACGCCGCCGCCCCCACGAAGGTCAACAGGTCCTTCGGCGACACCGAGGACACCGTCACCACCACGGCGGCCGTGGACAAGGCCCTGGCGAAGGTCACCGTGGCGGCGTCCGGCAGCATCAACGACAAGCTCAGCGCATGGGAGGCGATCCTGGAGCAGTACGACGGCTACTCCACCCACCGCTTCCTGGTCGAGGAGGCCGGCTGGGACCTGGCCCGGATCCAGGCCGCGGGCACCATCGAGAACCTCACCTCCCGCCTGCACTACTCGCTGATCCCCACCCTGATGGACCGCGCTGCGATCACCCCCACCGGCCGCTACTGGGAACTGGAGGGCGGCACCGACACCCTGACCACCGCCCTCGCCGCCCCGCTGCGCAACGACATCCGGCTGGGCCGCAGGATGACCCGGCTGGTGCAGACCGCGCACGGGGTCACGGTCGAGACCACCGCCGAGACCGGCAGCGAGACCTCCTGCGACGGCGCGCCGGTCAACCCGGTGGAGACCTTCACCGGCGACTACGCCATCGTCGCCATCCCCTTCTCCGCCCTGCGCTTCTGCGACGTCGAACCGGCGATGTCCTACCCCAAGCGCCGCGCCGTGACCGAACTGCACTACGACTCGGCCACCAAGGTCCTGCTGGAGTTCAAGACCCGGTTCTGGGAGAAGGGCGCCACCGGCTTCACCGGCGGCGGCTGCGTGTCCGACAGTCCCAGCCGCTTCACCTACTTCCCCTCGCACGCGCCCGACGGCTCCAAGGGCGGCGTGGTGCTCGCCGCCTACACCTGGTCCGACGACGCGACCCGCTGGGACTCGCTGACCGACGGCGAGCGCTACGCCTTCGCACTCAACGACCTTGAGCGGATGTTCGGTCCGGTGGTCCGCCGGGAGTTCACCGGCACCGGCGCCACCCAGTCCTGGGCGCGGGCCCGCTACGCGCTCGGCGAGGCCGTCGTCTTCACGCCCGGCCAACTCCACGAGCTGCATGCCGCCGCCCGTACCGTCGAGGGGCGGGTCCACTTCGCCGGTGAGCACACCAGCCTCAAGCCCGCCTGGATCGAGGGCGCTCTGGAATCCGGCGTCCGCACCTTCCTGGAGGTGCACCCCCGTTAGGAGTCGGAGGCCCCCGCCCGTCAGGAGTCGGAGGGCCCCCGCCCGTCAGGAGTGGGGCCCGCCCGCTAGCCGACGATCGCGACCGGGCCGTCCCAGGCGTCGTGGTCAACGGTGAGGGCGGCCCCGCCGAAGGTCTCCTTCAGGTTCACCGCGTACTGGTGGCCGCGGCGGTGGCCGGTCCACAGGCTGCTGGAGTAGGGGAACCCGGTGGTGGTGTCGGCGTTGCCGTCGTAGCGCGCGTACCAGAAGGCGTCCGGCAGGTCCGGCCGCCCAGCGGACTTCGCGCTGGCCACGGCGGCGGCGCTGCTCTGGCTGAAGCCGTAGAACCCGGCCCAGTAGCCCTTCCCGTGGGCTGCCCGGTCCCACGCCTGGACGTAGCTCTGCACCGCGGCCACACAGGCCGTGTTGCTGGTGTCGTATGCCTCCATGTCCAGATAGAGGGTGCTGCCCGCGCGCATGCCCAGGGCGGCGGCCCGGCTCGCGGCGTCGGCACCGTCGGTGGCGCCGAGCGAGTCGGCGTCGGCGGCGGTGATCCGTTCCGGGTTGCCGCCGGTCTGGCACGGCGGCTGGGCCCCGACATACAGCGGTATCAGCTTCCAGCCAGCCGAACTGACCGAGTGCACCCAGGAGTTGGTGAGCTGGGGCTGTGCGCAGCCGCGGTTCCGGCCGCCGACGTAGACAGCCGCGGCCCCGTACGGGGAGCTCTTGCGCCAGGCGGTCATGGTGGCGAGGGTGGGCGCGGTGCAGGTGTCGAAGGCCCGGCCGGTGAACACCGCGGGTGCGTGCCCCGGCAGCGGGACGCTCTTGGCCGGGGTGCCGCCGGACGCGGCCTTGCCCGCTTTCGCCCCGGCGCTGCCCGAGGCGGAGGCCGTGGCCTTCGCGCCGGCCGTGGTCGTGGCGCCGGCCGTGCCGGTCGCAGTGCCGGTCGCGGTCGGGCTGCCGCCGGCGGAGGCCTTGGCGCTCCCGGTGGCGCTGGCGGCCGGTGTGCCGCTCGGGCCCAGCGGCGCTGTGTCGCTGACGGTCCGTTGGCCGTCGCCGGAGCTGCCCGAGGTCGCGGCCAGCGCCACGGCCACTCCGCCGCCGAGGGCGACGGTCACGGCGAGGGAGATCACACCGTAGCGGCGGCGCGCGGACTTGGGACGGCGGCGGTTCGACACAGGACCCTCGGGGGAGTTGGCGGAGCGAGATCCGGGAGCGACCTCGGAAGCAGATGATCGCAGGCCGAATCGAACGGTGGCGAATCGGGGCGGCGTCCCCCGCCACCGGACGGCTGCCGCGGACGGGGAGCCGACGTCCCCGATCGGCAACCGCGGGCGTACGTGGAGCTGCATAAGTTCGTGAACGGTTGATATTTGTGGACGGCGAGCTGACGTATCGCCAGGGCATGCCGGGGCGCACAGGGAAGTGCGGGTGCGTCACAGGTATCCCCTGCGGGACGGACGGGCAGTCGTCATTGCGACAGGCAGGCGAGCAGGCGAGCAGGCAGGCCGCAGGCCACAAGCGGCATAGGGCCGCAGGCGGCCGGGACAGAAACACCTGAGCGCGTCCAGTTCTGAACTTCCGCGCCAAGCCGCTGAGAGATGTTTTACCCGCTGCGAAGACGTCCTGTCAATGACTCCGAAGCCCTTGCCATATTCCTGGTAATTGTACTTAACTCCTGCTCATGTTCGAGACCCCAGAGAGCAATTCAGGCATCACCGCCGGCACCCGGCGCGACCTCCTGCGGCTCGGTGCGGCCGGTGGCGCGGCCCTCGTCGCCGGGGGCGCGCTGCTCCCGGCCCCGGCCTACGCGGCTGCCCTGACCGCCCCGACCCGCTCCGGCGCCGCCCCGCTCGGCCGCGGCGACAGCACGTCCGGGTCCGCACTGCGCCCGTTCGGACGGCACCTCGGCTACGGCGCCGACCCGTCCCGGCAGGTGGTGGTCTCCTGGCAGGTGCCGGCCGCGGTCCGCGACCCGTTCGTCCGGCTCGGCACCCGCCCGGGGGACTTCGGCGCCCGTATCCGCGCCGAGGTGCGCCCGCTGGTCAGCCAACTCTCCTGGCAGCAGCCGGTGGAGGACGAACCGCTGGTCAAGCCGAGGACGGTGACCCAGTACTACCTGCACGCGGTGCTCGACCACCTGCTGCCGGACACCACGTACTACTACGTGGTCGGCCACCAGGGCTACGACCCGGCCGGAGGCCGGACCCGGCTCGGCGAGGTGGCGAGCTTCCGCACCGCGCCGTCGCCGGGACACGGTTCCGGCTTCACCTTCACCGCCTTCGGCGACCAGGGCGTCGGCTACAACGCCGTCGCCACCAGCACCCTGATCGAGGGTCTGGTCCCGGCCTTCCATGTGCACATGGGCGACCTCTCGTACGCCAACAGCGACGGCGGCGGCGACCTCACCGACTCCTACGACGCCCGGCTCTGGGACTCCTTCTTCGTCCAGAACGAGCCGGTCGCCTCGCAGATCCCGTGGATGATGGCGATCGGCAACCACGAGATGGAGGCCTGGTACTCGGAGGACCGCTACGGCGGCGTGCGGGCCCGCTTCACCATGCCCGACAACGCCTGGGAATCGGCCGGCACGCCGTCCACCGGCATCTACTCCTGGCGCTACCAGAACGTCGGCCTGATCAGCCTCGACGGCAACGACATCTGCTACAACACCCCGGCCAACCTGGACCGCACCCAGGGGCGCCAGCAGCGCTGGCTGGAGCACCGGTTGGCCGCCTTCCGGGCGGACCCCGGCATCGACTTCGTGGTGGTCTACTTCCACCAGTGCGCCTACTCCACCTGCCACGACAACGGGGCCGAGCTCGGCGCGCAGCAGCACTGGACCCCGCTGTTCGACACGTACCACGTGGACCTGGTGCTCAACGGCCACAACCACATCTACGAGCGCACCGACCCGATCCGGGCCGGGAAGCCCACCCGCGAGGCCCCGGCCGGGGGCACCGTCAGCGCCGCGAAGGACGGCACCACCTACCTGGTCGCGGGCGGCGGCGGGGGCGGGATCTACTCCTTCCCGGCCTCCGACAGCTACCTGGGCCACGAGACCCCGAACGACGCGCCGGTGCCGATGGTCGTCTGCGACCCGGACGGCGACAACGCCACCGTCCAGGTGCACTGGTCCCGGGTCCGCTACACCGGCTACTGCCTGGTCGCCGTCGACGCCACCCCAGCGGGACCGGGCCGCCCGCCCCGGCTGACGGTCCGCGCACTCACCGAGGACGGGACGGTGGTGGACCGCTTCACCCTGGTCCGCTAGGCGCCGAAGCCGAAGGGGTTGTCCCGCGCCGCGTCACCGGGGTTCTCCGCGCCCGGGGGGTGGGGTCACGCTTCGGGGATGTCGCGGCCGAAGGCTTCCAGGGTGATGGCGTCGGGCTCGGGGCCGCCGCGGGTACCGGTGTCGAGGTTGTCGAGGGCTTCGAGTTCGGCGGGGGTGAGGCCGACCATGAGGGGTGGCTGTCGACCGTGCCCGGCTGCTCGCTCCCGCGGTCACGTCACCCGAGCTCGAAGACCGCGGTGACCGGGGCGTGGTCGGACCAGCGCTCGGCGTGTGTGGAGGCCCGCTCGACGTGGGCTTCGACGCACCTCTCCGCGAGTCCCGGGCTCGACATCAGGTAGTCGATCCGCCAGCCCGCGTCGTTGTCGAAGGCGCGGCCGCGGTAGGACCACCAGGAGTACGGTCCGGCGACCTCCGGGTGCAGGCGGCGGACCACGTCGACGTAGCCGGCCTCGTCCAGGACGCGGGTGAGCCAGGCGCGCTCCTCCGGGAGGAAGCCGGAGCTCTTCTGGTTGGTCTTCCAGTTCTTGAGGTCCGCCTCGTGGTGCGCGATGTTCCAGTCGCCGCAGACCACGACCTCGCGGCCGTCGTCGGCGGCGCGCTTGCGGAGGACCTTGAGGTGGTCCAGGAACTCCGCCTGGAACCGCTCCTTCTCCTCCTGCCGCGGGGTGCCCGCCTCACCGGAGGGGAGGTAGAGGCTGGCGACGGTGACGCCGGGCAGGTCGATCTCTGCGTAGCGCCCGGTGGCGTCGAACTCGGTGGAGCCGAAGCCGATCCGCCGGGCCTCCGGCTCGGTGCGGGAGAGCACCGCGACGCCCGCGCGTCCCTTGGCGCTGCTCGGCGCCCACAGCGTGTGCCAGCCCTCGGGGGCGCGGACGTGGTCGGCGAGCTGGTCCGGTTCGGCCCGGACCTCCTGCAGGCAGACCACGTCGGCCTCGGTAGCGGCCAGCCACTCGACGTAGCCCTTGCCGGTGGCGGCGCGCAGGCCGTTGACGTTGGCCGTGGTGACGGTGAGCGTAGTCATGGTTCCCTGCTGGATCGGAGACGGACGTCCGCCCATTCTGGCGGATCGCGCTCCGGTCCCGGTGGGGGGTCACCAGAGCCGGTCGACCGGGCCCGGGTGCAGTGCGATCCGGGTGTGCCGGAAGTCGGCGGCGTGGACGCGGGCGTGCGGGGTGAGGAAGGCGGCCATGGTGACCTTGTCGAAGCCCGGACGGTCGCTGGGGAAGGGCTCCTCCGCGGTGCCGCCGACCAGGACCGCGCCGGGGAGGAACTGCCAGCCGGCGCCCTCGTAGAAGCCGCGGAGCGGGCGGTCGCAGGTGAACAGGCCGAGGTCGGCGCCGCCGCGGCGGACGGTGTCGAGGGCGGCGGCGACCAGTCGGCGGCCGTGGCCCCGGCCCCGGTGGGCCGGGGAGGAGACCACACGGCTGAGCCCGGACGCGGCGTAGCGCCGTCCGGCGTGGTCGAGCTGTTTGGACAGGACGTCCAGCGAGGCGAGGACGGTGCGTCCGTCCTCGGCCAGGAGGAAGAGGGAGAGCGGGCGGAGTGCCGGGTCGTGGCGGGGGTCGTAGGCGGGTGCGGGTGCGGGTGCGGCGGGAGGCGCGGGTGAGGTGGGAGGTGTGGCGGCGGGTGCGGGTGCCGGCGCGCTGGGCCAGGCTTGTTCCTGCAGGTCCAGGGCCTGGAGCCGCAGGTGTTCCGGGGCCTCGGACTCGGGGAAGGCGACGATCCGGGGCGGCGTCAGGTCATCGGCGGTCATCGGCTGCGGGGGTGACGAAGAGGGTCTGTGCGGCGCGGCCGATCATGGACTTCTCGTCCATGACCAGGCTGTCGGCGAGGCCGATCCCGGCCTGGTCCAGGGTGGTCCTGGACTGCAGGCCGACCCAGTCGCCGACCGGCGCGCGGCGCAGATGGAGCGTCAGATCGGCGTTGGTGTAACGGTACTGGGACATCTCGAGCTCGCCGGAGATGCCGTTGCCGGAGTCGGCGGCGATCAGGGTGCGGCACAGGCCGGAGGTCTCCTCTCCGTCGACCAGCGGGTACCGGATCCGGAACCAGCAGGCGGCCGGGCCGCGTTCGGTGAAGGAGCCGGAGGCGAACCGCACCTCGACGGCGGTGTGGTAGCCCTCGTCCCAGCGCACCGGGAAGCTGCCCTCCGGGCACTCCTCCGGTCCGGGGACCGCCCGGGGCAGGTCGACCTCGGGCGCGGCGGCGTCCTCGGCGCGCATCAGCAGCGCGGTCGCGCGCATGGCCACCCGCTGGTCCGGGCCCCGGAGTTCGGCCTCGACCCGGCCGACGTTGCGGCCGGACTCGGCGTCTCGGACGCTGACGGTGACCTCGGCGATCGGGACCGGGCGCAGCACCTCGAAGGTGGTCCGGACCACCCGGGCGCCGGGACGGGTCCGTGCCGCGTGCTGCTCCACGGCGCGTCCGAGCAGGGCGGCCGGGGGACCGGCGTGCTGGGCGTCGGGGCTCCACGGACCGCGGGTCAGCGCGGTTGCCGCGAAGCGGGTGGTGGCGAAGCGGTCGGACGGGGAGCCGGGGCCGGGGTCGGGACCGGAGGCGGTGTCCAGGGGCAGGTAGAAGGCAGCAGCAGCGGGAGTGGCCATGACCGGAGCGTAGCCGGAGCCCCCGCTCGGCCCCGCGCCGCCGTGGCCGGAGTCCGCCAATGGGCGTGAAGCGCCGGGGGTCCCTTCCGTCCGGGGTGGATCTTCGGCCATGCTGGGAGCGGGCGCCACGCCGTCGAGCGGCGTGGGGACGCAGCGGAGGGGAGTGAACGCAATTGCTGACTCGTACCCGTCTGTTCGGTGGACGGACCAGGGTGACGTTCCGGCTGGCCGACGAGCGGCCGGAGGGCACGGTGAGTGTGGTGGGTGACTTCAACGGCTGGCAGCCGGGCGTGGCCGAGCTGGTGCGGCGGCGCAACGGCACCAGGACGGTCACGCTGACCTTCCCGCCGGGGGAGCACCGTTTCCGGTACCTCGCCACCGGCGGGCTGTGGTTCGACGACGAGGGTGCGGACCGGATAGACCCGCAGGGGAGCCTGATCCGGCTGGGATGAGCGGGACGCACCGGAGTTGACGACAGGTCAGCACGTGGTCGGCCGGTCGGCCGGTCAGCCGCTGGCCTCGCCGCCGGTCGCGGGACGGCGGCCGTGGCGCATCAGGACGGCCACCACCAGGCCGACCAGTCCGGCGCCCGCCGCGAACAGCAGCCCGTTCCGGTAGCCGTTGTCGGTGTAGAGGCCCGGAATCGGGTGGTATCCGCCGGTCAGGGAGGCGGATACACCGGGGATGGTGACCTTGAACTGCGCCGGGTTCGCGGCCAGGAACGCGGTCAGCGCGGCGGTGCCGATGGAGGTGGCGAGGCTGTTGACCACGCCCAGCATCCCGGCGCTGATGCCCTGCTGCCGCGCGGGAACGGCCTCGACGATCAGGTTCGGCGCGGCGGCGTAGAAGGAGCCGAAGCCCAGCCCGAAGACCACCGCGATCACCGCGTACTGCCACGCCGAGTGCGCGTAGAAGGCGTAGAGGAGGGTGGAGACGGTGAAGGTGGCCATCGCCACGATCAGCGGGTAGCGCGGACCCACCTTGCGGGCCCACTCGCCCGCGGCCCCGCCGGCCAGCATCCCGGTGCCGCCGGAGAACACCGCCGAGTGCAGGCCGTACCCGAGCAGGGTCGCCCCGAGCCCGTACGCCATCAGGCCGGTGAAGCCGATGTGCACCATCGGCACCATCGACGCCGGGAGTTGGCCGTGGGACTCGGCCACCACCTGACTGGTGATCAGATGGGTGAGCTGGGCGTGGCTCGGCGTCTGCAGCATGTAGGGGATGGAGTAGCCCTGGACCCCGATCACGATGCTGCCGAGCATCGCCGCCAGCAGCACCATGGTCACCTTGGGCGAGAACAGCAGCTGCAGGTCCATGATCGGCTGGCTGGTGCGGTGCTCGACCGCGATGAACACCAGCAGCAGCGCCACGCCCCCGGCCGCCCAGCCCCAGGCGGTCGGACGGCCCCAGCCCCAGGTCGCGCCGTTGGAGAGGTAGATCAGCACGAAGCCGACACCGGTGGCCAGGGTCAGCGCCCCGGCCAGGTCCAGCCGCTGGTGGGTCCGCAGCGGCGTCTCCGGGACCAGCAGCACCAGCAGCGGGACGACCACGGCGACGAAGATCAGCAGGAACCAGAACAGCGAGCGCCAGGAGTAGTGGTCCAGCAGCCACCCGCCCAGCAGCGGCGCGACCAGCGCCGACATGCCGAGTCCGGTGGCGATCACGCCGATCGAGGCGGGGATGTAGCGGCGCGGCAGGATGTCGCGGAACAGCCCGTACGCCACGGTGGGCGCGCTGATCGCGACCGCTTCCAGGGCCCGGCCGACCAGGAACAGGGTCCAGGAGGAGGTGAGCGCGCAGATCAGGGTGCCGACCGCGAAGGACGCCCCGGAGATCAGCATCATCCGCCGCTTGCCCCAGAGGTCGGACATCTTGCCGAAGATCGGTGTGGTCGCCGCGCCGACCAGGCCGAAGATGATGACCATCCAGCTGATGTTGGCGCCCACGCCGGGGAAGGACGGGGCGATGTCGCGCGCGGCCGAGGCGACCATCGTGTACTGCAGCGCGGCGATCTCGGCGAAGAGGACGACGATGCCGATGACGGTGAAGATCCGGAGGCGGGAGGCGCCCTCCAGTCGGGCCGTCGGCGGCTCGGGATCTGGGGACGCGACGTCGGGAACCTGGGCTTGGGTCACGGGGCGGCTCCTCGCGGGGTGGGGCGGAGGGCACCTGGTGGGTCGTCCGCACCAAGTATCTAACAGACCGTCAGAAAGAAGGGAAGGCAAAGGACAGACCACAGGTCGGGGGCGGTGGTGTCCAGGCGGGAGCGGGTCTGCTTGAATGGGGCCATGGAGATGACTGCTGCCGCTGACGCGGTCCGGAGCGCGGGGACGAGGCGTCGAGACCTCGACCTCGAACCGTTCTGGCCGTCCCGGCAGCCGTTCCACTTCGACGAGACCTGTTGCCGCTGTCCTGGCGCGCAGGTCCGCGGGGTTCGCACGGGCGGCTGACCACAGCCTTCAGCCCGGCTCCCGCCATCACGTCGACCTTTCTCGCGCGCAGACGACCGCACCTGTCGCCCGTTTCCTTCCTGCCTGCGCGAAAGCGAGTCCTGTCATGTCGAATGTCTCCCAGTTGGCCACCCCGCACCTCCGAACCGTGACCTCGGTCCTGCCCGGCCCGGTCCGCCCGACGCCTCCGCTGTCCCTGCTGCCCACTACCGGCGCCGAGAGGGTGCTGCGGCTGCCGGAGGGGGCTGTCGTCACCCGCTGGCCGCAGGCCGCCGGGGGCGGCGGGGTGCCCGCTGGGCTGCCTGCCGAGTGGGTTGCTGAACTGGGCGCCGGGTTGGGCGTCGAGCTGGGTGCTGAGTTGGGCTCCGAGGTGGGCCGGAGTGGCGTGCCCATGGTCGGTTACCTGGTGCTGGTTCCGGCCGGGCCGACTGCTGCGGTCGCGTCGCCGCAGCCGCCGTCACTGCGATCGGTGACCGGGACGGCGTCTGCGCCCGCGTCCCTGCCCGCGTCCCTGCCCGCGCCCGCGTCCGCCGCTGGCGGGATTCAGCTCGACCGGGAGCGGCGCACCGCGCGAGTGGACGGTGAGCTGCTGGAACTCACCTACCTGGAGTTCGAGTTGCTGGCCCATCTCACCGCCAACCCGCACCGGGTGCACACCCGCGACCACCTGGTCACCGCCGTGTGGGGATACGGCCACATCGGCGACGGCCGCACCGTGGACGTCCATGTAGCGCGGCTGCGCCGCAAGTTGGGCTTGCGCTACCGTGCCGGGATCGTCACGGTCCGCCGGGTCGGCTACAAGTACGTTCCGCCGAAGCAGGGGTGACGGAGCGTCAACTATCGGGCACGGAGCGGCGGACGGGCGGACGGGTCAGCTCACGCTGACCTGTCCGCTGTCGACGGCGATCCGGCGGTTGGTCTCCACCGCGTCCAGCATCCGCCGGTCGTGGGTGACCAGCAGCAGCGTCCCGGTGTAGGAGGCCAGCGCGGATTCCAATTGCTCGATGGCGGCCAGGTCCAGATGGTTCGTCGGCTCGTCCAGCACCAGCAGGTTCACCCCGCGGCCCTGGAGCAGTGCCAGTGCCGCGCGGGTGCGCTCGCCGGGGGAGAGGGTTGCCGCCGGGCGCAGCACATGCGCGGCGCGCAGGCCGAACTTGGCCAGCAGCGTCCGCGCGTCGGCCGGCGGCAGGTCGGGCACGGCCTCGCCGAAGGCCTCCAGCAGCGGCTGCTCGCCGAGGAACAGCCCGCGTGCCTGGTCCACCTCGCCGACCACGACGCCGGGGCCGAGCGAGGACTGCCCCGCGTCCAGTGGCAGCCGTCCCAGCAGGGCGGCCAGCAGCGTCGACTTGCCGGAGCCGTTGGCGCCGGTGATCGCGACCCGGTCGGCCCAGTCGATCTGCAGGTCCACCGGGCCGAAGGAGAAGTCGCCGAGCTGGACCTTCGCGCCGTTGAGGGTCGCCACCACCGCGCCGGAGCGCGGCGCGGCGGCGATCTCCATCCGCAGCTCCCACTCCTTGCGCGGCTCGTCCACCACGTCGAGGCGCTCGATCAACCGCTGCGTCTGCCGGGCCTTGGCCGCCTGCTTCTCGGTCGACTCGGTCCGGAACGCCTTGCCGTGCTTGTCGTTGTCCGGGGCCTTGCGGCGGGCGTTCTTGACGCCCTTCTCCATCCAGGAGCGCTGGGTCCGGGCGCGGGCCTCCAGCGAGGAGACGGTGTCCGCGTACTCCTCGTACTCGTCGCGGGCGTGCCGGCGGGCCCGCTCGCGCTCCTCCAGGTAGGAGGCGTAGCCGCCGCCGAAGTGGTTCACCTGCTGCTGGGCCAGGTCCAGTTCCAGCACCCGGGTCACCGTGCGGGTCAGGAACTCGCGGTCATGGCTGATCAGCACGGTTCCGGCGCGCAGGCCGCCGACGAAGGACTCCAGCCGGTCCAGGCCGTCCAGGTCCAGGTCGTTGGTGGGCTCGTCCAGCAGGAACACGTCGTAGCGGCTGAGCAGGAGCGAGGCCAGGCCGGCGCGGGCGGCCTGACCGCCGGACAGGGCGGTCATCGGCAGGTCGAGACCGACCGTCAGACCGAGGTCGGCGGCGACCTCCTCGGCGCGTTCGTCCAGGTCCGCGCCGCCGAGGTCGAGCCAGCGCTCCAGGGCGGTGGAGTAGGCGTCGTCGGCGCCGGGGGTCTCGTCGACCAGACCCTGGGTGGCCGCGTCCAGCTCGGCCTGAGCGGCGCTGACGCCGGTGCGGCGGCCCAGGAAGGCACGGACCGACTCGCCGGGACGGCGCTCCGGCTCCTGCGGGAGGTGGCCGACGGTCGCGGTGGGCGGGCTGAGCCGCAGGGAGCCCGACTCGGGCGTGTCCAGGCCGGCCAGCAGGCGCAGCAGGGTGGACTTGCCCGCACCGTTGACGCCCACCAACCCGATCACGTCGCCGGGGGCGACGACCAGGTCCAGGGCGGAGAACAGGATGCGTTCGCCGTGGCCGGCGGCGAGGTCTTTGGCGACGAGGGTGGCAGTCATGAGGTGACTGATCCTATCGCCGGCCGGGACGGCCCGACCGTCCGGTGGGTTGCGGGCGGGTGGGCCGGGTGGGGCATGATCGGGTGCTGGACCGCGCCGGGACGGCGGACGTGCGGATGTGAGGGGTACTGCGGTGGATAAGGAAGTCGACGGCGGGGCGCTGCGGGGCGACGAGGCGATCCGGTTCACCTCCGAGCTGATCCGGATCGACACCACCAACCGCGGCGGCGGCGACTGCAAGGAGCGCCCCGCCGCCGAGTACGCCGCCGAGCGGCTGGCCGAGGCGGGGCTCTCGCCGCTGGTGCTGGAGTCCGCGCCGGGCCGGGCCAACGTGGTCACCCGGATCCGCGGCAGTGAGCCCGGTCTGCCCGCGCTGCTGGTGCACGGACACCTGGACGTGGTCCCGGCCGAGGCGTCCGACTGGACCGTGCACCCCTTCAGCGGGGAGATCCGCGACGGCGTGGTGTGGGGGCGCGGCGCCGTCGACATGAAGGGCATGGACGCGATGATGCTCGCGGTCGCCCGCGCCTGGGGGCGCGAGGGCCGCGGTCCGCGCCGGGACGTGGTGCTCTGCTTCACCGCCGACGAGGAGGACAGCGCCGAAGCGGGCGCCGACTGGCTGGTCCGCAACCACGCCGATCTGTTCGAGGGCTGCACCGAGGCCATCGGCGAGTCCGGTGCGTACACCGTCCACACCGCCACCGGGCAGCGGCTCTACCCGGTCGGCGCGGGCGAGCGCGGCACCGGCTGGCTGCGGCTGACCGCGCACGGCACGGCCGGGCACGGCTCCAAGCCCAACCCGGCCAACGCGGTGACCAGGCTCTCCGCCGCGATGGCCCGGATCGGTGAGCACCGCTGGCCGGTGCGGATCACCCCGACCGTGCGGGCGTCGCTGCTCGCGCTCGGCGCGGCCACCGGCGTGCCGCTGAGCGGCGAGGAGGTCGACGACCCCGGGTTCGACGTGGACGCCTATGTGGCGCGGCTCGACCCGGCGGCGGCGAAGCTGGTTGCCGGGACCCTCCGCAACAGCGCCAACCCGACGATGCTGCAAGCGGGTTACAAGACCAATGTGATTCCCGGACTGGCCGTCGGAGCGGTCGACGGCCGCACCCTGCCGGGGGAGGGCCTGGCCGCCGAGTTCGAGGCTGTCCTGGACGAGCTGACCGGCCCGGACGTCGACTGGGAGTACCAGCACCGCTCCAGCGCGCTCACCGCGCCGGTCGACGCGCCGGTCTTCGCCGCGATGCGGGAGGCGGTCCTGGCGCACGACCCGGGCGCGGCGGTGGTGCCGTTCTCGATGACCGGGGGGACCGACGCCAAGCAGTTCTCCGAGCTCGGCATTCTCGGCTACGGCTTCTCCCCGTTGCGGCTGCCGCCCGGCTACGACTTCCAGGGGCTGTTCCACGGCGTGGACGAGCGGGTCCCGGCGGACGCGCTGCGCTTCGGCGCGGCGGTGCTGGACGACTTCCTCAGCGCGGTCGGCTAGCGGTCGGCCAGGCGGGACCACCGGCAGGGGTGCCGCTCGCGGCGGCTTCCCTGCACGGCTCGCGGCGGCTCTCCGCCAGGCGGAACCATCGCCACCGCAGGACCGTTTGCCGAACAGACGGGGGCCGTCACGACGAACGGGCGGCCCGTACGAGAGGTGGCACGGCATGCGGCGGACGGGTACGACCGGGGCGATCGGGGTCGCGCTGGGCGCGGTCACCGTCGGGGCAGCCGGAGCGCTGGCCTGGGCGGCCCGCGAACTGCCGGCCGCGTTCGGCGGGGACCCCAAGCAGGGCGCGCGCGGGGACCGGCTGCGGCTCTCGCCGCAGTACCGGGACGGGGTGTTCCACAACACCGCCGAGGCTCAGCCGCGGGGGGCGGACGGGGACGGGCCCGGGGCTGAAACCGGGGCCGGGTTCGAGGCCGAGACCGAGTCCGAGTCCGAATTCGCGGGCGGGCGTGAGGCTGGCAGCGAGGGCGCGGGCGGGCGTGAGGGCGAGGGTGGCGGCGGGATGCAGGCCGCGCCCGGTGCCGCCGAGGGGCGGCAGATCCTCAAGGAGATGCTGTTCGGCAAGCAGCTCCGCCGCCCGACCCGTCCGGTGCCGCTGGTCAGGGACGGGCTGGTCGGCGCGGTCGGCGGGACCGGACTCGCCGTCACCTGGTTCGGTCACTCCACCGCGCTGGTCGAGGTCGAGGGCACCCGGATCCTGCTCGACCCGGTGTGGAGCGAGCGCTGCTCGCCGTCCCAGTCGGTCGGCCCGCGCCGGATCCACCAGCCGCCGGTGCCGCTGGACGCGCTGCCGCGGATCGACGCCGTGGTCATCTCGCACGACCACTACGACCACCTCGACATGCGCAGCATCCGCACCCTCGCCCGTACCCGTCCCGAACTGCGCTTCGTGGTGCCGCTCGGGGTCGGCGCGCACCTGGAGCGCTGGGGCGTCGGCCCGGAGCGGTTCGACGAGCTGGACTGGGAGGAGGAGACCGAGGTCGGCGGGCTGCGGCTGGTGTCCACCTCGGCCCAGCACTTCTCCGGCCGCGGTTTCGCCAACGACGGCACGCTGTGGAGCTCCTGGGCGATCATCGGCGCCGAGCAGCGGGTCTTCTACAGCGGCGACACCGGGTACTTCGACGGCTTCGCGGAGACCGGGGAGCGGCACGGCCCGTTCGACCTGTCGCTGGTCCAGGTCGGCGCGTACAGCAACCACTGGCGTTCGGTGCACATGACCCCGGAGGAGGGAGTGAGTACTCACTTGGACGTCAACCGGGGCCACGACGACCCGGCGAAAGGGTTGTTCGTGCCGGTGCACTGGGGGACCTTCGTGCTGGGGCTGCACGACTGGTCCGAGCCGGTGGAGCGGCTCTGCGTGGACGCCGACGAGCGCGGGGTCCGGATCGCGGTGCCCCGGCCGGGGGAGCGGATCGAGGTCGCGAACCCGCCGAAGGTCGACCACTGGTGGCGCGAGATCATCTGACGGCGTGTCGGCGGGGGCGGTGGCGTCGGCGGCGTGACGGGATTGCAGGCGTCGGCGGGTTCGCCGGGATCACCGATGTCGGTAGGTTCGGCGGACGGTGACGGCCGCTCAGTTCCCCTGCTCGGAGCGCGGCGCGGGCACCGGGAGCGGTAGCGAGGCCCAGACCACCTTGCCGCCGCCCGCGGTGCGCTCGACGTCGTACACCCCGCCCGCCTCCGTGGTGACCGCCTTGACCAGCAGCAGTCCGCGCCCGCCGGTGCGGCCTGACTCCACCTCGTCGCTGTGCAGCGCCCGGGGCCGGTAGGGGTGGCTGTCCTCCACCGACAACCGCACCCAGCCGGAGCCGATCACCACCTCGACCACGATCTGCGGCGACAGCAGCGCGGCGTGCCGCACCGCGTTGGTGACCAGCTCGGAGACGATCAGCAGCATCCCCTGCAGCAGGTCGTCGTACTGCGGCCCGGCCATGCCCTGTGCCGTCAGCAGATCCCGCACCGCGTGCCGCGCCTGCGGCACGGAGCTGTCCACGGCTGGTGCCGCGAACCGCCAGACGCCTTCGACACCGAGGATGCCGGGGGCTCCAGGGGCTCCGGGTGTCCCAGGGGCTCCGGGGGCCCGCGGGGCTGGAGGGCTGGCGCCCGGAGGGTTCGCTGCGGGAGACGGCGTTCCGGAGGCGGGGTCGGGAGGGACTTCTCCGCGGACATGCATGTCGGTGCCGCCATCCTCTGCGCGTACGGGCCCCCGGCGGGTCTTCTGCTGCCGCGCCGGTCGGTCGGCTCATCCGATATGAGACCGCGTGGCTACGCAGTGCACCCGGGCAGATACGTAAACTGCACGCTTCTTGCTCATCTGTGATCGCTAAGGGTGCAAAAGTGATCGGTCGGCACCGTGTCCCGACGCTGTCCCGACGCTGCGGACCCCGGTCAGAAGCACTCCGTTTTCTTGGTATTGTTTCCTTGGTCAGCACGGCGGAGACGCCGCTGGCGATCACCCGGTCCGGGTGGCGGAATGGCAGACGCGCTAGCTTGAGGTGCTAGTGCCCTTCGGGGCGTGGGGGTTCAAGTCCCCCCTCGGACACCAACCAACCAACCAACAACACGAACAGCCCCCCACCAGGGGGCTTTCGTCGTTTCTGGACATTGGCGTGGCCAATCGGAGGCCGTCCGGGGGGCGGAGCAGCAGTTCATGCGAGGTTCCTTTCCAGGGTGTTCGCCGGGGTGTCCAACCACGGCTGCTGCGAGGCCCGAGAACATTGCGTACTTCATCCGCGTCTTCGCTGCTCTGCGGGATCAAGCGGTGTTCGGCGGTGCCGCCTTGAGCGAGATCGAGGTGGCCCGTAGCCGTCTCCAGGCGACCTGAGCCCTGCGGCGGGGAGTGCCAGCCGAGTTGGCAGGCTGGTCGACGCCGAGGGGGTGGCCCCGGCCGGAGGCCGCCTGGCCGTCGGTCGCACCCGACCCCCCGGCTTTATGTCCATGATGTGGGACGGCGGTCACGGTCGTGTTGATTCGGCGTCTAGTCTGGCGGTTGCAGTCGGTTCGCCCTGTCAGCCAGGCAGGCGCGTCGTAAGAGGGAACCCGGTGTGATTCCGGGACTGCCCCGCAGCGGTGAGTGGGAACGACCGCCGTCATCAAGCACTGGGCCCGGGTACGGGTCTGGGAAGCGACGGCCAGTAGGTGTCTGCCCTCGGCAGACGTGCCCGCGAGTCCGAAGACCTGCCACTGCCCGTGCACGCCACAGGTGTGCGCGGAGATCCCGGTGACCTCGTGGGCGGGTCGGCGTACATATCAGGTGGGCACGCGCGGCAGAGCCGCGTCCTGAGCCGCCCGGTGCTGTCGTCCCTTCGCGCCTGCGACCCGTCTCCGGGGTCGTCCAGTGACGTACTCGCGAAGGAGAGTCCCTTGACCAGCAAGCCTGCAGCCGCGGCAGCACGGGCCACCGTGTACGGCTACCCCCGCCAGGGCCCCGAGCGGGAGTTGAAGAAGGCCATCGAGGGCTACTGGAAGGGCCGCGTCACCGCCGACGCCCTCCAGCGCACCGCGGCCGAACTGCGCCGCCAGGCCTGGCAGCAGCTCACCGAGGCCGGTGTGGACGAGGTCCCGACCGGTGACTTCTCCTTCTACGACCACGTGCTGGACACCAGCGTGATGGTCGGCGCGATCCCCGACCGGCACCGTTCGGTCGTCGGGCACGGTAAGGCCGTCGACGCGGACGCGTTGGACGGCTACTTCGCGATGGCCCGGGGCACCCAGGAGGTGGCGCCGCTGGAGATGACCAAGTGGTTCGACACCAACTACCACTACCTGGTCCCCGAACTCGGCCCGAACACGGTCTTCACCGCTGACTCGACCAAGCAGGTCGCCGAGCTGCGCGAGGCGCTGGCCCTCGGCCACAGCGCCCGCCCGGTGCTGGTCGGCCCGGTCACCTACCTGCTGCTGGCCAAGCCCGCCCCCGGCGTGGCCGCCGACTTCCAGCCGATCACCCTGCTCGACCGGTTGCTGCCGGTCTACGCCGAGGTGCTGGCCGACCTGCGCGCCGCGGGGGCCGACTGGGTCCAACTGGACGAGCCTGCCCTGGTGCAGGACCGCACCCCGGCCGACCTCAACACCGTCGCCCGTGCCTACCGCGATCTGGGCGGCCTGGCCGACCGGCCCAAGCTGCTGGTCGCCTCCTACTTCGACCGGCTCGGCGAGGCCCTGCCGGTGCTGGCCAAGGCCCCGATCGAGGGACTGGCGCTGGACTTCACCGGACCCGCCGCCGCCAACCTGGACGCTCTCGCCACGGTCGGCGGCCTGCGCGGCAAGCGCCTGGTTGCGGGCGTGGTCGACGGCCGCAACATCTGGATCAACAACCTCGCCGCCTCGCTGACCACCCTGGGCACCCTGCTCGGCCTGGCCGACCAGGTCGACGTCGCGGCCTCCTGCTCGCTGCTGCACGTCCCGCTGGACGCCGCCCGGGAGCGCGACGTCGACCCCCAGGTCGCCCGCTGGCTGGCCTTCGCCCGGCAGAAGACCACGGAGATCGTCACCCTGGCGCGCGGACTGACCCAGGGCACCGACCTCATCGCCGCCGAACTCGCCGCCAACCGGGCCGGTCTGGAGTCCCGGGCCGGTTCCGCGCTGACCCGCGACCCGGCGGTCCGGGCCCGCAGCGCAGCCGTCACCGACGCCGACACCCGACGCCCGCAGGCCTACCCCGAGCGCGCCGCCGCGCAGCGCGCCGCGCTCGGCCTACCGCTGCTGCCGACCACCACCATCGGCTCCTTCCCGCAGACCGCCGAGCTGCGCAACGCCCGCGCCGACCTGCGTGCCGGACGGATCGACACGGCCGGCTACGAGCAGCGGATCGAGGCCGAGATCCGCGAGGTCCTGTCCTTCCAGGAGAAGGCCGGGATCGACGTCCTGGTCCACGGCGAGCCCGAACGCAACGACATGGTGCAGTACTTCGCCGAGCAGCTCACCGGCTACTTCGCCACCCGGCACGGCTGGGTCCAGTCCTACGGCACCCGCTACGTCCGCCCGCCGGTCCTGGCCGGGGACATCTCCCGCCCCGAGCCGATGACCGTCCGCTGGACCGGCTACGCCCAGGCGCAGACCGACCGCCCGGTCAAGGGGATGCTGACCGGGCCGGTCACCATGCTCGCCTGGTCCTTCGTCCGCGACGACCAGCCGCTGGCCGAGACGGCGCGGCAGGTCGCCCTGGCCCTGCGCGACGAGGTCGCCGACCTGGAGGCCGCGGGCACCGCGGTGATCCAGGTGGACGAACCGGCCCTGCGCGAGACGCTGCCGCTGCGCACGGCCGACCGCGCCGCGTACCTGGTCTGGGCCACCGAGGCGTTCCGGCTCACCACCAGCGGGGTGCGTGCCGAGACCCAGATCCACACCCACATGTGCTACGTCGAGTTCGGCGACATCCTCAACGCCCTGGACGACATGGACGCCGACGTCTCCAGCCTGGAGGCGGCCCGCTCGCACATGGAGGTCGCCCACCAGCTCGCGCGGGCTGGCTACCCCCGCGAGGTCGGCCCTGGCGTCTACGACATCCACTCGCCCCGGATCCCCGGCAGCGACGAGGTCGCCGCCCTGCTGCGCAAGGGACTCGGCGGCATCCCCGCCGAGCGGCTGTGGGTCAACCCGGACTGCGGGCTGAAGACCCGCGGCTGGCCGGAGGTCCAGGCCTCGCTGGAGAACCTGGTCACAGCGGCGCGCGAGGTGCGGAACACCCTGCCGGGCACGGCCTCCTGACGAGCGGCGGCCGGGGCGGGCGGACGGCACTAGTCCGTCCGCCCCGGCCGCCGGTCAGCCCGTGGTGGCGGTCGGGTCCGGGTCCAGGGAGGCGCGGCTCTGCGGGCCGTAGACGCCGGTGGGGTCGGCGGCCAGTCCGCGGTCGTGCTGGAGCTGGGTGACGCCGCGGGTGGTGGCGTCGTCGTAGACGCCGGTCGCCGACACATAGGTGAAGCCCTGGTCGAACAGCAGGTGCTGCAACCGCGTGACGGCCGGGCCGCGGTCGCCGGGGCGGAGGGTGGCGTCAGCAGAACCGGGCACGGGAGCAAAGGAGATGGAGGCGGAGGTGGAGTAGGGACCGCCGCTCGGCCGGGGCAGCGGCATGCCGGGGGACGGCGACCCGGTCGGCCCGGCCCGGCCGTTCGCGGACGGCTGCGGCGACGCTGGGACGGGCGCGGCTGCGGCGGAGCCGGCCGCCGCGGCGCGGCTGCTTCCCGGACGGTGGCCGGGGGCGGGCGCGCCCTGCCGTCCGAGCAGGGCCGGGACGCTCAGCGCCGCTGCCGCCGCGAGCAGGAGCGCCAGGGCGAAGCCGAGCTGTCTCCGGGACGTGCCGCGGTTGCGCTGCTCGCCCGCGGACGCGGGGAGATCGGCGGTGTCCTCCTCCCAGACGGAGGGCGTGGCGGCCGGATCCGGCGCCGTCCTGCCCAGGTGCGCCACATAGGGCCTGACGAGATCGGGCTGTGACTCCACGCCCATGATGGTGCCGTCTGTGCCCGGTGGGGCCGGTCGGCTTTCCCGGAAACGGAACAGGGAGCGGCCGGTGCCTGCTAAAGGGGTGCCTACCGAGGGCTCCGCGTGCCTGCTGCCGTCCTGCTAGCGGGACTGCTCGGTGGACTGCAGCTCGGCCAGGTAGGCGTCGAAGCGGTCCAGGCTGGTGCGGAATCCGGCCTGCGCCTCGTCGCTCAGGTAGGGGGCCGGGACCTTGGTCTGATGGGTGATCACCTCGGTGCGGCCGTCGTTCAGGTCGACGAAGGTGATCGTGGTCCGCATGCCGCCCTCCACATCGGCCTCGGTCCACACCAGCCGCTCCGGCCGCTGGACCTCCACATAGACGGCGCGCATGGTGTACGTACTGCCGTCGGCGTCGCTGACCATGGTGGTCTCGAAGGCGCCGCCGGGGCGCAGGTCCACGACGATGTTGCCGACCGGCGTGGACGTCCCGGTCGGGCCCCAGAAGCGGGCCAGGTGGTCCGGCGTGGTCATGCAGTCGAACAGCAGCTCCCGCGATGCGCGGTGCACCCGCCGGTAGGTGAGTTCTCCGGTGGCGGTCATCATGACGTCCCTTCGTCGGGCCGCTGCTCGGTGCGCAGTGCGGCCAGGTGCTCGGCGAGGCGGTCATGTCGGTCGGCCCATATCTGCCGGTGCCGGGCTATCCAGTCGGAGGCCTCGTCGAGGCGCACCGTCTCCAGGACGCACGGTCGGGACTGCGCGGTCCGGGTCCGCGAGATGAGACGGGCGCGCTCCAGCACCTTCAGGTGCTTCGACACCGCCTGCTGCGTCATCGCGAAGGGCTCGGCGAGCTGGTTCACCGTCGCGTCGCCACGGGCCAGGCGCTCCAGGATCGCGCGCCTGGTGGGGTCGGCAAGCGCCGTGAAAACCAGGCTCAACTCGTCCTCTATGACTGCCATGCCCCGAGCCTATCCACAACCGACCATTTGCACAACCTAAGGGTTGTGGAGCTTCTCGGCTGCGAGGCGTTGCTGCTCCTCCTCGACGATCAGCCGGGCGAGGGAGGTGTCGGAGACGTCCAGGGCCTCCGGGGCGGTCTCGGCGGCCTCGCTGCGGCGGGCGTAGGCGTCGAAGAGGCGCTGCTTGCGGTCGAGCAGGCGCAGCATCCGCTGGTCGGTCGCACCCGGGGTGAGCAGCCGGTGCACCCGGACCCGGCGGGTCTGGCCCATCCGGTGGGCGCGGGCGACGGCCTGCTGTTCCAGCGCCGGTTTCACCTGCGGCTCGCAGAGCACCACCACGCTGGCCGCCTGCAGGTTGAGCCCGACGCCCCCGGCCTGGATCTGCGCCAGCAGCACCGCGGGGCCGGGGTGCTCGGTGAAGGCGTCCACCGTCTCCTGGCGCCGGGCCGGGTCGGTGGAGCCGGCGATCGGGCCGAACACCGGCGCGGTGCCGCCCAGCGCGGACAGCACCCTTTCGTGCACGGTGCCGAGGACGTCCCGGTAGTAGGAGAAGACCAGGACCTTCTCGTTCGCGGCGAGCGCCGCCCCGGTGATCTCGACCAGCCGTCGCAGCTTCGCGGAGTGCTCGGGACGAGCGTACGCGGCGCGGCGCATGGCCTGGAAGTTCCCGGCCAGGACGGCGTCCCGGTAGGCCTCGGCGTCGGCGGGGCTGAACTCCTGCCAGTCGTCGGTGTGGACCAGGTCCGGCAGTTCGCTCAGCACGTCGTCCTGGTTGCGGCGCAGGTAGGCCGGGGCGACGGCGCGTCGGAAGGCGACGGCGGAGGGCAGCGCCTCCAGCCGGCCGGGGTCGGGGAGCAGGTCGGGTTGCAGGTAGGAGAGCAGCGAGCGGAACTCCGCGAGCCGGTTCTCCATCGGAGTGCCGGTCAGGAACAGCACGTGCCCGCAGCGTTGGGCGTGCGCGGCGACCTGGCGGGACCGCTGGGCGGCGGCGTTCTTCACATAGTGCGCCTCGTCGACCACCAGCACCGTGGCGGGCCCGGCGGCGGCGTCGAGGTGGCGCAGGGTCTCGAAGGTGGTGACGGCCACCCCGCCGTGCCGCCGCCAGGCGTCCGCGGCCAGGTCGCGGTCGGGGCCGTGCAGGCGGTGCGCGCCCAGGGCCGAGCGGCTCTGGATCTCGCGCTCCCAGTTGACCAGCACGCTCGCCGGGCACACCACCAGGAAGTGCCGCTGCTCGCCGGTGGCGGCCAGGTGCGTCATCACCGCGATGGCCTGCACGGTCTTGCCGAGGCCCATCTCGTCGCCGAGCACCACCCGGCGCCGCGCCAGCGCGTACCGGGCGCCGAACGCCTGGTAGCCGCGGAGGGAGACCCGCAGCAGCGAGGTGTCCAGGGGCTGGGCCCGGACCTGGGCGGCCAGGTCGTCCGGCAGGTGGCCCTGGGCGGAGGCGGCGTCGTCCAGGCCGAGGTGGTCCAACTGCCCCAGCGCGGTGTAGAACTCGGCGGCGCGGGTGGTGAACTCCCACCAGGCCTGCTCGGACGTGCCGGGCAGCCGCAGCAGGTCGGTGGTCGCCTGGGCGAACACCTCCCTGGTCCCGTCGGCGTCGGCCCCGGCCAGCAGCGCCGCAGCCTCGGCCAGCGCGGCCAGCGCCTGCTCGCGCTGCCTCCGGCCGGACAGTGCCAGCCGCAGCGCGGAACGGGTCGGCGCGGCGGCGGTGAGCAGCGGTTCCAGCGCGTCGGCCAGGGCCTCGGCCTGCTGCCGCGCGGTCGGCAGCGAGGGCCCGGCCGCGACGAACGGGTACAGCGCCTCCAACAGTGCGGTGGCGGCGGGTTCGCGCCGGTCCGGGTCGATCCGGACCGCGGTCGCCTCGGCCGTGGCGCGGGCCAGTTGGGCGGCGGCGGACTTGGCCTGCTCCGCGCTGACCCGGCCGATGCCGGGCACCCGCAGCAGCTCGTACACCTCGGCCCGGTGGACCCGGCCCACCGTCCGGTAGTCGGCGCCCTCCAGCGCCGCCACCCGGGCCCGGCCCTCGGTCACGTCCCTGATCCGCGCCACCGGCATCGCGTCCAGCGCGGTCAGCACCGCCTCCTCGCGGAGCAGGCCGGCCTGCGCCCGCACCCGCTCGGCCGCCGCCCGGTAGTCGGCGGTCACCTGCCGTGCCGCCGCGGCGGCCTGCCGGCCCCGGTCGTAGGCCTCCCGTCGTGCCCTGCCCTGCCCCACCCCGGTGCTCCTGCCTGTTCGGCGCGGACGATCACGCAGCCCCGGCCGCCCATCCTGCCAGCCGGGGCCGACGGCCGGCGCGGAGGGCGGCCGGGCGGGGTCGGAGGCAGGGTCAGGCGCGGGTCTTGGCCAGCAGCTCGATGATCTCGGCGGTGCTGCCGCTCTCGCCGAGCCGCGGGAAGATCCGCTCGATGCTGTTGCGGTGGGCCTCCGGGCTCAGGTCGGTCATGGCGTCGGTGGCCAGGGTGACGTGGTAGCCGTGCTCGTGGGCGGCGCGGGCGCTGGACTCCACGCCGATGCTGGTGGCGATGCCGCCCAGGACGATCTGGGTGACGCCGCGGCGGCGCAGCTGGAGGTCCAGGTCGGTGCCGTGGAAGGCGCCCCAGTTGCGCTTGGTCACGGTGATGTCGCCGGGGTGGCCGGACAGGTCGGCCACGATCTGGTCCCAGCCCTCGGGCCGGGCGCGGCCGGGGCTGGGGGTGTCGGTGCGGCCGGGGACGGCGTCGGCGGCGCCGGTGACCCGGACCAGCACGACCGGGAGGCCGTGACCGCGGAAGGCGTCGGCCAGCTCGACCGAGCGCTCTACCACCCCGGGCACGGTGTACGGGGTGGAGGACGCGCCGAACAGGCCGTTCTGCAGGTCGATCAGGACGAGCGCGGTACGGGCGTCCAGCGTGGTGAGAGCCATGGCGGTGCGGTGCCCTTTCGGGGGTGACGGACGGGGACGACTGCCACGCTAGAACCTTCAGTCCAAACTGTCCAGTTTGGACTGTTCAACCAGCCTGCTCATCCGTCGGCCCCAGCAGCTCGATCGAGCGCTCGCGCATCTCCACCTTGCGGATCTTGCCGGTGACGGTCATCGGGAAGCCGTCCACCAGGTGCAGATAGCGGGGGACCTTGTAGTGCGCGAGCCGCCCGGTGCAGAACTCCCGCAGTTGATCGATCGTCAACTCGCTGGCCCCCGGCCGGAGTTTGACCCAGGCCATCAGCTCCTCGCCGTAGTGGGCGTCGGGCACGCCGACCACCTGGACGTCCTCGATGTCCGGGTGCGCGTAGAGGAACTCCTCGACCTCGCGCGGGTAGACGTTCTCGCCGCCGCGGATCACCATGTCCTTGATCCGGCCCACGATCGAGACGTAGCCGTCGTCCGCCATCTCGGCCAGGTCGCCGGTGTGCATCCAGCCGTCCGGGTCCACCGCCTCCGCGGTGCGCTCGGGGTCGTCCCAGTAGCCGAGCATCACCGAGTAGCCGCGGGTGCACAGTTCGCCGGGGGTGCCGGTGGGCGCGGTCGCGCCGGTCCGCGGGTCCACCACCTTGATCTCCACGTGCGGGTGGACCCGGCCCACGGTGGCGACCCGGTGCTCCAGCGAGTCGGTGCGCCGGGTCTGGGTCGACACCGGCGAGGTCTCGGTCATGCCGTAGGCGATGGTCACCTCGGTCATGCCCATCTCGCCCATCACCCGCTTCATCACCTCGACCGGGCACGGCGAGCCGGCCATCGCGCCGGTCCGCAGCGAGGAGAGGTCCCAGCGGCCGGGCGCGGCCTCCAGCTGCGCCAGTTCGGCGATGAACATGGTGGGCACCCCGTAGAGCACGGTGCAGCGCTCGGCCTGCACCGCGTCCAGGGTCTCCGCCGGGTCGAACAGCGGGCCGGGGACCACGATGCAGGAGCCGTGCGCGACGGCGCCGAGGTTGCCCATCACCATGCCGAAGCAGTGGTAGAACGGCACCGGCAGGCAGACCCGGTCGGCCTCGGTCCAGCCCTGCACCTCGGCCACCTGGAAGCCGTTGCCCAGGATGTTGCGGTGCGAGAGCGTGGCGCCCTTGGGGAAGCCGGTGGTCCCCGAGGTGTACTGGATGTTCGCCGGGTCCTCGGGGGTCAGCCCGGCCTCCCGCTCGCGCAGCCGCTCCAGCGGGACCGCCCGGCCCTCCTCGACCAGCGCGTCCCAGTCCGAGGTGCCGATGTGCACCACCCGCTCCAGTGCGGGGCAGTCCGCGCGCACCGCCCGCACCAGCGCGACGTAGTCGCTGTGCCGGGTCCGGGTCGCGGCGACCAGCAGTCTCGTCCCGGACTGGCGCAGCGCGTAGCCGATCTCGTGCTCGCGGTAGGCGGGGTTGAGGTTGACCAGGATCGCGCCGGCCCGCGCGGCGGCGTACTGCAGCAGCACCCACTCCGCGCAGTTGGGGGCCCAGATGCCGACCCGGTCGCCGACCCCGGTCCCGGCCGCGAGCAGGCCGCGGGCCAGGTCGTCCACCGCGGCGTCGAAGGCGGCGTAGGTCCAGCGCCGGCCGCCGGCGCAGTCGACCAGGGCCTCGTTGCCGGGGAACATCCGCGCGGTGCGGGCCAGGTCGGCGCCGACGGTGCGGTCGGGGAGCGGCGGCTCGCTCTCGCCGATGCGGTGCGACAGCTGCGGGTCGAGGTCCTCGGACATCGTCGTCCTCCTGCTCGGGTGCTGCGGTACTGATCACCCTAGCCTTCCACTCTTGAGTTCAACTGCGGTTGTTTCGGAGCCGTTCGTTGACCCGGTCGGCGTGCGGCGCGCCCGTCCCCCCGGGCCCGGATGTCACACTTCGGGCCGCTGAACGCCCTTGGGTGGTGACCGGGCCCCGTCGGGGGGCGTCGGACCACCGCACCCGAGGGGTCGCAGCATGAGGATCGTCGTTTTCGGAGCCAATGGACCCACCGGACGGCAGACCGTCGCCCAGGCGGTCGCGCAGGGGCACCAGGTCACCGCGGTGACCCGCCGTCCCGAGGCGTTCCCGCTGACCGGCCCGCTGCTGCGGGTGGTCGGCGCGGACGTCGCGGACCCGGCCGCGGTGCGGCGGGCGGTGGCCGGTCAGGACGCCGTCGTCTCCACCCTCGGGGTGCCGTTCGGCCGCGCGCCGGTCACCGTCTACTCGGACGGGGCCGCCCACATCACCGGGGCCATGGCCGAGCATGGCGTGCGCAGGCTGGTCTGCGTCACCTCGACCACGGTCTCCGGGGAGGAGTCGCCGGGCGAGGGCCTGTTCTTCCGCAAGGTACTCGAACCGTTCGTCGCGCGCTTCGTGGGCCGCACCGTCTACGCGGACATGCGGCGCTCGGAGGAGATCGTCCGGGACAGCGGCTGCGACTGGACCGTGGTCCGTCCGGCCGGGCTGTTCGACACCGCTGCCGTCAGCGACTACCGGATGGCGGCGGGGCCGCGCCTGCCCGGACGGTTCACCGCCCGCGCCGACCTGGCCGACGCGCTGCTGCGCCAGGCGGTCGAGGACCGCGACGTCCGCGCGGTGGTCGAGGTGCGGACCACTGAGGGGGTCCCGAAGCTGCTCGACCTGCTCCGCAGGGAGGCCTTCGGCAAAGGGAAGTGACATGCCGTCATAAGGCTGGTCGGGGGCGGCTTGAGGGGAGGGCGACCCGCTTTCCAGAGCGCCTCGTTACATTTCCGGTCGGCCGTCGCCCCTGCTGCGGCCCGGTAGTGGTGGCCAACGCGGAGGTGGTGTCATGACTGGTGTCCCCGAGGCCCAGGCGGGTCCTGACGAGCTGGTGTTTCCCTTCTCGGGCTCGTCGTACCGGGGGCCCGCTCCTGAGTACGCCGACCTGCGGGCCCAGTGCCCGGTGGCGCGGGTGAAGACGGACGGCGGCGTGGACGCCTGGCTGCTGAGCCGCTACGACGACGTACGCGAGGGCCTCGCCGACCCGCGGCTCGGCCGCGCCGCCACGGTGGCGCCGAACGCGCCGCGGATCGGCGGGGCGATGACCTCGACCCCGGAAATGATCATCTCGATGGACGCCCCCGAGCACTCCCGGCTGCGCAAGCTGGCCGCGGGTCCCTTCACCGCCCGGCGGATCGAGCAGCTGCGCCCGAACATCAACCGGATCGCCGACGAGCTGCTGGACGAACTGGCCACCAGGACCGGACCGGTGGACCTGGTACGGGAGTTCACCCTGCCGATGCCGCTGCGGGTGATCGGCGAGCTGCTCGGCGCGCCGATGGAGGTGCTGGAGCTGTTCGCGGTCAACGCCCGCGAGTTCGTCACCGTGGACGACCAGGTCGAGGGCGGCGAGTCCCGCACCGGCCTGAACAAGCTCTACGAGGCGATGGTGGCGGTGGTCGCCGACAAGCGCGCCAACCCCGCCGACGACGTGCTGTCCGGGCTGATCGCGGCCCGGGACGAGGGCGACCGGCTGAACGAGGAGGAGCTGGTCACCTTCGCCTTCACCCTGATCGGGGCCGGCTTCGACACCACCGCCAGCCAACTGGCCAACTCGGTGCTGGCCTTGATCAGCCATCACCCGGACCAGTGGCGCTGGCTGGCCGAGGACCGGTCCCGGATCCCGGCCGCGGTCGAGGAACTGCTGCGGCACGTCAACCTGTTCTCCACCGACACCGCGGGCAACCCGCGGATCGCGCTGGAGGACGTGGAGATCGGCGGGGTGAAGATCGCCGCCGGGGACGCGGTGGTGCTCTCCATCACCTCGGCCAACCGCGACGCCTCGGTCTTCCCCGACCCGGACCGGCTGGACCTGGCCCGCGAGCACAACCCGCACCTGTCCTTCGGCCACGGCATGCACCTGTGCATCGGCAAGCAGCTGACCCGGCTGGAGCTGGCCATCGCCATCGACGGCCTGGTGCGGCGCTTCCCGAACCTGCGGCTCGCCGTCCCCGAGGACGAACTGCAGTGGCACCTGGGCGAGATCAACCACTCGCTGGCCGGGCTACCGGTGGTCTGGTAACCGGCCGGAACGCCGAACCGGGACGCCGGGCGGGAAAGCAGACGAGGAAGCCGCGGACCGAACGGTCCGCGGATTCCTCATTGCTGACGCGACGTCAGTCGGCGTTCGGGGCGGAGCCGGCGATCCAGGCCTCCATCGGGCCGCGCATCGCCGTGGAGAGCAGCTCGAACCTGGTCCCGCCGGGGCCGCGGTGGTAGACCCAGAGCAACTGCCCGTCGGCCGCGTGGTCGTTGCTGGCCTCCACCGGCAGGCCCAGTTCGACCAGGGCCGCCGAGCTGGCGGCGATGGCCTCGGCCTCGGCCCAGTAGCCCACGTGGTGGGCCCCGTTGGTTCCGTCGGAGACCCAGACCGTGCCGGGGATAGCCTCCACCAGCTCCAGCCGGGGCTCCTCCACCGAGAGCACGAAGCGCTGCGCGACCGGGGCCTGGACGCCGGCCGCGGTGCGGGCGGTGACCTCCAGCTCCATCACGCTGGTCCAGTGGTAGCCGGCCGCGGCGCTCAGTACCGCCATGGCCTGCTCCAGGTCGTCCACCACCAGGCCGGTGTGGAACAGGGCCTCGGGGGTGAGCACCGCCGCGGCGGTCGGCGTCTCCACGGTTGTCGTCATCTGCTGCTGCCTTCCTGCTGGTCGGTCGGAGAGGGGTCAGACCTGGCGGGCCCGGATCAGGTCCGCGCCGCCGTCCATGGTGATGATCTGGCCGGTCACCCAGGAGCTGTCCGGTTCGACCAGGCGGCCGATCCACAGGCTGACGTCCTCGGGCAGCCCGGTGCGGCCCAGCGGGACGCCCTGGGCGGCCTGCCCGAACAGCTCGTCGACCTGCTCGGAGGTCATCCCGTTGGACTCGTAGACCTCGGTGCGGACCCAGCCGGGGGCGACCGCGTTGACCCGGATGCCGCGCTCGGCCAGCTCCAGCGCCCAGGTCCTGGTGAGGCTGTTGACCGCGGCCTTGGTGGCCGCGTAGAGGGACACCGTGGGGGTCGGGTTGTGGCCGGCCGGGCTGGTCACGAAGACGATGTTGCCGCCGGGGGAGCGCAGTTGCGGCAGCAGCCGGTTGGTCAGCACCACCGTGCCCAGCACATTGGTGTCGAAGATGGCGCGGGCCGCGTCCACGTCGATCGAGCCGAGCGGGGCGATGTGGTGGATGCCCGCGTTGTGCACCAGCACGTCCACGCTGCCGCCGTGCTCGGCCACCGCGTCGGAGACGGTGTCCGCGCCCTTCTCGGTGCTGACGTCGGCGCAGACCGGGACGATCGCCGGGTGCAGCGCGGCGGCGTTGTCCAGCCGGTCCGGGCGGCGCCCGGTGACGATCACCGAGGCGGCGCCGCGCCGGGCGAACATCAGCGCCGTGGTCCGGCCGATGCCGGTGCCGCCGCCGGTCACCAGCACCCGCTGTCCTGCGAAGAGTTGATCGGTCATCAGTTGCTCCCGTCGGTGCCGGAGACGCCGCCGCCGAGTTCGACCGGCAGGGCGAGCAGGTTGTGGTTGACGTCGCCCACCCGCCAGCGCAGCTCGCGCTCGGCCACCGGCAGCCGGGCGTCCGGGAAGCGGCGGGTCAACTCCTCGATCGCGATCGCGAGTTCGACCCGGGCCAGCGGTGCGCCGAGGCACTGGTGGATGCCGTAGCCGAAGGCCAGGTGCGCGTTCTCCGGGCGGCCGAAGTCGACCCGCTCCGGGTCGGCGAACTCGGCCGCGTCCCGGTTGGCCGAGGCGAAGGCGAGGAACACGGCCTCGCCCGCGGCGATGGTGGCGCCGCCGAGGACGACCTCCTCGGTGGCGATCCTGGGCAGCCCCGAGGTGTCGTTGCCGGTCAGGTTGACCGTGCGGAGCAGCTCCTCGACCGCGGCCGGGACCTCCTCCGGGTGCTCGCCGAGCCGGCGCCAGGCGTCCGGGTGGTGTGCCAGCAGGGTCAGCACGAAGTTGGCGATCTGTCCGGCCGCCGAGTCGTAGCCGCCGCCGAGCAGGGTGTAGCCGAGGCCGACCAGCTCCTCGAAGCTGAGCCGGTCCTCGCCGTCCCTGGCCGCGATCAGGTCGGACAGCACGTCGTCGCCGGGGGCCTGGTGCTTGCTGCCGACCAGCCCGGCGATGTAGCCGCCGAGCGCCTCGCGGCCCTCGATCGCAGCCTCCTCCGGGCCGTTGACGTCGGCGAACAGCCGGACCCAGGTGTGGAACTGCTCGCGGTCCTGCTCGGGGACGCCCAGCAGTTCGCAGATCACCGCCATGGCCAGCGGCGAGGCGAACCCGGCCACCAGGTCGACCGCGGAGCCGTCCGCGGCCTGCTTCTCCAGGCCGTCCAGCAGCCGCCCGGCCAGTTCGCGGACCCGCGGGCCCATGCCCAGGATGCGCTCGGGCGAGAAGGCCTGGACGGCCAGGGTGCGCAGCCGGGTGTGGTCCGGCGGGTCCAGCGAGATGATCATGCCGGGGGGCGCCTGGAACAGGCCGCTGAACTTCGGCGCACTGGGCGCGTAGGACGCCGCCCGGCTGAACCGGGGGTCGTCCAGGACGGCCCGGACGTCGGCTGCCCTGGTCACGATCCAGGCGGTGCCCCCGCCGATCCAGTTGACCCGCACGACCGGGCGCTCGGCCCGGAGTTGGGTGAAGATCGGGTCGGGCCCCCGGTAGCTCGAACCCGGGAAGGGGAAGTCGGGCAGTTGGTCGATCGACGCGATCGGCTGGACGCTCATCGCGGTGCCTCCTGGTGAGAGCTGGGACAGCTGAGACAGTGGTTCGTCAGACGTAGATGGCGCGGGAGGACCAGTCCGGGGCGGGCAGCGCGCGCCGGTCGGTCTTGCCGTTGCCGGTGATCGGCAGCTCGTCCAGCTGCACGAAGGCCGCCGGGACCATGTAGTCCGGCACCCGGGCGGTCAGGTGCGCCCGCAGCGCCCGCCGGTCCAGGCCCTCGGGCTGCGCCGGGACGACCCAGGCCACCAGCCGGGGGTCGCCGAGGTGGCTCTCCCTGATCCCGACCGAGGCGGTGCGGACCTGCGGGTGCTCGGTCAGCAGGTTCTCGATCTCGCCGGGCTCGATCCGGAAGCCGCGCAGCTTGAACTGGTCGTCGATCCGGCCCTGGTACTCGACCACCCCGTCCGGGCGCTGCCGGACCAGGTCGCCGCTGCGGTAGTAGCGGCGCGGGCCCGCGGCCCCGGTCACCGCGGGGTCGGTCACCGTGACGAACTTCTGCTCCGTCAGTTCCGGCCGCTGCCAGTAGCCGCGGGAGACCCCGGCCCCGCCGATCCACAGCTCGCCAGGCGTCCCGGCCGGGACCGGGGCGCCGTCGTCGCCCATCACCAGCAGCTCGACGTTCTGCAGCGGGCTGCCGATCGGGACGGACGCGCCGAGGTCGGGGTCGCGGTCGATCCGGTGGCAGACCGCGAAGGTGGTGGTCTCGGTCGGCCCGTAGCCGTTGACGATCCCGAGGCCGGGGAAGGCGTCCCTGAGTGTGCGCAGATGCGGCACGGACAGCACGTCGCCGCCGGCCAGAACCGTCCCGAGACCGGCGAACGCCTGGATGTCCACGTCGATCTGACGGTGGAACAGGGCCGCCGTCAGCCAGAGCACGCTGACCCCGTTGTCCCGCAGCAGCGGGCCCAGGTCCTCCGGGTGCACCTGTCCCGGCGGGGCCAGCACCAGCCGGGCCCCGTTCAGCAGCGCGCCCCAGATCTCGAAGGTGGCCGCGTCGAAGGCGACCGGCGCCAGCTGCAGGATCCGGTCGTCCGGGCCGAGGCCGACGTAGTTGGGGTCGGTCACCAGGTTGGTGATGTTGCGGTGCTCGACCGCGACCGCCTTGGGCAGTCCGGTGGAGCCCGAGGTGTACATCAGGTAGGCGAGGTGGTGCGGCTCGACCGGGACCGGGGGCGTCGGCGCGGCCAGACCGTCCCGGGGCTGCTCCGGGACGGCGAAGGCGAGCCGGCCGAGGGCGGTGAAGCCCTGCGCGCCGAAGCGGTCGCAGACCACCACCCGCGCGTCCGCGTCCACCAGCATCCGGGCGATCCGCGGCTCCGGGTCGGTCACCGACAGCGGGAGGTAGGCCGCGCCCGCCTTGAGCACCCCGAGCAGCGCCACCACCAGCTGCGGCGAGCGCTCCATCGAGACGGCGACCCGGTCGCCCGGCGCCACCTCGCCCTCGGTGGCCAGCTGCTGGGCCAGCAGGTCCGACCAGGCGTCCAGTTGGGCGTAGCTGAGGCTGTGGCCGTCCGCGGAGACGGCCACCGCGTCGGGCGTCCTGGCCGCCTGTTCCCGGAATGCCTCGGGTACCGCCTTCGCCTGCACTGCGAACATCGCTTTCCCCTTGTCGCCGCCGCTCTGCGGACAGGCCGTAGCTGTCGACCGGGAAGGCAGTGTCGGCGACCGGGCTCGACTGCCGCTGGACCCCTGCGGGGCCGCCTCGGGGTCGAGCCGCTCTCAAGACCCGCGTGTCACCGTTCGGTCAGCTTGTTGGCTTCAGCCTGGAGGTCCGGAATGTACGACGTGATCGTGGTGGGCGCCCGTGTGGCGGGCGCCTCCACAGCGCTGCTGTTCGCGCAGGCCGGCTACCGCGTCCTCCTCGTCGACAGGGCCCGGTTCCCCAGCGACACCCTGTCCACGCACTACATCCACCAGCCGGGGATCGACCGGATGGCGCGCTGGGGCGTGCTCGACGCGGTCCGGGCCACCGGCCTGCCGCTGCTGGAACGGACCGTCTACCAGGTGGCGGACGTCCGCCTGGACAGCACCGTCCCGGACACGCCGGAGCAGCCCGCCCCCTGCGCGCCGCGGCGGCACCTGCTCGACAGCATCCTGATCGACGCGGCGGTGGCGGCCGGGGCGGAGTTCCGGGAGGGCTTCTCGATCTCCGGGCCGCTGTTCGAGGACGGCCGGGTGGTCGGTGTGGAGCACCGCTCCACGGCCGGGGTCACCGTGCAGGAGCGGGCCCGGCTGGTGGTCGGCGCGGACGGCATGCGCTCCACCTTCGCCCGCGGCGTCGGTGCCGGGTTCACCGTCGAGGACGAACTGAACAGCTGCATCTACTACACCTACTGGGAGGGGATCCAGGCCGACTTCGAGCTGTACGAGCAGCCCGGACGCTGGGTCGGCGCGGTCCCCACCAACGACGGCGCGACCCTGATCGCCGCCTACCGGCCGCAGGACCGCTTCGACGAGGTCAGGGCCGACGCCCTGGCCAACTACCTGGACAACATCCGGATCACCGCGCCCGACCTGTTCGAGCGCGCCCAGTCCGGCAGCACGGTCGAGCGGCTGCGCGGGACCGGCGACCAGCAGAACTTCTTCCGCCAGGCGAGCGGCCCCGGCTGGGCCCTGGTCGGCGACGCCGCGCACCACAAGGACTCGATCACCGCGCGCGGCATCAGCGACGCGTTCCTGCAGGCCGACCTGCTCGCGGAGAGCGTGGGCAGCGGGCTGCAGGACCCGGCGCGGCTCGACCGGAGCCTCGCCGTCTACGCCGAACGGCACCAGGACGAGCTGTTCGAGGGGTACCGCAACACCCTGTTCACCAGCCGCCTGGAGGTCCAGCCGGAGCGGCTGGCGATGCTGCGCGCGATCCAGCAGTCGCCGTTCCTGACGGAGCGCTACTTCGCCGCGGCGGCCGGCAGCGTGTCCGTCGACGAGCTCTACGTCGACGAGCTGTACCAGCTGATGGACGCCGCCTCCGCGTGAGCGGCGCCACGCCGGCCGACCCGCCCGTCCCGCTATCAGCCCAACCCAGCCCAGCCCAACCATGGAGGCAACCGTGACCGCACAGGAATGGGAACGAGAGCTCTGCGCGATCTACGCAGACCTCCTCGGGATTCCGGACATCACCCCGCAGGACAGCTTCTTCGACCTGGGCGGACACTCGCTGCTGGCGTCCAAGCTGGTGCGCCGGATCAACGCCGAGTTCGGCGCCAGCGTGCCGATCCGCCGGATCTACGACGTGCCCACGCCCGAGGCCCTCGCCAAGCACCTGTCCGCGGCCTGAGCCGCAGCCTGAGCACCGAAGGAGCCCGACAATGCGTTGGAACAACCTGTACGTCGCCGGGGTGGGGACCTACCTGCCCGAGCGGATCGAGACCGCCGCCGAGGCCATTGCCGACGGCCGCTACACCGCCGAGCGGCAGGCCGTGAACGGCTACCGCTCGGTCCGGCTGGCCGCCCCCGACGAGACCGGCCCGATCATGGCGGCGCAGGCCGGCCGGCAGGCGGTGGCCCGCTCCGGGCACGCCTCGGAGGAGTTCGGCCTGGTGCTGCACTCCTACATCGGCCACCAGGGGCTCGACCTGTGGACGCCCGCCAGCTACGTGCAGCGGGAGACGGTCGGCGGGAGCGCGGTGGCGTTCGAGATCAAGCAGGGCTGCAACGGGATGATGGCGGCGGTCGAGGTCGCCGCCTCCTATCTGACCAGCCGTCCGGACATCACCGCGGCGCTGATCACCGGCGGCGACGCGTTCCGGATGCCGTTCATCGACCGCTGGGGCTCGGACGAGCAGACCGTCGAGGGCGACGGCGCGGGTGCCCTGGTGCTGTCCACCCGGGCCGGGTTCGCCCGGGTGCGGGCCACCTTCTCGATCGGCGACTCCTCGCTGGAGCCGATGGGCCGGGCCGGCAACAACTGGACCGACACCCCGTTCCAGGACGGCGAGCCGGTCGGGGTCGCAGCCCGCAAGAAGAGCTACCTGCTGGCCGAGGACATGGACCTGGAGGGGGCGATCGACAAGATCTCCGCCAACGTCCAGCTGTCGCTGAAGCAGGTGCTGCTGGAGGCGGAGGCCGAGCTGTCGGACATCCGCTTCTTCCTGCACCAGAACATCGCCGACTCGATCGCCTCGCACGCCATCTACGGCCTGCTCGGCGTCGACCGCTCCACCTCCACCTACGACTGGGGCCAGGGCCTGGGCATGGTCGGCACCGCCGACCCGGTCATCGGCCTGGACCACGTCATCGCCACCCGCAACCCGAAGCCCGGAGACCTCGCCGTCCTGCACGGCGCGGGCGCGGGCTACGTCTGGACCGTCGCCGTCCTGGAGTTCCTGGAAACCCCCGAGTGGAACGACTGACGGTGTACCCGGAGGGGCGGACCGGCCACAAGCCGGTCCGCCCCTCGTCGGTTCCTCCAGACTTGCCCACGATCCGAGACCACTGGGTGACCCGGCGACCGCTGCCCCGCGCCGTCCGCTGCGGAACGATGACCGGATGAGCACCGCGACGGGGATGCGAGCAGTCGTCCAGATCTCAGGCCCCGCCCTTCCGGCGATCTCGTTCGCGGCGCGGCTGCCCGCCGCGATCTGCCCGATCGGCACCCTGCTGATGCTGACCGAGCTCAACGGCATCGGCGCGGCCGGAATCACCGCCGGGATGCTGTGGACCGGCCAGGCCGTGGGCGGACCGTTCCTCGGCCGCTACGCCGACCGCCGCGGCCACCGCCCGGTGATCCTGGCCGCCTCGCTGGCCAACGCCGCGGCCATCGCGGTCCTCGTCGTCTCGGCGCTCACCGCGATGCCGCTGCCGGTGCAGGTCGCGCTGGCCGGTGCGGTCGGGGTCACCGTGCCGCAGATCGGTCCGCTGTCCCGCACCCGCTGGATCGTCCTGACCACGCCCGCGAACGGTGCGGGCCCGGACGCCGCGAGGGAGTTGACCCGTCGTGCGCTCTCCTTCGACACGGCCGTCGACGAGGTGGGCTTCATGGTGGGACCGGCGCTCGCCGGGGTGATGGTGGTCCTGGTCCACCCGGCGGCCGGGCTCGCCCTCGCCGGGGCCCTCATCGCCGTGTTCGGCACCCTCTTCGCGCTCCACCCCACCGCGCCGCCCGGGACGGTGGCCCCGGCCTCCTCCACGGTGAGGCTGCTGCGCCCGGCGCTGGTCGCGCTGTTCGCCATGGCGCTGCTGCAGGGGATGGTCTGGGGCAGCGCCAACGCCGGCACCAGCGCGCTCTGCGCGCACCTCGGCGCCACCGGGACGGCCGGATTCGTCTGGGGCGCCATGGCGGTGACCAGCTCGGCCGCCGGTCTGCTGGTCACCCTGCGGCCGAGCGCCCTGGAACTGACGCTGCAACTCCGGATCGCCATCGCCGCGCAGGCGCTGCTGCTGCTCCCGCTGCTGGTCGTCGGCGGCTTCCTCGGCGCCGCCGCCGCCGTCGCCGGGATCGGACTCGCGGTGGCCCCGCACCTGATCGCGGTGTTCACCCTCGCCGAGCGGGTCGCCCCGCTGGAGCGGATGGGGGAGGCCATGGCCGTCCTCGGCAGCGGCCTGATCATCGGTCAGGGCGTCGCCGCACTGGCCGCCGGGCAGCTGGCCCAGCACTTCGGCTACCACAGCGCCTTCGTGCTGACCTGCGGCTGCGGCGTCGGAGCGGTTGTGGTCGCGCTGGTGTTCGTCCGCCCCGGAGTGATGGGGCTGCCCCGCGCCGCGCGCTCGCCGGGGCGCTATTCCCCCAGCCGTCGGCAGATGTCGGTGACCAACTCGCGTTCCAGCGGCTCCAGGTAGAAGTGGTCGCCGGGGAAGACCCGGAGCGCGAAACCGGCCCGGGTCCAGCCGGACCAGGCCCGAGCGGCCTCGACCTCGCAGTCGGGATCGCGGGTGGCGCTGTAGGCGGTGATCGGGCAGTCCAACGGCTCGGCGTCATAGGGGATGTAACGGGCCATCAACTGGAAGTCGGCGCGGATGGCGGGCAGCGCCAGCTCCAGCAGGTCCGGGTCGTCCAGGACGTCCAGCGAGGAGCTGCCCAGCTCGCGGATCTTGGCCAGGATGGACGTGTCGTCCAGCTGCCGCGGACGGCGCAGCAGCTGCGGGGCGCGCGCGCCGGAGACGAACACGTGTGCCGGGACGATGCCGTGACGGTGCGTCAGCCGGAGTGCGGTCTCCCGGGCCAGCGCCGCGCCCATGCTGTGGCCGAACAGCGCCAACGGGACGTCGCCCAGCGGCGCGAGCGCCTCGGCGAGGTCGTCGGCCAGCTGCTCCAGCGACGCGGCGAAGGGGTCGGCGATCCGGTCCTGGCGGCCCGGGTAGCAGGCCGCCAGGATCTCGACCCGGTCCGGCGCGTGCCTGGCCCAGGTGCGGAAGGCGGACGGGCCGCCGCCGCCGTGCGGGAGGCAGAGCAGCCGGACGGCCGGGCGGCCGGGGGCCGGCCGATCCGTCCGGTAGCTGCGGAACCACTTGTTCATGACGTCAGCTGGTGTTCCATGAAGCGCTCGAACTCGCTCAGCGGCTCGTCCGGGACCAGCCGTTCCGGGTGCAGCGGCGGCGGGCCGACCGGCTCCGGTTCCGGCTCGGGGCCGTACTCGTCGGGCAGCGGGGAGTGGACCCAGAGCAGGCCGAAGTCGATCACGGCCTGTCCGAGCAGTCGCAGCAGGGTACGGAGGGTCACGGCTGTCCGATCGTCGCCAGGCGGCGCGGTGACTCGACGCCGCCGTCCGCGCTCCAGTTCCACAGGTGGGCCAGCGCCTGCTGGTTGAGGTCGTGGCCCTCGGTCCAGATCCGCGCGGCGGCGGTGAGCACCGAGGTCCGGTCGCCCTCCGCGGTGCCGGGCCTGGCCGGGAGCAGCGGGATCGCCGCGCTGGCGCCCAGCCGCACCGCGCGGTGCCGCCGGGCGAACGCGGTGAGCGTCTGCCGCGGTCCGGCCTCGACCAGCAGCACGTCGTCCGCGGCGAGCAGCTGTTCCAGCGCCGGGGCGAACTGCACCGTGTCGGTGATCTGACGGGCCCAGTAACGGGGGCTCAGCGCCTCGTCGGCGGTCATCAGTTCGCCGGTGTAGCCGGAGTAGAGCGGGATCTCCGGCGGATTGAGCCGGATCCGCCGGTAGGCGACCTCCACCGCGTCCGAGGCAGGCGCCATCGCCGGGCAGTGGAACGGGCTGGTGGCGGGGACGGCGACCACGGTGTAGTCGTCGGCGCGCAGCGCGGTCGCCACCGCGGCCAGCGGCTCGGACGGCCCGGCCAGCATGGTCTGCTGGTTGGCGTTGACCGCGGCGATCGCCACGTCGCCGAAGAGGTAGGGGCGCAGCGCGTCGGCCGAGGCGGCGACCGCGAGCATCCCGCCGGCCGGGATCTTCACCGCGTGCCGGACCCGCTCCCGCATCATCGCCACGCCGTCGGCCAGCGACACCACCCCGGCCAGGGTGGCGGCGACCAGCTCCCCGGCGCTGTGGCCGAGCAGCGCGGCGGGCCGCACCCCCCAGCTGAGCACCAGGCGGCCGAGCGCGTAGTCCACCGCGAACAGCAGCGGCTGGGCCCGCCGGACGTCGTCGACGGCGATGGTCTGCTCGGCGGCGGGCCGGAGCCAGTCGGCCCTGACCGCCGCGCCCTCCTCGCCGAAGAGGTCGAACACCGCGTCGACGGCGGCGGTGAAGACCGGCTCGTTGCGGTAGAGCCCGGCGGCCATCGCGGTGTGCTGGGAGCCCTGGCCCGGGAACAGCAGCGCGATCGGCCGGGGCCGCCGGGTGCTGACCGCGGCGGCCTTGCCGACGGCGGCCGAGGCCTGGGCGGCGGTGGTCACCGCGGCGGCCCGCTGCGGGCCGAGCGCCTGGCCGCAGGGGACCGAGGTGGGCAGTTCGGGGAAGGCGTCGGGGTGGATCTCGTCGAGCATGGAGCGCAGCTCGTGCCGGACCCGGGCCTCGTCCGCCTCGTCGTTGCCGGACCAGAGCAGCAGCCGGTGCCGCTCCGGGTCCTGGTCGGTGCGGCGGCGGCCGTAGCGCAGCGGGCGCAGCACCGGGGCGCTGTCGGAGTCGCCGTCCAGGCCGGTCAGCACGCCGATGACGGTGTCCGACTCGGCCAGCGCCTCGGCGGCGCGGCGCAGCAGTTGGACCGTCAGCGCGCCGGTGGCGGGATCGTCCAGGGTGGCGACCAGGGCCAGGTCGACCCGCTTGCTGTGCAGTTCGGCGTGGGCCTGGCGGAGCGCCGCCCCCGGTGAGGCGAGGGTGTGCACCGGCAGGCCCTGGTGGCTGGTGGCCAGCAGGCTGCGGATCACGAAGCCGCCGAGGAAGACGGCGCTCCGGGCGGGCAGGCTCTCCGGTCCGCCGCGTCCCAGTGACTGGAGCAGGGGACCGGGGACGTCGGTCGCGGTCCTGCGCAGGGGGCCCGTCCCGGCCTCGACCGTCAACCGGCGGATCACTGCCGTGTGTGCTGTGAGCGGCATCGATGCTCTCCTAACCGAGAACAAGGGGGTGAAGAGGTGGGGACAAGCGGACCGCCCCGCCAGGGGGAGGGCGGGGCGGTGGCTTGGGTGCCGCGCTGGTCGGCGGCGTCGGTGGGACGGTGGGACGGTGGGACGGTGGGACGGGCTCAGGCCGCGGTGTTGATGAGCGCCAGCAGCGCCCGCGGGGTCTCCGCGTCCACGACCGCGTCGTCCGGGACGACCACGCCGTAGTCGCGCTGGATCTGGCCGATGACCTGGAGCAGCGCCAGCGAGTCGTAGCCGAGATCGATGAAGGGGGTGTCGATGACGTCGCCGTCCAGGTCGACGCCCTCCTCCTCGCCCGCGCTCTCCCGCAGCATCCGGGTCAGGTCGGTCAGGGTCACCTCGGTGGTGATGCGCATGGCTGTTCCTCTCTGGAGTGGTGTGGCTGGTGCGGTGGTCAGGAGGTGCGGCGGACGACGAGGGCGGCGTTGAAGCCGCCGTGCCCGCGGGTGAGGACCAGCGCGGACCGCAGCCGCGCCTCCCTGGCCTCGGTGACCAGGTCGATGGTGAGCTCCGGTGCGGCGGCGCCCACGTTCACGGTCGGCGGGATCACCCCGTCCCGCAGCGCCAGCAGCGCGGTGGCCACGTCCAGGGCCGACCCGCCGGCCAGCAGCCGTCCGGTCATGGTCTTGGGCGCGGTGACCGGGACGGCGCGGTCGCCGAACAGCTCGCTGATCGCCTGGGCCTCGGCCCGGTCCAGCTCCGGTACGCCGGAGGCGTCGGCGAACACCACGTCGATGTCGGCCGGGGTGAGCCCGGCGTCCTCGATCGCGTTGCGCGCCGCCCGCAGGAAGCCGGACGGACGGCCGGTCTCCGGGGCCGGGTCCAGGGTGGCCGCGTAGCCGGCGATCTCGCCGTAGACCTGGCTCGCCCCGCGCTCGCGGGCCGAGTCGGCGTCCTCGGTGACCAGGATCGCGCCGCCCTCGCCGGGGACGTACCCGGAGGCGTCCGCGGAGAAGGGCAGGTAGGCGCGGGCCGGGTCGGCGACCGTGCTCATCAGCCCGGAGGCGATCTGCGGCACCCAGCCCCACGGGCACAGTGCCGCGTCCACGCCGCCGGCCACGATCAGCGGGAAGCCCTTGCGGACGTGCCGTCGGGCCTGGCCGAGCGAGTCGATCCCGCCGGCCTGCTCGGTGAGCAGCACCCCGCTGGGGCCGCGCATCTCGTGCCGGATCGAGATCTGACCGGTGTTCACCGCGTAGAACCAGGCGAAGGACTGGTACGCGCTGACGTACTCCTTGCCCTTGCTCCACAGGTTCTGCAGCTCGCGCTGGCCGAACTCGACCGCGCCGCCGGAGGCCGAGGTGACCACGCCCATGCCGAACTCGGGCAGCTGGCCCGGCTCGACCCCGGCGTCCTTGATCGCCCAGTCGGCCGCGGTCAGCGCCAGCCGGGTCATGTGGTCGGTCTGCGGCATCAGCCGGCTGGGGATGTGCTCCTCGGCGGTGAAGCCGGGGACCTCGCCGCCGACGGTGGACGGGTACTGGCCGGGGTCGAACCGGGTGACCCGGGCCAGGCCCGAGTCGCCGGCCAGGGTTGACTTCCAGTAGTCCTCGGTGCCGAGGCCGTTGGGCGCGACGATGCCCAGGCCGGTCACCACAGTGGTCGGGCTCATCACAGGCTCCTGTCCGGCCGCGCCAGGACCATCGCGCTCTGGAAGCCGCCGAAGCCGCTGCCGACGCTGAGGACCGCGTCGGTCTGCTTCTCACGGGCGACCAGCGGGATGTAGTCGAGGTCGAGCTCCGGGTCGGGTTCGTGCAGGTTGGCGGTGGGCGGCAGCAGCCCGTGCTCCATCGCCAGCGCGCAGGCGGCGATCTCCAGCGAGCCGATCGCGCCCAGCGAGTGGCCGATCATCGACTTGATGGAGCTGATCGGGGTGCGGTAGGCGTGCTCGCCGAGGCTGAGCTTGAACGCGCCGGTCTCGTGCCGGTCGTTCATCTTGGTGCCGCTGCCGTGGGCGTTGATGTAGTCGAGCGCCTCCGGTGCGAGCCGGGCCTCTTCCATGGCCGCGTCGATGGCCTGGGACATCTCCCGGCCGTCGGCCTTGAGCCCGGTCATGTGGTACGCGTTGCAACGGGCGGCGAAGCCCGCGATCTCCGCGTAGATGTGCGCGCCGCGCCGGACCGCGCTGTCCAGCTCCTCCAGGATCAGCACCGCCGCGCCCTCGCCGAGGACCAGGCCGCTGCGGGTCCGGTCGAACGGCCGGCAGGCGTGCTCCGGGTCGTCGTTGCGCGGGGTGGTGGCGTGGATGGCGTCGAAGCAGGCCGAGGTGATCGGGGAGATCGGGGCCTCGGTCGCGCCGGCCACCATCACGTCGGCGCTGCCCTCGCGGATCAGGTCGACGGCGTGGCCGAGCGAGTCCAGACCCGAGGTGCAGCCGGTGGAGACCACCGCGGCCGGGCCCTCGGCGCCGGCCGCGCGGCCGACCGCGGAGGCCATCGAGCTGGGCACGAAGTGCCGGTAGAGCTCCGGCCCCGCGGACTCGTGGTCCACGTTCCACTTGCGGCCGCCGTTGCTGACCACCGCGTACTCGCGCTCCAGGCTGGTGGTGCAGCCGACCGCGCTGCCCAGCGAGGTGCCGACCCGGTACGGGTCGAGCGCGGCGAAGTCCAGGCCGCTGTCGGCGATCGCCTCACGGGTGGACACCACCGCGAACTGGGCCGCGCGGTCGAGCCGGCGGATCTCCTGCGGGCTGAGGCCCGCGGCGGCCGGGTCGAAGTCGCACTCCGCGGCGACCTGCGAGCGGAAGGGGGAGGCGTCGTAGAAGGAGATGGAGCGGGTGGCCGTGCGGCCCGCGGTGAGCAGCTCCCAGTAGTTCTTGACCCCTACCCCGCCGGGCGCCACGACGCCCAGGCCGGTGATGACGACTCTGCGCATCGCTGCTACCTCCCCTTCTCGGAAGCGGGGCGCGGGTGCGCGCGCCTGCCGGATGGAACTGTGCGGGCCACTGTGATCCCCTTCGGTCGGGCCGCTCCTGGATCGGTGCCGGGTGGCCGGGGCGGTTCCGGATCGTGTCCTGCTCCGCCCCGGCTGACCATGCCCGGACAGCGACGGGCTTGTGACGCGCTGCCGGTCCGGTGAGGTCATGGTTCGGGTGGGTGCTCGACACCGGCTCGTATCCGCGTGGACCGTCCCGAAAGAAGTAACTCGTATACGAACTGTAGGGGCGAACCGTTTCGGCGCCCACGCCCGGAGGGGGCGCGGAGCCGAGGAACGGTCCTGCGGGGGGAGGCAGGGAGGGGTGTCAGACGATCGTGGCCACGCTGAGGTCCAGCGCGGGATCGGCGGACAGGACGGCCTGCTGCAGTCGGCGCAGCCGGGGCGAGGGCTCCAGGCCCAGCTCCTCGACCAGGGTCTCGCGCAGCCGCTGGTAGGCCTCCAGGGCCCGCCAGGCGCCGCCGGAGCGGTGGGTGGCCAGCATGAGCTGCGCGCAGAAGCTCTCGTGCATCGGATGACGCGCCGTCAGTACCCGGAGTTCGGGCACGATCTCGGCGTGCCGGCCCAGGCGCAGGTCGGCGTCGATCCGGCGCTCGAGGGCCGCTATCCGGTTCTCGTCCATCCGCAGCACCTCCAGCTCCAGTACGCTGCCGACCCGGACGTCGACCAGCGCCGGACCGGTCCACAGCGCCAGGGCGGCGCCGAGCAGGTCGGACGCCGCCCGGTAGTCCTGGGCGTCGTAGGCGGCCCGCCCGGAGGCGGTGAGCTGTTCGTACTCCTGTGCGTCGACCTGGCCCGGCTGCACCTGCAGCAGGTAGCCGCCGTGCTGGGTCACCAGCACGTCCTTGGCCGAGCGCTCGGTGTCGCCGGCCAGCGCGGCGGCGATCCTGCGGCGCAACTGCAGGATGTAGGTCTGCAGGGTGGTCGCCGCGCTGCGCGGGACGTCCGGCCCCCAGATCTCCTCCATCAGCGTCGGCACCGTGACGACGTGATCTGCCTGAAGTGCGAGAAGTGCGAGTATCTGCCGCGGCTTGGCCGCGCTGGGCACCAGCGAGATCCCGCGTTCATGGGCGGTCAGCGGGCCCAGAACCTTGATTTCCATCGTGCACTCTCCTTTCGGCCTCACCTGCGGATCGACCGGTCGGCGGCTGCTGTCGCACGCCCAACCTGGAGCCTCGCAGCGCCCCCAGCCGGAAGCCAGTGATCCGTTCACGAGTGCCCTCGTGAAAATGTCATAGGGGGATGGTGACTCCAGCACTGTCCCGGTGAAGCCGGCGGTCAGCAGACTCCTCAACAGGAAAACGAACGGACCAGGCACCATTCGATGACGTGTCCGACATAAATTGGAGGCGCTCCCGTGCTGACCGTGACCGCGAACAGCCGCACCGCGACCCTGACCGATCCCGACGACCGGCGCAACGCCGAACTCGCGGCCCGCACCGGCCTCGAACCCGAGCTGGCCCAGCGCTACGCGGCCGACCCGGCCGCCGTCCTGGCGGAGTTCGGACTGTCCGCGACCGAGCCGCTGTACATCGGCGGCTCCTTCGACTCCGACGACTTCGTGATCGAGGACCTCGATCCCAAGTCCCTGTCGAACACCGTCGCCCTGCTCACCTACTGCGCCTCCTGACCGACCGATGACATCGATCGGTACCCGGGGCGACCTGCTCGGCTTCAAACCGCACCTGCGGGCCGAGGTCGTCCCGGGGGAGGCGGCCTACCTGTTCTCCTCCCGCGGTGTCACCGCGGTCAGGGGCACGCACATCGAGGCCCTGGTCCCCCTGCTGGACGGGACCAGGACCCTGGCCCGGCTGCTCGAGGACGCCGCACCGGCCGTCCCGCCCTCCGAGGCGGGCCGACTGGTCGGCCGGCTGGCCAGGGCCAACCTGGTCGGCTACCTGCACCCGGCGGCGGACCCGCGGGCGCACGCCTACTGGGAACTGGCCGGGGTCGACGGCGCCAGCGCCGAGTCGGCCGTGGCCGGACGCCCGGTCAGGCTGCTGACCGCGGGCGGCGTCTCGCCGGTCGAGGCGGTCGCCGCCTGCGCCTCGTCCGGGCTGCGGGTGACCGGGCCCGACGAGGCGCACCTGGCCGAGCTGACCGTGGTGCTGTGCGACGACTACCTGCACCCCGAGCTGGGCCGGATCGACGCCCGGCACCGGGCCGAGGGGCGGCCCTGGCTGCTGGCCAAGCCGGGCGGGGTCGAGCCGTGGATCGGCCCGGTCTTCCGCCCCGGCGCCGGGCCGTGCTGGTACTGCCTGGCGCACCGGCTGCGCGAGAAGCGCCGGGCCGACCTGCCGGTGCAGCGCGCGCTCGGCCTGGACGGCCCGGTGCTGCGGCCCGAGGCGTCGCTCACCGCGGGACGGGCGATAGGCCTGCAGGCCGCGGTGCTGATGGCGGCCCGCTGGATCGCCGGCGCCGAGGGGCAGGAGGACGCGGTGTGCACCATCGACACCCTCAGCCTGACCACCCGTCACCACCGGCTGCTCCGCCGCCCGCAGTGCTCCGCCTGCGGCGACCCGGGGCTGACCGCGGCACGGGCGCTGGCGCCGGTGCGCCCGCAGCCCCGGCCCAAGGCCTACGGCGCCGACGGCGGCGAACGGGCGCTCAGCCCGGACCAGGTGCTGGAGCGCTACGGCCACCTGGTCGGGCCGCTCACCGGGATCGTCGACGAGGTCCGCCGCGACCCCGGCCTGCCGCCCGGCATCAACGGCTATGTCTCCGGCCGGAACCTCGCGATCAGGGCGCACTCGCTGGCCGGGCTCCGCAGCGGCCTGCGCAACAGCAGCGGCGGCAAGGGGCTCACCGCGCGCGAGGCCGAGGTCGGCGCGCTCTGCGAGGCGGTGGAGCGCTACTCGGCCACCCGGCAGGGCGACGAGCCCGTGGTCAGGGACACCCTGCGCGGCCTCGGCGGCTCGGCGCTGCACCCGGACCGGTGCCAGCTGTTCGCCCCCTGGCAGTACCGCGAACGGGAGCGCTGGAACGCCGCCAACTCCTCGTTCCACCGGGTCCCCGCGCCGTTCGATCCGGCCCGCCCGGTGGAGTGGACCCCGGTCTGGTCGCTCACCGCGCAGACCCACCGCTACCTGCCCACCTCCATGCTGTACTTCGACTCCGCCCAGGGCGCCTGCACGGACGGCCCCTGGGCAGACTCCAACGGCAACGCGGCCGGGAGCAGCACCGAGGACGCGATCGTCCAGGGCTTCCTGGAACTGGTCGAGCGGGACGCGGTCGCCATCTGGTGGTACAACCGCACCCGGCACGCCGCGGTCGACCTGGACGCCTTCGACGCACCCTGGCTGGCGGAGCTGCGCGAGGCCTACGCCCGGATGCGGCGCCAGGTCTGGGTGCTGGACGTCAGCACCGACCTGGGCGTCCCGGTGATGGTCGCGGTCTCCCGGCGCACCGACAAGCCGGCCGAGGACCTGGCCTTCGGCTTCGGCGCGCACTTCGACCCGCGGATCGCGCTCAGCCGGGCCCTCACCGAGATGGGCCAACTGCTCCCCGCGGTGGTCGACGCCCGCGCCGACGGCACCGGCTACCGGCTGTCCGACCCGGGGCTGCTCTCCTGGTGGACCGGGGCCACCACCGCCAACCAGCCCTACCTGCTGCCCGATCCGGCGCTCAAGCCGCGCTCGCCCGGCAGCTACGACTACCGGCGCCGTCCCGACCTGCGGGACGACATCGTCGCGGCCGAGTCACTGGTCGCCGCCCGGGGGATGGAACTGCTGGTGCTCGACCAGACCCGGCCGGACGTGGGGCTGCCGGTGGTGAAGGTACTGGTGCCGGGGCTGCGCCACTTCTGGGCCCGGTTCGCGCTGGGACGGCTGTTCGACGTCCCGGTGGCGCTGGGGCGGCTGGACCGGCCGACCGGCCGGGACCGGCTCAACCCCGTTCCGCTGTTTGTTTGAACGTCGCCTTTCTCATGACTGCGTCAAGCTGGGCACGGTATCATCCCGGTTCAGTTGGGCAGGGCGACTTGGGGGCACGAGTGGATGGCAACCAGCTCAGGACAGCCGCCGTTACCACGCAAGCACCGTGCGAACCGGAGGAACACAAACCGGAACCGAGGCTGCGGAACGCACTGGGGACGACGGAATTACCAGCACCGAGATTCGCCCGCACGCTTACCGTGTTCGCCATATTGTGCTACTCCGCCATCGCGGTGACCAATGTGGCGACCTCGGGGGCGCGGAACGGCACCCTGATCGTCTTCACCGGGTGCATCGCCGCGGTCTTCGTCATACAGGTGGTCAACTCCTCGCCCAGGATCAGGTCCTGGTCGACCCGGAAGCGGCTGCTCGCCCTGGGCGGGCAGGCCGTGCTCACCTACGGGCCGGCCGTGGTCTTCGGCGTCGCCTGGGGCGGGATGCTGGGCTTCCTGGCCGGCTCGGTGCTGCTGCTGCTCAGCGGGCGCACCGCCTGGGTGATGTTCGGCGCGGTGGTCGCCAGCTCGCTGGTCTTCGCGGTGGCCTACCTGCACTCGCCGGTGGACATCGCCTACGTGGTCCAGTCGACCTCGCTGACCGGCCTGGTGATCTACGGTCTGACCCGGCTGTCCGACCTGGTGGAGGAGGTCAACGCGTCCCGGATCACCCTGGCCAGGGCAGCGGTGGGGCAGGAGCGGCTGCGGTTCGCCCGGGACCTGCACGACCTGCTCGGCTACAGCCTCTCCGCGATCACCCTGAAGACCGAGCTGATCCACCGTCTGGTCGGAGTCCGTCCGGACCGGGCCTGCGAGGAGATCGTCGGCGTGCTCGACATCTCCCGGCAGGCGCTCGCCGATGTCCGGCTGGTCGCCAGCGGCTACCGGGACATGTCCCTGGTCGCCGAGGCCGAGTCGGCTGCCCGGACGCTCCAGGCCGCGGACGTCCAGGCCGAGGTCGACATCTCCTGCGGCCGGCTGCACCCGGTGGTGGACACCGTGCTGGCCACCGCGCTGCGCGAGGGGATCACCAATGTGCTGCGGCACAGCAGGGTGCAGCACTGCTCCATCTCGGCCTCGCTGAACGGGGGCCTGGTGCGTATGAGTCTGGTGAACGACGGGGTGGAGGACCAGCGCGGGCAGTCACCCCCGCACAGCGGCAGCGGACTGGGCAATCTGCAGACCCGGCTCACCGCGATCGGCGGCATGGTGTCCGCCGGAGTGCGCGGCGACGGCCGGTTCCACCTGGACGTCGAGGCGCCGGTCCGCCAGGCCGGTCCGGCCGCGGCCGGCTCGGTGGCCGGGTCCGCGCCGGGCCCGTCCACCGGGGCCGTGTCGGAGCCTCGCGCCGCCGTCGGCTGACCGCCGTCGTACTGTTAACCCCACCCGTCCCTACCCGCGAGGACCGATCGTGCCCGCTCAGCCCAGACGCCCCGATGCCGGACCGCTCCGCTGGAGCCGGTCGCGGTGAGGATTCTGCTGGCCGAAGACGTGCACATGATCCGGGGGGCGCTGGTGGCGCTGCTGGAACTGGAGCCGGACTTCGAGGTGGTCGCCTCGGTCGACCGCGGCGACCTGATCGTGGCCGCCGCGGTGGAGACCAGACCCGAGGTGGCCGTGATCGACATCGACCTCCCCGGGATCGACGGCCTGACCGCCGCCACCAACCTCAGGGAGACCCTGCCGTCCTGCCGCACCCTCATCCTGACCAGCCTGGGGCGGCCGGGGACGCTGCGCCGGGCGATGGCGGCGCAGGTCTCCGGATTCCTGCTGAAGGACGCCCCGCCGGACCGGCTGGCGGCCGCGGTCCGGGTGGTCGCCTCCGGCGGGCGGGTGATCGACCCGCAGCTGGCCATGTCGGCCTGGGTCTCGCCCGGCAACCCGCTGTCCCCGCGCGAGCTGGAGGTGCTGCGGCTGGCCGCGGGCGGGGCCGACGCGGTGGAGATCGCCGGCCTGCTGTTCCTCTCCAAGGGGACCGTGCAGAACTACCTCACCTCGATCGTCACCAAGCTCTACGCCCGCAACCGGGTGGACGCCATCCGGATCGCCGAGGAAGCCGGCTGGATACCCTGACCGTCCGTCACCAGCCGCTCCGGGCGCTGTCGTCGGTCAGTCCCGCGGTGGTCCGCAGCAGCGCGTCCAGCAGCCCGGCGTCCAGCGCGGTGCCCACCGAGAGGTCGGCGCCGCCGCCGAAGCCCGAGTCGTGCACCGCGACGCTCACCACATAGCGCGAGTCGACCAGGGTGAAGGTGCCGAAGCTCCAGGCCGTGCCGGTGGCCACCGGGGCGCCGTTGGGCTGGACCAGGTGCGCCCGCGGCCCGTCCAGGGCGAAGCCGAACTCGGTGAAGCGGAACCGCAGGCCCTGCCCGAGCGCCTTGCTGTAGGCCTCCTTGAGGGTCCACAGCCGGATCAGCGTGTCATTGCGCCGGTCCAGGTCGTCCGGGTCGAGCCGGTCCCGCTCGTACGGGGTGAAGCCCTGCGCCTCGGAGCCGGTGCCCGCCATCCGCCGGTCCGCGCGCTCGACGTCCACCCCGATCCGGCCCCGGCTGGTCACTCCGACCACGATGATCTCGTCGGTGTGGCTGAGGCTGATGTCGATCTGATCGCACCCGCGCACATACGGCCGGCCGCCGTGCTGGTACGCGAGGTCGACCAGCTCCGGGTCGGTCTCGATCGCGGTCGCCGCCGCCTGACGCAGCATCAGCCGCGAGGCCAGGAACCGGGCCCGGCTCAGCGGGTTGGCGATGCCCTGGTAGCGGGCGTTCTCCCGGCCGAGCAGCGAGCCGATCCTGACCGGGTCGCCGGGGTCGGCCGACCAGTCGTCGAGCCGGCCGTAGACCACGGCCGAACCGGACTCGGCCAGGTCCCTGCGGAACGCGTTCCAGGGCCCGCGCTGACCCTGGACGACCCGGGGGCGCCGGATTCCCCCCAGCGGTTCGGCCACCTCAGGCCCTCGCAAACGGGTGGGCCAGCGGCCCGGCGTCGAGCGCGGAGAGGACCCCGGCCAGGTCCACCGCGTTGCTCTCCGGGCCCTTGCACATGGCCAGGCAGCGCGGTCCCGAGCTGCCGCCGAGGCGGCGCATGAACGGGGTGAGCACCACCCGCGGGCCGATCTCCACCACATGGGTCAGCGCCTGCTGGTCCAGCAACTGCCGGGCGGCGTCCGCGAAGCGGACCGGGGAGGTGATCTGCGCGGTCCAGTAGGGCGCGTACAGCGGCTCGTTGGTCAGCCGCCCGTGCACGGTGGAGTAGTACGGCAGCCGCGGCGAGCCGCCGGGCAGCCGCCGGCTGACCGCCTCGAACTTGGCCAGCATCGGCTCCATCAGCGGCGAGTGGAAGGCATGCGTCACCTGCAGCATCTTGCAGGCGATGCCGCGCGCCTCCAACTGCTTCTGGACCCGCTCCAGCCCGGCCTGGTCGCCGGACAGCACGGTGGCGCGGGCGGCGTTGATCGCGCCGATGCCGACCCCGGGCTCGTCCGCGATCAGCTCGGCCGCCTCGTACGGCGCCGCGCAGGTCGCCATCATGCCGCCGCCGTTCGGCAGGTACTGCATGAACGCGCCGCGCACCGAGACCAGCTTGGCCGCGTCGGCCAGGCTGAGCGACCCGGCGATCACCGCGGCGGCGAACTCGCCGATGCCGTGCCCGAGCACGGCCACCGCCTGCGCGCCCGCCTCCTCCAGGGTGCGGGCCAGTGCGTACTCCACCGCGAACAGGGCCGGCTGGGTGAACGCGGTCTGGTGCACCCGGTCGTCCCGGGTCAGCAGCAGGTCCACCAGCGAGCGGCCGAGGTAGGGGAACAGCGCCTCCGAGGCCTCGTCCAGGAACCGGCGGTAGCCGGTGGAGTTGAGGTAGAGGCCGGCCGTCATCCCCGGGTGCTGCGAGCCCTGGCCGGTGAACAGGAACGCGGCGCGGACCTGCTGGCCGCCGCCCAGCCGGAAGTCCCGCAGCTGCAGGTAGGCGGCCAACTCCCGCACGGTGGGGTGGATCCAGATGTCGGTGGAGTCGATGACCGGGCCGAACTCCTCCTCGATGTCGCCGTACAGGCTGAGCGCGGCGACCGAGTCGAGCCCGCACTCGGTGAAGGGCACGTCGTCCGGAACGATCCGCCCCAGGTAGTGGACCAGCCGGCGGAGCAGCCAGTCGGCGTAGTCCGGGTCCTCGCTGGGTGTGCTCATGATGGTCTCTCCTCGGGGTCGGAGTGGTCGAAGGGGTGGGGCGGCTCTTTCACGCCAGCGGAGAGCCGTACAGGTCGTAGCTGCGGCCGCCGTGCAGTCGGGCGAGCACCTCGCCGAGGACGGCCTCCTCCTCCGCCGTCGGCCGGTCCGGGAGCGGCAGCCCGAGCCGCTTGGCCAGCCGGTACAGCGCGGCGGTGATCCAGAACGCCCGGCCGAGGAAGGAGCCCGCAGTGCTGCGCTGGTCCCGCCAGACGCCGAGGCAGGCGGCGGCGGCCAGTACCACCGCGTAGCGGTCCGCCATGGCGAAGGCGTACGGGCTGACCAGCGCCTCGCGGTCGCCGGGGGAGACGCCGAGGAAGGCGTCCCGCAGCTCGCCCAGCTCGACCGTGAAGGACCGGGCCAGGAACCGCAGCGTCTGCAGCTCGCGTTCCAACGGCAGCTCCGACTCCAGCAGGTCGGTGCAGGCCAGCAGGGTCGCCGCGAGCGGGTCGCCGTCGCCGAGCAGGGTCGCCCGGGTCAGGTCCAGCGGGGGGAGCCCCTGCACCGTGCTGAACAGCGCCTCCGGCGCCTCGGCGCCGGTGAACCAGGCGTTCCTGGCGAACATCGGCAACTGCGGCAGGATGCTGACCTGGCGGCCCGCGCTGCCGGCGTGGCCCAGCGAGGTGACCGGCAGGTCCCGCAGCTGCTTCTGGAACATCCCGTACTCGCCGTGCGCGGTGAACGTCGCCTTGCCGAGCACCGCCGACATCTCGTCCATGCACTCGGCGACCAGCTTGGGCGCCAGGTAGGCGGCAGCCGCGGCGTAGGCGCTCATCTGCTCCGGGAGCAGGTGCAGCGCCCGGGTCGCCACCAGCGCCAGGCAGTCGCTGACCAGCAGGTCCAGGAACGACCCGGTGAGCACGTCGCGGACGTGCTGCACGTCCAGCGAGGAGCGGCCCCCGGTGCGCGGACGGACCGCGAAGCGGGCGACGGTGCGCAGCGCGGTGTCCGCGCCGGCCACCACGATGGACGGGATCAGCCCGCGGATCACCAGCGAGGAGCGCAGCGACAGTTCGTAGCCGCTGCCGGTCTCGCCGACCACGGTGCCCGCCGGGACCGGGCAGTCGGTCACCCGCAGCCCGCCGAACTCGGCGCTGCGCATCCCGTCGGTGCTGTGCCGGTCCAGGTCCTCGAAGCACTCGGCCGACAGCTCGGCCCGGTCCAGCAGCAGCACCGAGTAGTCGCGCCCGCCGCCCTGGTCGCCGGTGCGGGCGAAGACCACCAGGCCCGCGGCCCGGGAGGCGTTGGCGATCACCGCCTTGCTGCCGTTGAGCAGGAAGCCGGGCCCGGCGTCGCCGGGCAGCTTCACCGGGCGGGCCTCGAACTCGTCCCTGACGAACGCGTTCCCGTGCGCCACCTCGTGCCGGATCACCGCGATCCGGCGTCCGTCCAGCAGCATCGCGGCGGCGGCGGCGTGCTGCTCCTCGCTGCCGCCGGTCCAGACCGGGACGGCGGCGAAGAAGCAGTTGAGGCCGTAGCCGAAGCCCAGCGAGGCGTCCCGGCGGAACACCGGGCGCAGCACCCGGCCGAGCACGTCGAGCCGGTCCAGCCGGCCGCCCAGCTGCCGCGGCACGAACTCGGCGTTGAGGCCGAAGCCGTCCAGCACCTCCTCCCCGCCCGGCGGCACCTCGCCGCGGGCGTCGGCGGCGAGCAGGGCCTGGTGGCCCAGCGGGTTCCCGACCGAGAACAGCGGCCCGAAGGCGGCCTCCAGGGCGTCGATCCGCTCCTCGGCGGTGGGCTCGGCGAGCGTTTCGACGGCGACGGCCTCGGCGACCATGACTTCGGCGGCCATGGCTTCGACGACCGTGGCTTCCGCGACCATGGCTTCGGCGGCGACGGCCTCGGCGTCCTCCGGCCCCGGTCCCGTACTCAGATCGGCGATCACCTGCGACTCCCCGCCAACAGTGCGTCCAGCTCCGGCTTGATGGTCTGGTGCAGCGCGGGCAGCTCGCCGCGCAGGAAGAGTCTGCGCATCGCCGCCCGCTCCACCTTGCCGCTGGTGGTGCGGCGCACGGTGCCGGGCCGGACCAGCAGCACCGCGCCGACCTTCACCTCGAACTCCCGATGCAGGCACCGCTCCACGGCCGCGGTCAGCTCGGCCAGGTCCACGTTGTACTGGCTGCGCGCACGCAGCTCCTGGACGAACACCACCCGCTCGTCCTCGCCGCGTACCGAGAAGGCGCTGGCCGACCCGAACAGCGTGCTGACCTGCTGCACCATCTGCTCCATGTCCTGCGGGTAGAGGTTGCGGCCGGTGACCACGATCATGTCCTTGACCCGGCCGGTCACATAGAGCACGCCGTCCTCCACCGCGCCCAGGTCGCCGGTGCGCAGGAAGCCGCGCCGCCCGTCCGCGGTGCAGCCGCCGAAGGTCTGCGCGCTCTCGCCGGGACGCCGCCAGTAGCCGGGCGCGACGCTGTCGCCGCGGACCCAGATCTCGCCGACCTCGCCGTCCGGCAGCACCTGGCCGCGGTCGTGCCCGACGATCAGGATGCCGGTGCCCGCCACCGTGCCGCTGGGGATCAGCGACCGGGTCGGCAGGTCGGCCTGCGGCGGGCACAGGCCGCGCTGCTCCAGCGCGGTGGCGTCCACCTCGCGGCCGGGGCCGCAGGGGCCGCTGGCCACCAGCAGGGTGGCCTCGGCCAGGCCGTAGCCGGAGGTCAGCGCCTCGGACCTGAACCCGGACGGGGCGAAGGCCGCGCTGAAGTCGCGCAGCGTCTCCGGCCGGATCGGCTCGCCGCCGCTGACCGCGGTGGTCCAGCCGGAGAGGTCCAGCTCGGGCAGCGGCGCGCGCTCGGCCGCGCGCACGCACAGCTCGTAGCCGAAGTCCGGCGCGCCGCTGACGCTGATCCGGTGCCGGCTGATCGCCTCCAGCCAGCGGGTCGGCCTGCGTACGAACGACTCGGGCGAGAGCAGTACCGAGGTCGCGCCGAGCCACAGTGGATGCAGTAGCTGGCCTACCAGACCCATGTCGTGATGGAACGGCAGCCAGCCGCCGAGCACCGACTCCGAGGTGGTGCCCAGGTTCTGACTGATGGTCAACTGATTGGCCAGCAGGTTGCCGTGGGTGACCATGACGCCGCGCGGGTCACGGGTGGAGCCCGAGGTGTACTGCAGGAAGGCGATCGAGTCGCGGTCCAGGTCGGGTTCGTGCCAGGGCGCGGACTGCGGCACCACGTCGGCTGCCAGGCAGGGGATGTGCCCGTAGCCGTACTGGGCCAGCAGCCGGGAGACGTCGGGCGCGGCGGCGGCGTCGGTCAGCGCCACGCACGGGGTCGCGTCCTTGACGATCCCGGCGATCCTGGCCTCGTGGTGCCGCCGGCCGCCGGGCGGCGCGCTGGGCACCGCGATCGCGCCCGCGTACAGGCAGGCCAGGAAGCTGACCGCGAACTGGCGCCGGCTGGCGTGCAGGATCAGCACCCGCTCGCCCGCGGCGCCGCGGTCCTGGAGCCAGCCGGCCAGTCGTTTCGCCGCCGCGTCCAGAGCCCGGTAGGAAAAGGGCGTCGGCTGGGCCGGCCCCTCGCGGTCGGGTAGCACGACAAGAGCCTCCCGGTCGGGCGTCTCCGCCGCTCTGGCCAGGATGTGCTCCGTGAAGTTCCGGGTGCCGGTCATGCTTCCCCCTCACATGTCGTGGTGCCGTCGCATCGGTGATGGGCTGATAGCCGCATGGTCCCGCTGAGGGCTTGAGGAGGTCTCGCGGCCGACACGCGAGAGAGCCGGGAACCCGACGGTTCCCGGCTCGACTCCGGCTGGACTGCTGCGGACCGCTCCCGGCGGCCTCAGTCGGTGAGGACCCGCTGGTAGGCGACGTGCCGGGTGCGCTCGGTGGCGATGTCGGCGAGGTCGGCCATGCCGATCCGCAACTCCTGGTACTCCTCGCCGCGCAGCGCCTGCTCGCAGGACTCGGCGTCCTGCCACCAGGACACGCCCAGGTAGTTCAGCGGGCGGACGGTGGAGCGGAGCAGGTCGCTGCCGCCGAAGCCGGGGAGCGAGCCGAAGTGGTCGCTCATGGTGCCGAAGCACTGCTCGAACTTCCGCCAGTCGTCCGGGTTCTCGGCGTGGGTGAGCATGACGTTCACCGCGCCCACGGACGCGTCCGCATACAGCGACCTGGCCACGCTGACCGCCTGGTCGGCCTGGGTCTCCACCAGCGCGCCGAGCCGCTGCACCTGCCGGGTGAAGGCGTCCTCGTGCACCACCTGGAGGAAGCCGCGCAGGGTCTGCCAGTGCGCCAGCTGGACGAACACCGGCGCGGCGCCGACCACCTCCATGCTCACCAGGAAGTCGAACTCCTGCTGCTCGCGCAGGAACTGGGAGTGCGCCTGGAACTCCCGGCCGAAGGTCTCGACGTCCTCCTTCACCGTGAAGCGGTTGATGATGGTGATGGGACCGTCCAGGTCACGCGTGCGCACGTGCCTCCTCCGCGAACTGCCCCGCATGGCGCAGGGTGGTGGAGCTGTTGGTGCCCAGCGCGTTGCGGACCATGTCCCGGGCCTCGGCCAGGGTGCGGTCCGGGCCGAGCACCGAGCTGATGCCCTCGGGCGCGAGGACCACGGTGTGCCAGGAGGTGGCCACGACGACCCCGGCCTCGCCGTCCGGGTCCGGCTCGATCACCCAGCGGCCGGTGTGGACCGCCATCACCGGCGGCACCCGGAGCTGCTTGTAGACGATGGTGGCGGCAGCGGCGTCGGTGACCCGGATCGAGGTGGTGTTGTGGGTCGAGCCGTCCGGGCTGCGGGTGTCCATGTCCATGTGCTGGATGCCGGGGTCGTCCTCGGCCAGCGCCAGCCGGGCCACGTGCGGCAGCCGGACCGGCCACAGGTCGGCCCGGTCCAGGAAGGCGAAGACGTCCTCGGCCGAGCCGTGGATCCGCTGCGAGTCACTGAAGGTGAACAGCAGTTCGTCGCGCAGGTCGCCCAGTTCCGCGCCGTGCTTGAGCGCCGCCAGCTCGGCCGTGCTGTTGCGCTCCACCGCGGCCTCGATCAGCTCGACCGCCTCCGGGTCGTCGTCGACCGCCTGGTAGTCGTGCAGCAGGGTCACCCGGCTGCCCTCGCCGTCCGCCTCGACGATCCAGGTCCCGCCCATGCTCTGCACCGGGGGCGCGGAGACCACCTGGCGGAACTCCACGGTCCCGGCCGCCGGGTCGAGCACCCGGTGCGAGGTCCAGGCCCTGGCCCGCTCGCCGGCCGTGGCCCAGATCCGCAGCAGCTGCTCGCTCCGCGACCCGTCCAGCGGGGTCTCCTCCAGCACCTCCACGTGGATGGTGGGGCCGAACAGCTGGGGCCAGCCGGAGACGTCGGCGATCAGCCCGAACACCGCCTCGGGGCGTGCGGAGACGGTGACGGCGTGCTCGGTCACATGGGTGGTCGCGGTGTTCTGCTCGGTCGGTGTGGTGGTCACGGGGTACCTTCCCGGTCTGAGAAGCGCCGCACGGGGCGGCTGGGATGAGTGTCGCAGGGTTCGCTCGACGGTGACTTGAGCGGTGCTGTGGGTCTGATCCGGGGTCAGTTCCAGTGCGGCGGCTCGGTGATCTCCACCACCGCGCAACCCCAGCTGTAGCCCGCGCCGACGCCGACCAGGACGATCCGGTCGCCGGCCCGCGCCTTGCCGGTGGCGACCAGGTGGTCCAGGCCGGCGAACTGGTCGCCCGCGCCCAGGTGGCCGACGGTGCGGCTCCACTCCCAGGTGGTCCTGGCCGGGTCGATGCCGAACGGCTTGTGGAAGATCACTTCCAGTCGGCGCTTGCCGAAGTGCGGGAGCAGCACCCAGTCCGCGTCGGCGAGTTCCATTCCGGCGTCGGCCAGTGCCTCCTTGAGCACCGCCTGCTGGCCCGCGTGCGCCCGGGTGACCGCGAAGGACATCCCGACCCGGCCGACGAAGGCCCGCTTGGCCTCCTCGAAGTCGACCGGGATCCGGTGGGTGAACGGGGCCGGGCTGAACGGCTCGTCGCCGCGGTGCAGCGGCTCCAGCTCGGCGTCGCCGAGCATGGCGATGGAGACCAGCCGGGCGTAGCCGCCGCGGCGGGACAGCACCAGCGCGGTCGCGCCGTCCGCGTAGGGGGTGCCGGGGTCGGTGCGCCAGCGGTCGATGCCGGGCTCGCAGAAGCGGTCGGCGGTGGTCAGCAGCGCCTCGCAGCGGTGGCTGCCCGCGGTCAGGTAGGCGGCGGCCAGGTCCAGCGCGGCCAGGCCGCCGTTGGACATCTGCCGGATCTCCAGCGCGGGGCCCTGTCCGGCCCCGGTCTCGCGCTGGATGTAGGAGGCCACCGGCCACAGGTCCTGGCCCTGGTGGTAGGTGTCGGCGTGCAGGATCAGGTCGACGTCCTCCGGCGCGGTGGCCGAGCGCTCCAGCGCGCTGCGGGCCGCGGCCACCGCCATCTCGGCGGCGGACTCGTCCGGAGACCAGGCGACCGAGACGGTGTCGGTGCTCGCGGCCACCCGGGCCGGGCAGGCTCCGGCCGCCACGGCGTCGGCGACCGACAGGGTGGAGGGGAGCCGGGTCCCGGTCCCCCTGATGTAGATGTCGTGGAGTCGCACAGTCGCTCCTGGTAAGAGGATTGATGGGCCGTCAGCTTGCTGCGGCGACGGCCGGGAGGGCCGTCTCCGGCTCCGCGTCGCGGGCGCTCAGCAGGACGAAGTAGACCGCGTCGAGCAGGGCCGCCCAGGAGGCGGTGACGGAGTTGCCGTCCACGCCCACGGTGCCCCAGCGGCGGGCGCCGTTCCGGAACGAGATCAGCACCCGGGCCGCGGCGCCGCTGCCGGCCTCCGCGTTGAGCACCCGGACCTGGTAGTCCACCAGTTCCAGGGCGGCCAGCTCGGGGAAGAACTGGTCCAGCGCCGAGTGCACCGCCCGGTCCAGGGCGTTCACCGGGCCGTTGCCGGTGCCGGTGGCGCTCACCTGCATGCCCTGGAGCTTCAGCCGGACCAGCGCCTCGGTCCGCACCAGGCCGTTCGGCAGCTGGTTGATGCCGACCTTCCAGGACTCGACGCTGAACGGCAGGTCCAGTGCCCCGCCGGCCAGTTCGGCCCGGAGCAGCAGTTCGAACGAGGCGTCGGCGGACTCGAAGGCGTAGCCGCGGTTCTCCAGGTCCTTGACCCGGGAGGCGGTGCGGGCCACCGCGTCCGAGCCGGCGTCGACAGGGTAGCCGAGGCTCCTGGCCTTGAGCTCCACCGAGGAGCGCCCGCCCATGTCCGAGACCAGCGTGCGCATCTCGTTGCCGACCAGCTCGGGCCGGGTGTGCTGGTAGAGGTCGGGGTCCACCCGCAGCGCCGAGGCGTGCAGCCCGGCCTTGTGCACGAACGCCGCCGAGCCCACGTACGGGGCGTCCGGGCGGCCGGGGACGCCGGTCAGCTCGCCGATGGCCCGGCCGATCCCGGCCAGCTCGCGCAGCCGCTCGACCGGCACCACCTCGATGCCGCGCTTGAGCACCAGGTTGGAGCTGACCGTGAAGAGGTCGGCGTTGCCGCAGCGCTCGCCGTAGCCGTGCGCGGTGCCCTGGACGTGGTCCACGCCCGCGTCCACCGCGGCCAGGGTGTTGGCGACCGCGCAGCCGGTGTCGTCGTGGCAGTGGATGCCGAGCCCGACGCCGGTGGCGGCCAGGGTGTCGCTGACCACGGCCCGGATCTCCTCCGGCAGCGAGCCGCCGTTGGTGTCGCACAGCACCACCGTCTCGGCGCCGGCCTCGGCGGCGGCGCGGACCACGGCGAGCGCGTACTCGCGGTTGGCCCGGAAGCCGTCGAAGTAGTGCTCGGCGTCCAGGAACACCCGGCGCCCGTTCCGGACCAGGTGGCGCACGGTGCTCTCGATCATCGCCAGGTTCTCGGTCAGCGTGGTGCGCAGGGCGAGTTCCACGTGGCGGGTGTGCGCCTTGGCGACCAGGGTCACCACCGGCGTCTCGGCGTCCAGCAGGGCGCGTACCTGCGGGTCGTCGGCCGCTGTGGCGCCGGCCCGGCGGGTCGCCCCGAAGGCGACCAACTGGGCGGTGCTGAGGTCGAGTTCGGTTTTGGCGCGGTGGAAGAAGGCAGTGTCCTTGGGAACCGCGCCGGGCCAGCCGCCCTCGATGTAGCCGACTCCGAAGGCGTCCAGATGGCGTGCGACGGCCAGTTTGTCGTCCGTCGTCAGCAGCATCCCCTCCTGCTGGGTACCGTCACGCAGGGTCGTGTCGTACAGCTGGAAGTGTCGCTCGGCCATCGTGTCTCCTTCGCCTACGGGTGCCCTCGGCCGGGCCCTGGGCAGGTACACCACACGGTCGGCGCAGGGTCTGGACCGGCTCTCGACTCCGGGTCGATCCCGCAGGCGGGCACGACGAAGCGGGGCCGGTCGAGAGACCGGCCCCGCTTCGCTCCTTTCACACCCTCGGCTGAAGGGCGGTCAGACCGCCGCCGCGGCCTCCCCGGCGGCGCCGGACAGCTCGCCGTCCTCGAAGGTCTGCTCCGCGGCCTGCTTGGGGATCGCGAACATCAGCAGGAAGACCAGGGCGACGATGCCGCCGAAGGTCCACAGCGACGCCTGCATGCTGTCGGCGAAGGCGTCACCGGTCACCGTCTTGGTGGCCGAGCCGAGCACCGCCGCGACCTTGGGGTCCTGCAGCGCCGGGACCGAGGTGCAGGAGCCCGGGACGGTGCTCGGGTCCTTCTCCTTGGAGCGGTCCACCGCGCAGGTGCGGTAGGCGGCGATGGTCGAGTCGACCTGACCCGGCGCCACCGAGGCGGTGGCGACCAGCTGCTGGCGCAGTTGCGGGGTGATGTGGTCCACGCTGGACGCGGTGCCGGCGGCCAGTCCGCCGAAGAACACCACGCTGACCAGGGCGCCGCCGATGGCGAAGCCCAGCTGGATGTCGGTGTGCACCAGGCCGGAGGCGGAGCCGGCGTCCTGGTGCGGGACGTCGCCGATGATGATCACCGGCAGCGGGGTGGCGACGGCGCCGAAGCCGATGCCGATCACGAACAGCGGCAGGCCGAGCTGCCAGGAGTGGATCGAGTGGCCGTAGTGGCCAGCCACCCAGATGTACCCGAGCAGGCCCGCGACCAGCACCACGGCGCCGATGTGCAGCACCTTGCGGCCGAACTTGGGCACCAGCACCATCAGCGACCCGGTGGACGCGAAGAAGGCGCCGACGCAGAAGAACAGGCTGGTCAGACCGGCGTGCATGGGGCTCCAGCCCTGGCCGATCTGCATGTAGAGGGTCCAGGCAATGGAGAACATGCCCATGCCAATGTAGAAAGCGAGATTCGCGGCGAGACCGCTGGAGAAGCTGCGGATCCGGAACATGCTCATCTCGACCAGCGGCGAGGAGCCGCTGCTGATCCGGCGGCGCTGCCAGAGCACGAACCCGACCAGGACCGGGACCGACAGCCCCATCGAGACGAAGCCCTCCACCGGCCAGCCCAGCTCACGGCCCTGCAGCAGCGGGTAGATGAACATGACCACGCCGAGGGTGATCAGCAGCAGGCCGAAGCCGTCCAGCCGCAGCGCGGAGGACGCCTTGGACTCGCGGATCACCTTGGCGCCGTAGATCACGCCGGCGATCCCGACCGGGACGTTGATCAGGAAGATGATGCGCCAGTCCAGGCCGAACAGGTTCCAGTCGACCAGTAGCCCGCCGGCCGCCAGGCCGATGGTCGCGGCCAGCCCGGAGATCGACCCGTACAGCGCGAAGGCGGTGCCCTTCTCCTTGGCGCTGAAGGTCACATGGATGATCGACATGACCTGCGGGACCATGATGCCGGCGCAGGCGCCCTGCGCCACCCGCGCGGCGACCAGCTGCCACGGCTCCTGGGCGCAGCCGGAGGCCAGCGAGAACAGGGTGAAGCCGGCCACGCCGAGCAGGAAGACCTTCTTGCGCCCGAAGATGTCGCCAAGGCGTCCGCCCAGGATCAGCATCAGCGCGAACGCCATCTGGTAGCCCACCAGCACCCACTGGATCGCGGAGTACCCGGCGTGCAGGCCGCGCTGCATCGACGGGGCGGCCACGTTGGCGACCGTGCTGTCGAGCATGTCGAGGAACGCGGCGACCAGGAGGACCAGCAGGGCCTGCCACCGCTTGGGGTCGCCCGTCTCGGCGGGGGGAGTGTCGGCCGACGGCACGGGGCGCGCCGCCTTCGGCTCCGTGTCCGAGGTCGGCTCGGAGGAGATAGCCATGGGTTGCCTCTCAGGTGGTTCGATGTCTCGCCACGTCCGGGCATGGCTGTGGCGATCGTTGTCAGGGTGAGGGATGCCGGTCGGGTCCGGCTTGAGTCCCGCTGAAGCGCGGCGCCCTGGTCGCCGGTCCGCTGCCGCGGGCGAGCTGGTGCGGGTGCCGTCCGGCCTCGGCCACCGTGAGCACCGGGGTGACGCAGGCCTCGGTGCCGTCGAAGACGGCGGCCCAGGCGTCCCGGTCGCGGGCGGCGAAGCGGGCCGCGAACTGCTCCCGCAGCAGCGGCCAGTTGGCCGGCTCGTCGCGGTCCGGCAGCAGCGCCGGATCGAGCCCGAGCCCGTCCAGCAGCGCGGCGTAGAAGCGCGGCTCCAGAGCGCCGACGGCCACATGGCGGCCGTCGGCGCAGGGGTAGCAGGAGTAGCAGGGGGAGCCGCCGTCGAGCAGGTTGCTGCCGCGCTCCGGGCGCCACTGCCCGGACGCGGTCATCCCGACCAGCATCCCCAGCATCGCGCCGACGCCGTCCACGATCGCGGCGTCCACCACCTGTCCCCGGCCCGAGCCGCGGCGCTCGTACAGCGCCGCCAGCACCCCGGCGACCAGGAACATCGAACCGCCGGCGAAGTCGCCCAGCAGGTTGACCGGCGGCACCGGCGGTCCGCCGCGCTCGCCGATCGCGTCCAGCGCCCCGGTCAGCGCCAGGTAGTTGATGTCGTGTCCGGGGGCCGAGGCCAGCGGCCCGTCCTGCCCCCAGCCGGTCATCCGGGCGAAGACCAGCCCGGGGTTGCGCTCCAGGCAGGGGCCCGGACCGAGCCCCAGCCGTTCGGCCACGCCCGGCCGAAAGCCCTCGACCAGCACGTCCGACTCGTCCACGATCCGGAGCAGCCGTTCGACCTGCTCCGGATCCTTCAGGTCGAGCGCCAACGACCGGCGCCCGCGGTCGAGGACCTGGTGCCAGTCCTCGAACGAGCGCCGGCCGTCGGCCCGGTCGATCCGCAGCACGTCCGCGCCCAGGTCGGCGAGCACCATGCAGGCGAACGGCGCGGGGCCGATCGCCGCCAGCTCCACCACCCGCAGACCCGTCAGCGGTCCCACGGTGTGCTCACACGTCCCAGGAGACCGGGAGGTTCCACAGCCCGTAGATGATCGCCCGCTCCTTGGAGGGGATCTCCGAGAACGGGACGGCGAGCCGCAGCGACGGGATCCGCTCGAACAGCTTGCCCCAGACCAGCTGCAGCTCCAGCCGGGCCAGGTCGGCGCCGATGCAGTGGTGCAGCCCGTGGCCGAAGCCGAAGTGGCGCCGGTTGCCGCGGCTGAGGACCAGCTCGTCCGGGTTCTCGTAGACCGACGGGTCGCGGTTGGCGGTCAGGCCGAGGCAGAGGATGCCGTCGCCCTTGGGGATGGTGGCGCCGCCGACCTCGATGTCCTCCAGCGCGACCCGCGGCACCGCCGCGTCGCCGATGGTGAGGAAGCGGACCAGCTCCTCGACCGCGGGGACCAGCAGCTCCGGGTCGCCCTTCAGCAGCGCCAGCTGCTCCGGGTTCTCCAGCAGCGCGGCGGTGCCCAGCGAGATCATGCTGGCGGTGGTCTCGTGGCCGCCGTTCATCAGCAGCCGGCACAGGTTGACCAGGTCGCGGGCCTCGTAGCCCTCGCCGGCCTCGCGGTACTCGGCGATGGCCCGGCTCAGCAGGTCGTCGCCGGGCTCCTGCTCCTTGACCGCGACCAGGCCGAACAGGTACTCGTTCACATTCACCAGCGCGGCCTGACGCTCCGCCATGGAGGCCGTGCCGCCCAGCAGCGTGGTGCCGTTGACCTGGAAGAACTCATGGTCCTCGTACGGGATGCCGAGCAGCAGGCAGATCACCGTCATCGGCACCGGCAGCGACAGCGCGTGGTGCATGTCCACGCCGGGACCGGCCTCGATCATCGCGTCGATCGCCTCGTCGACGATCTGCTCGATCCGCGGCCGGAGCCGCTGCACCTGGCGGTTGGTGAAGGTCACCGCCGCCTTGCGGCGGGTGCGGGTGTGCTCCTCGCCGTCGTAGCCGATGAACGAGGTCTCGGTACGGAACTCCGGCGGGGCGTCGAAGTAGAACGGGAAGTTCGGCTCCTTGCGGGAGGCGCTGGTCCGGGGGTCGGTCAGCAGCTGCCGCATGTTCTCGTGGCCGGTGACCGCCCAGATCTTCAACCCGGTCGGCAGGGGTACCTGCTTCACCGGCTCGTCGAGGAACTGCGCGTACTGCTCCGGTTGGGACATCGGGCACTTGCGCGGATACGGAAACGTCTCTTCCGCCTCGCCGGTCGTTTCGGCGTGTGTGGTCATCGCTGGTCCCTCCTCGTAGGGCCCGAGAACCCTGGCAGCGGCGTCTGGAGGGGAGCCGGAAGCGGACTCGAACCCGGCGGCCCCGTTCCGGGTTCGACCCCAGCTCAAGGCCCCGGCCCTAGCCTCCGCCGAGACCGGCTGAGGCCATCCGAAGGGACATCCCATGAGCACGGCAGCAGAGCCCTTTCGCGTCGAGATCCCGCAGGCGGACCTCGACGACCTCCGGGACCGGCTGGCCAGGACCCGCTGGCCGGAGGCCGAGACCGTCGACGACTGGTCCCAGGGCGTCCCCCTGGCCTATCTGCGCGAGCTGGCGGCGTACTGGCGCGACGACTACGACTGGCGTCCCACCGAGGCCCGGCTGAACGCGCTGCCGCAGTTCCGGACCGAGATCGACGGCCTGGGCATCCACTACCTGCACGTCCGCTCGCCGCACGCCGACGCCACACCGCTGCTGATCAGCCACGGCTGGCCGGGCTCGGTGGTGGAGTTCCTGGAGCTGGTCCGCCCGCTGACCGAGCCGGAGGACCCGGCCGACGCCTTCCACGTGGTCGCGCCCTCGCTGCCGGGCTTCGGCTTCAGCGACAAGCCGGCCGAGGCCGGCTGGACCATCGAGCGCACCGCCGCCGCCTGGGCCGCGCTGATGGCCCGCCTCGGTTACCACCGCTACGCCGCGCACGGCGTGGACTGGGGCTCCTTCCTCACCGGCGTGCTCGGCGAGACCGACCAGGACCACCTGATCGGCATCCACCTGGCGATGCCCTTCGCGCTGCCGCCGGAGCAGCAGGTCGAGCTGGACCAGCGCGACTACGCGGGCCTGGCCGCGCTGAAGAAGTTCCAGGCCGAGGAGGGCGCCTACTCGGTGCTGCAGGCCACCCGGCCGCAGACGCTCGGCTACGGGCTGACCGACTCCCCGGTGGGCCAGCTCGCCTGGATGGTCGAGAAGTACTGGGCCTGGAGCGACCACGACGGCGACCTGGAGAAGGTCGTCCCGCGCGACCGGCTGCTGGACGCGGTCACCCTGTCCTGGCTGGCCGGCACCGGCGCCTCCTCGGCCCGGATCTACTGGGAGAGCCACAACAAGATGGCGCTGGCCCCGGTGCACGTCCCCACCGCCTGCTCGGTCTTCCCCAAGGACGCCCGCTTCCCCAAGCCGTGGGTGGCCGGCCGGTTCACCGACCTGCGCCGCTTCACCGACCACGAGCACGGCGGCCACTTCCCGGCGCTGGAGCAGCCCGAGGTGCTGGTGCAGGAGCTGCGCTCGTTCTTCCGCACGCTCAGCTGACGAACCGTCACATTCGTTCCGCCCGAAACCTTACGGAGAAACCCGATGAGCACTGAACTGCCCGCCACCAGCCGTGAGGTCCGCCTGGCCTCCTACCCCCAGGGCGAGGTGACGCTCGATCACTTCGACGTGGCCGAGGCGCCGCTGGCCGAGCCCGGCGACGGCGAGGTGGTGGTCCGGAACGACTGGATGACCCTCGGCTCGGTGGCCAGGGACCAGATGAACCCCGACACCAAGCTGCCGATCCCGGTGTTCCAGCCCGGCGTCGCCATGTGGGGCCGCACCGTCGGCACCGTGGTCCGCTCCAACAGCCCGGTGCACGCCGTCGGCGACCTGGTCGAGCACTTCTCCGGCTGGCGCGACTACGCCGTCGGCAACGCCCACGGCTTCTTCAAGCGGGACCGGAGCCAGCTGCCCGGCGCCGAGTACTTCCTCTCCCAGGGCCCCACCGCCTGGCACGGCATGGTGGTCAAGGCCGGGGTCACCGAGGGCGACACGGTCTTCGTCTCCGGCGCCACCAACGGCGTCGGCGCGCTGGCCGGCCAGATCGCCCGGCTGCACGGCGCGGCCAAGGTGATCGGCAGCACCGGCTCCAAGGAGAAGATCGACTACCTGGTGGACGTGCTGGGCTTCGACGCCGCCTTCGACTACCACGACGGCCCGGTCGCCGAGCAGCTCGCCAAGCACGCCCCGGACGGGGTCGACGTGGTCTTCGACAACGTCGGCGGCGAGCAGTTCGACGCGGCGGTGCAGGCGGCGAAGTTCGGCGCCAGGTTCGCCCTCTGCGGCGCGCTCGGCGGCCAGCACGGCGGCGACGGCGGCAGCCCGCGGCTGCCGCTGATGACCGCGATCTCCAAGGACCTCACCTTCCACGCCTTCGCCACCCTGCACACCCCGGAGCAGTTCGACGGCTGGAACGCCCGCTTCGGCACCTGGCTGGGCGAGGACCGGATCGTCTTCCCGCACACCGTGGTCGAGGGCGGGGTCCCGGTGCTGCCGGAGACCTTCCTCGCGCTCCAGGAGCGCCGCTACACCGGTACCGTCGTGGTGAAGCTGTCCTGACCCCTCCGCGCCGTTCCCTGACGACCCTTCTGTACCACCAGGAGCAAACCCGTGGCCACCGCAGCAGCGCCCGTACTGACCCGACGGGACCTCAACCGGGCCTTACTCGCGCGGCAGCTGCTGCTCGAGCGGGCCGACCTGACCGCGCTCGACGCGATCGAACACCTGGTCGGCATGCAGTCGCAGGCGCCGGCCCCGCCGTACCTCGGCCTGTGGACCCGGCTGAACGGCTTCGAGCTGGAGCACCTCTCCGCGCTGATGCGGGACCGCGGCGCGGTCCGGATCGTGCTGATGCGCAGCACCATCCACCTGGTCAGCGCCCGGGACTGCCTGCTGATCCGGCCGGTGCTCGCGGAGTCGCTGGCCCGGTCGCTGAAAAGCACCTTCGGCCGCCAGCTGGACGGCCTGGACCTGGACGCGGTGGTCGCCGCGGGCCGCGGCCACCTCGACGCGCAGCCGCTGACCCTGGGCGGCCTCGGCAAGCTGCTGGCCGAGCAGTGGCCGGACCGGGACCCGTTCGCCATGGCCAACGCGGTGCGCAACCTGGCCGCGCTGGTGCAGCCGCCGCCGCGCGGGGTGTGGGGCGAGAGCGGCCAGGCCGTGCACGCCACCGCCGAGGCTTGGCTCGGGCAGCCGCTGTCGGCCGAGACCGAGGCGGACGCGCTGGTGCTGCGCTACCTGGCCGCGTTCGGACCGGCCGGCGTCAAGGACGCGCAGATGTGGTCCGGGATGACCCGGTTGGCCGCGTCGTTCAACCGGCTGCGGCCCGGTCTCGCGGTGTTCCGGGACGAGAACGGGGTGGAGCTGTTCGACCTGCCGGACGCGCCGCGACCGGACCGGGAGACTCCCGGCCCGGTGCGCTTCCTGCCCGAGTTCGACAACATCCTGCTCTCGCACGCCGACCGGAGCCGGATCCTGACGGACGAGCAGCGGCGGCTGGTGTTCACCAGGAACGGCCTGATCAAGTCGGTGATCCTGGTCGACGGCTTCGTGCGCGGGCTGTGGAGCATCGAGCAGTCCAAGGATGCGGCGGTGCTGGCGGTCGAGCCGTTCGCGCCGCTGACCCGGGCCGAGCGGAAGGCCCTGACCGAGGAGGGGACCCGGCTGCTGGCCTTCGCCGCGGCGAAAGCCGGCAACCGGGAGGTCCGCATCGCCTGACGGCCGCTCAGCTGCCGTGTGGCTCAGCTGATCGCGGTCGGCTCAGGCCGACCGCGCTCAGCTGTCCGCGGGGATGTCCGGGCGCGGGGTCTTCCCGGGCACGGACGCCCCCGCGGCCGGCAGCTCGCCGTCCACCAGGTAGCGGTCCACCACCGCGTCCAGCGCGGTGTTGCCGCCCAGCGCGTACACCTCGTGCTCGCCGGAGTCGGCGACCGTCAGCAGCCGGTTGCCGAGCCGCTCGGCCATCGCCACCCCGCCCGCGTAGTGGTCCATCGGGTCGCCGTCGGCCTGCACGATCAGGCCCACCGGGTAGCCGTCCCGCTCCACCTTCACCGGGGCCTCCGGCGCGGTGAAGGTACGGAACGCGCCCACCCACGGCTGCGCCTTCAACACGCCGTAGCCGTACGGGAAGCGGGCCCGGAAGGCGGCCATGTCGCGGCGGTAGACGTCCAGGTCGGACGGCCAGAAGTGCTCCATGGTGATCGCTTCCAGCACGCCGACCCGCAGGTCGCCCTCGCTGTCCTCGGGCCGCCAGGTGTCCTGTGCGGCCAGCGCCTTGTGCGCCGCGTCGCCGAGGCCCTCGCCCGCGTCGCGCAGCCCGGCCACCAGGTCGGCCAGCTCGGCCCACTGGCCCCGGTCCACCGACCGGGAGCCGACCGCGCCGTCGAACAGGGTGCGCAGCCGCACCCCCTCCGGCAGCCCCTCCAGCGCGGTGACCACCCGCTCGACGTCCGCGAGCACCTGCTCGGCGCCGTTGCCGAGGCCGAACCGGCCGCTGCGCTCGGCGACCCAGCCGGCCCAGAGGTCCACGCTGCGCCGGACCGCGTCGCCCTGCCACAGGAACTGCTCCCGCCAGGTCCAGTCCGGGTGCACGCAGGAGTCCAGCACGCTGCGGTCGAGCCGCTGCGGGAACAGGCTGCCGTAGACCGCGCCGACGTAGGCCCCGTACGCGTAGCCGACGAAGCTCAGCTTCTCCTCGCCGAGCACCGCGCGGACCACGTCCATGTCGCGGGCGGTGTTGGGGGTGCTGATGTGCCGGCGCAGCTCGCCGCCGGCCCGCTGGCAGGCCAGCTCGCGCCGGTGCATGTCGTCGGCCAGCGTGTCGAACGCGGAGTCCGGCGGCCGGGAGTCGAACGGCGCGGCCGGCACCGCCACCTCGGCGAACAGGTTGGTCGAGCGGCCGATGCCGCGCGGGTCGAAGCCGATCAGGTCGTAGACCTCGCCCACCGGCGTGTCGGCGTAGAGGCCGGGCAGCTCCACGCCGCGGCCCCAGTCGCCGCCGGGGCCGCCGTTGACGGACAGCAGGATGCCGCGGCGCCGGGCCGGATCGGTGGCCCGGCGGCGGCTCAGCGCCAGCGTGAGCCGCTCGCCGTCCGGGTCGTCGTAGTCGCGCGGGACCTCGATCTCCGCGTACTCCACCCCGGGCGTGCGGGTGTCGTCGGCCGACCAGTCCGGCCGCTGGGCGTGGAACGCGTGAAGCGCGTCGGTCAGGGTCGTGCCTGGCTCGATGGTGGCCACCGGGATCTCCGTTCTCGTCGGACCCCGAGCATCGCGGGATCGGCTTGAGCCGACCTGGAAGGGGTGCTGACGGACCGTCCAGGAGTGTTCGAGCGTGCTGCTAGGGCAGGTCGGGACAGTTCCCTCGTTCGTTCGGCCGCCCGTCCACGAGGAGAGTGCCATGGCCAAGATCACCTATCGGCACCCGAGCGGCACCGTGACCGTTCTGGAGGTGCCGGCGCCCAACACCGTGATGCGCGGCGCGAAGATCAACAACGTCGACGGCATCGAGGCGCAGTGCGGCGGCTCCGCCCAGTGCGGCACCTGCCACGTCTACGTCGACGAACTCTGCGCCGTACAACTCCCGGAGATGCACGAGTCCGAGGACGAGGTCCTCTACGGCACCGCCAGCCCGCGCCGCGACAACAGCCGGCTCAGCTGCCAGCTCCCGATCAGCGACGCCCTCGACGGACTGGTGGTCGACCTGCCCGAGCGGCAGTCCTGATGGCCGCCGCCGAGGCCGTCGTCATCGTCGGCGCGGGACAGGCCGGGTCCGACACCGCGGCGGCGCTGCGCAGCCGGGGCTTCACCGGTCCGATCACCCTGATCGGCGAGGAGCCGCACCTGCCCTACCAGCGCCCGCCGCTGTCCAAGGGCTACGCGGCCGGCACCGCCGACCGCTCCGACCTGGAGCTGCGCCCGGCCGCCTTCTACGCCGACCAGGGTATCGAACTGCGCTGCGGCGTCCGGGCGGTGGAGCTGGACCGGACCACCAGGACGGTGGTACTCGGCGACGGCGGGACGGTCCGCTACGACCGGCTGGTACTGGCCACCGGATCCCGCCCGCGGGTGCTGCCGTTGCCCGGCCTGGACCACGCCGGGGTGCACACCCTGCGCGGGGTCGACGACGCCGACGCGCTGCGCCGCCTGCTGGCCCGTCCCGACGGTGCGCGGCCGAAGCGGCTCGTGATCGTCGGAGCCGGCATGATCGGCCTCGAACTGGCGGCCACCGCACGCGGATTGGGCCACCACGTGACCGTGGTGGAGGCGCTGCGCCGGGTGCTGGCCCGCGCGGTCACCGCGCGGATGTCGGCCTGGCTGGCCGAGGAGCACACCCGGCGCGGGGTCCGGCTGCTGCTGGGCCACGAGGTCGAGGGCCTGCTCGGCGGCACCGGGCCGAACCCGGGCCCCGGCGTCCAGGCGGTGCGCCTGCACGGCGGCGAGCAGATCCCGGCGGAGCTGGTGGTGATCGGCGTGGGCGTGCTGCCCAACGTCGAACTGGCGGTGCAGGCCGGGCTCGCGGTCGGGGACGGGGTCCTGGTCGACGCCAAGCTGCGGACCAGCGACCCGGCGATCCACGCGATCGGCGACTGCGCCCGCTTCCCCAGCCCCTACGAAGGCCGCCCGATCCGGCTGGAGAGCGTGCAGAACGCCTCCGACCAGGCCCGCTGCGTGGCCGCGGCGATCACCGGGGAGCCGGTGGCCTACCGCGCGGTGCCCCGCTTCTGGTCCGGCCAGTACGACGTCAACCTGCAGATCGCCGGGCTGACCGGCGGCGCGGACGAGGTCGTGCTGATCGGCGACCCGGCCCGGTCCCGCTTCTCGCTCTGCTGCTTCCGGCAGGGCCGGCTGATCGGGGTGGAGTCGGTCAACCGGCCGGCCGACCACGGCATCGCCGGCCGACTGCTCGCCGAAGGCAACACGCCGACCCCGGAGCAGGTGCGCCGGCCCGGGTTCGACCTCAAAGCCCATGCCGTCCAACCGGTATGACGATCCACCAGTCCAGCGCCAACCACTGCCACCAGCACCACCATCCTGCCACCAGAAAGGCACCTCCATGAACGGCACGCTCACCGCCTCGCCCGAGGATCTCCCCACCCCGGTGTCCGACACCGCGCCGGCCGCGCCGCGGCCCCGCCGCCGTCCCAGCCTGCGCACCGTCGGGGTGACCGCCGCGATGCTGGCCGCCCTGGTCGGCTTCGGCCTCGCCCCCACCACGGCCGACGCCGCCGCGAAGAACGACCTGCTGGTCGGCACCTGGTCGCTCACGGTCACCGTGTACGCGCCCACAGGCCCCTCGGTCACCGACCCGGTGTTCATCTTCCACCCGGACCACACCTTCAACGCCTACGGCCCGGACGGCGACACCGGCAACCCGATCTACGCGGCCACCGGCTTCTGGCAGGAGAGCCGGAACGGCGGGTTCTCGATGTACGTCACCCACGGCGGCGCCGAGGGCGGCGTGATCCCCGGCACCGTCCAGGCGGTCCACCTCGGCGTGGTCACCAAGAAGCACGAGCACTCCAATGCCATCGCCTTCGTCCACTCCCCGGACGGCAGCGAGATCGGTCCGATCACGGTCACCAGTACCGGTGTGAAGACCTCGAACGTGTCCAGCTGACCCACCGGCCCTGGGTCCCGTCATCCCGCCCGGGGTGACGGGTGCTCAGGCATGCGCTGTTTCCCAGAGAGGAACCCCCATGAACGACACCACCCGTACCCCCGCCGCACAGGCCCGCCGCAGCCGCCGGCTCCGCTCCGCCGCGGTGGCGACCGTCCTGACGGCCGGCCTGCTCGGCTTCGGGCTCGCGCCCGCCACGGCCACCACTGCCGCCCCGAAGGACGACCTGCTGGTCGGCACCTGGACCTGGGACGTCACGGTGCAGGCGCCCAGCGGCCCGTCGGTGTCGGTCACCGGCTTCGTCTTCCACCCGGACCACACCTTCAACGCCACCAACCCGGACGGCTCCGGCTTCTGGATCGAGAACGACCGCGGCGAGTTCGCCCTCTACGTCACCCACGGCAGCGTCCCGAACGGCGTCATCCCGGGCACGATCCAGGCGGTCCACATCGGCGTGGTCACCAAGAAGCACGAGCACTCCAGCGCCTACGCCTTCGTCCAGTCCCCGGACGGCACCCGCATCGGCCCGGTCACGGTCACCAGCACCGGCGTGAAGACCTCGAACGCCTCGGGCTGACCGTACGTCCGTGGCCGCCTCCAGACGGGTCTGCCTACGCCCCGTCGTCCCGCCACAGGGAGCGCTCGTGGAGGCGGCCGAAGCGGGCCTGACCCGTAGTGAGGTCGACGAGGATCGGCCAGCAGTCGAGGAGCCGGTCGCGGACACTGCGGGAGGCCAGGTACGTTGCGGAGTTGTAGGGGACGATCAGGAGGCCGTCCTTGACGCGCACCCTGTCGACGTCCACGGCCAGTTCCGGTTCGTTGCCGCGCCGGCTCTCCCGGAGCAGGGCGACTGCGACCCGGAGCGCCTCGTCCTGGTCCACTGCATGACTCCCGTCGGCGGCTGGAAGGTCCTTCCTAGCCGAGGTCGTCCGGCAGGAGACGGAAGGCGGGGTGGTCGGTGAGGGGGCGGACGGCCCGGAAGTGGCGGCGGTCGACGGTGAAGATCGTGTCGGTGTGGAACTCCGCGGCGAGGGCGACGTTGACCGCGTCGGTGAGGCCGATGTTGAGATCGCTGTACCGCTTGAGGACCACCCGTGCGGCCGGGAGGTGCGGGCCGATCTCGGGGATCTCGAACCGTCCGACGGCCTGGCGGTCGATGATGTCGTCCAGCACGGCCATCGCTGCCTTCGGGCTCGCCCCGGTGGAAGCCAGGTAGTCCAACTCGGCCAGGACCATGGGCGAGATGACCAGATGGCCCACGGTCTTGAGTGCGTTCCGGCAGGCCGCGTGCTCCGGCTCGTCGCCGAAGTAGTAGGCGAGCAGCGCCCCCGTGTCGCCGACGACGGCGACTTCGCTCACTGCCCGAACCCCGTCATGAGCTGGTCCCGGTCGGCCACGAGCCGTCCGCCGCCGCCCGAGAGGACCGGGGCGTCGTCGAGCTCCTCGCCCATGGGGTCGGTACGGAAGCTGTAGCGGGCCGGGGCCAGGGACGGCGGGACAAGGGTCGCGACATGGCGGCCGTCCTTGGTGACCGTCACCGTCTCCCCCCGCTCCACCGCCCCTATCACCCGGGCTGTCTGCTGGTTCAGTTCCCGCATGGTGGCCTCCATACGGCGAGTGTACTACGCCGTACTACACCCGGCCCGCCGGCCGGTGCGGGGTCTCGGCGTGGGTACGCTGGCCCGGTGACGCGGCAGAGGGGCACTGTGGTGCTGATGTGTGGTCTTCCGGGGGCGGGGAAGACCACGTACGCGCGGGGGCTGGTGCGGCGCGGCTACGCGCGGCTGTCCATCGACGAGGCGGTGTGGGAGCGGCTCGGGCGGCGTGATGCCGGGCTGGTGCTGGAGCCGGAGGCGTACGACCGGCTCAAGGACGAGGTCAGGCGCGAGCAGCGGCAGGAGCTGGTCGCGCTGATGCGGGCCGGCCGCGACGTCGTGGTGGACTACAGCTTCTGGAGCCGCGCCCACCGCGACGACTACAAGGCGCTGGTCGAGAGCCACGGCTGCCGGTGGGAGCTGGTCCACCTCAAGGCCGACCGGGCCACGCTGGAGCGCCGCGTCAAGGCCAGGAACGACGAGGACGGAGCCAACTCCGTCACCGTGGAGGAGCAGCTGCTGAACCGCTACCTGGCGGCCTTCGAGGAGCCGAGCGGCGAGGGCGAGCAGGTCGTGGTCCAGCCCCCGGAGTGAGGGCGCCCCAGGAACACCGGACGGGGCGGCGACGGCAGCGCCGTCCCCGCCCCGTCCGGTGACGGCCCGTCAGGCGTCCCAGGTGACCGGGAGGCTGGTCAGGGTGTGGTTGATCTCGCCCTCGTGCCAGGGGAGCTCCGAGGCCGGGACGGCCAGCCGCAGGCTGGGGAAGCGGCGGATCAGCGCCTCCAGCGCGACCTGCATCTCGATCCGGCCCAGCGTCTTGCCGAGGCAGTAGTGCAGGCCGTGGCCGAAGGAGATGTGCGGGTTGTCGGTCCGGGTCACGTCCAGCCGGTCCGGGTCCTCGAAGACGTTGGCGTCGCGGTTGGCCGAGGCCAGCGCGATCACCACGGCGTCGCCGGCCTCGATCTTCGCGCCGCCCAGCTCCAGGTCCTCGATGGCGACCCGGGGGAACCCGGTGGTGTCGGTGGCGAAGAGGTTGACGTGCCGCAGCAGCTCCTCGACCGCGCCGGGGATCAGCTCCGGCTTGTCGGCCAGCAGCTCCCACTGGTCCCGGTGGTCCTCGACCAGCGCCAGCACCGAGTTTCCCAGCTGGTTGGCGGTGGTGTCGAAGCCCGCGCCGATCAGGGTGAAGCCGAAGGTCACCAGCTCCTGCTCGCTGAGCCGGTCGTCGTTGTCGCGGGCGGCGATCAGCTCGGACAGCATGTCGTCGGTGGGGTTGGCCCGCTTGTCGGCGATCAGGCCGACGATGTACTCGCTGAGCTTCGCCAGCCCCTCCAGCGAGGCCGCGCCGCCGGCCCGGTCGTCCACGGTGGCGAAGGCGCGGGCCCAGCGCTCGAAGCTCTGCAGGTCCTGCCGCGGCACGCCCAGCAGGTCGCCGATGACGGTCAGCGGCAGCGGCAGCGCCAGCGCCTGCACCAGGTCGGCGCTCGGGCCCTTGGCGGCCATGTCGTCCAGCAGCTCGTCCACGATCTCCTGGACCCGGGGGCGCATCGACTCGATCTTCCGGACCGTGAACGAGCCGGCCACCAGCTTGCGCAGCCGGGTGTGCTCGACCACGTCCATGGAGATGATCATCTCGGGGGTGGTGTGCATCGAGCCGCCCACCCGGGGCGCGCCCTCGCCGCAGGCCGCGGCCCGGCTGATCCTCGGGTCGGCGAAGGCCGCCCGTACGTCGGCGTACTCGGTCACCAGCCAGGCGTCCACGCCGCCCGCGGTGGGGACCTTCACCACCGACTGCGGGCAGGTCCGCAGTTCCGCGTAGCGCGGGGAAGGGCCCTGGTAGGACGAGCCTGCGAAAGGGAACACGTCTTCTTCATGGGGAGCGGTCACAGGTACCTCCGAGGACTGGCGGACACGGATACCGGCACGCTAGGCGCGGCGGCTGGAGCAGCACTGGGCCGGATCTGGAGCCCGGGAACGACGCAGCGGCCGGGCCGCCGCCCCGTTGTCGGAGGCGGAGGCCCGGCCGCGGGGGAGGCGACGCCCCGTCAGGCCTCAGGGCCCAGCAGCACGGTGGAGTAGGTCTTCCGGGCGGCGGTGTCGTACTGCAGCGCCACGTGGCTGGCCGCGGAGGTGACGTCGCGCCAGAACCGCTGCAGCGCGTGGGTCTCGCCGAGGCCGCTGGTGCCGGCCGCCTTGACCAGCAGGCCGACCGCCTCGATCGCCATCTCGGCGGCGAAGGTGGCGTTGCGCTCGTTCCGGGCCATGTGGTCCGGGGTGAACTTCCGGCCGTCCAGGACGTCGGAGTTCTGGGTGAGCAGCAGCCGGGCGGCGTCGATCCGGCCGGAGGCGCGGACCACCGCCAGCTCCACCGCCGGGGTCCGCCGCTTGCCGGTCAGCGCGGCGGCGGTGGCGTTCAGCGCGCCCGCGGCGGCGCCGACCACCGGGGCGATGAAGGTCAGCCCGCCGACGGCCTGGAACGGCACCCGGTGCGCGGACAGCTCGGAGTCGTTGCGGCCGGTGATCATGTCGGTCCGGTCGAACGAGAGGTGGGCCGGGACCAGGACGTCGTCCACCAGCACGGTGTGGCTGCCGGTGGCGCGCATGCCGATGCTGTCCCAGGTCTTGCTGACCTGGTAGCTGCCCCGGGGGAGGGCGAAGAAGCGGAGCTGGGGCGGGCCCTCGGGGGCCGGGATCGCGCCGCAGAGCAGCACCCAGTCGGCGAAGTCGACGCCGCTGACGTAGCCCCACCGCCCGTTGACCCGCCAGCCGCCGTCGGCCGCCGCGGCCTTGCCGGACGGCATCAGCGCGGTGGCGATCACCGCGTCCGGGTTGGCGCCCCAGAGCGCGCGGTGCCCCTCCTGCGGCAGGTGCGCGGCGAAGCGGGCCGAGTAGGCGCTGAGCGAGGCGCACCAGGCGGTGGCCGGGCACACCTCGGCCACCGCGGTCACCGCCCGGGTCAGCTCCTCGAAGCTGCCCTCCCGGCCGCCCCAGGCGGCGGAGACGAAGTGCCGGGCGAAACCGGCCTCGCGCAGCGCGGTGATGACCTCGGGGGCCAGTTCGCGGGTGGCGTCGGCCTGGGCGGCGAAGCGGGCGGCGGTGGTGATCAGCTCGTCGGTGGGCACGGCAGGCCCGGAGCCCGGCCGGTCGGTGTCCAGTTGTACGACGGCAGGCATCCTGTTGACCTCTCGTTGTGACGGGCGGTTCGGGGTTGCACGCCGACGAGCGTGCCGCTTCCGGCTCGAACCGGGCTGCACCGGCACTGGACCCCCGGCACCGGGAGCGGGCACGCCGCAGGCCCCGGACAGCGGTGTCCGGGGCCTGTGCTGACGCTTGCTCAGATCGCCCGCGCGAAGCGCTCCAGGGTCTCGCCCGGACTGGGGCCGTCCAGGGCGCGGAAGATGCCCTCGGCCCCCTCGCCGTGCCGGTGCAGCTGCACGTGGGCCAGGTCCACCCGGGTGGTGTTCTCGTCGATCGCGGTGAACTCCACCTCGATCACGCTGGCCCGCTCGTCGTCGGTGATCGACTGCCAGTGGCCGTCGATCCGCCAGGTCATCGAGAGCCGGTGCGGGGCCTCCCAGGTCAGCACCTTGCCCCAGGCGATCTCGGTGCCCTCGACGTCCCACTCGTAGTAGCGGCCCCCCACGCCGGGTTCGAAGGCCAGACCCGCGCGCTCCTTCTTCACCAGGATGTGGGACGGCGGCCACCAGTCCGCCGGGGCCTCGGTGAACACCTTGAAGCAGTGCTCGGGCGTGGCCGCCACGGTCACCGACTTCCGTACGTCCGGAATCGACTGCTCGGGCATCGCGCCCTCCTCGGCTTCCTGCTCGGTCCTGTGCTGCTCGGTCCTGTTGCTGCCGCGGAACACCCTGGCCCCCGGGGCTCGACTCCGCCTCGAACCGCGCCGCCGCCGGCCGCCGGCTCTCCAGGCGCGGTCGAGAGGCGCGCAAGGGCGAGGGGTCACGGTCGTCGCCTTCAGGGTGTCCGAGGACGGCAGACCGCCGTCGCACCACCCGACCGGCTTCGACCTCAGGGGAGCACGATGGCAGACAAGGGACGACGAGCAGCCTTTGTGACGGGTGCCACCAGCGGGATCGGCCTGGCCGTCTTCGAGTCGCTGGCCCGTCAGGGAGTCGCCGTGTACGGCGTCGCCCGTGGCGAGGAGAACATCCAGACCGTGGTCAAGAAACTGCGCGAGGAGGGCCTCGAGGTCAGCGGCTCGGCCGCGGACGTCACCTCCACCGAGCAGATCAGGGCCGCGGTCACCAAGGCCGTGGAGACGTACGGCCCGATCGGCATCCTGGTGAACAACGCCGGGCGCGGCGGCGGCGGCGAGACCGCGTCGCTGGCCGAGGACCTGTGGCTGGACATCGTCGACACCAACCTCAACAGCGTCTTCCGGGTCACCAAGGAGGTGCTCAGCACCGGCGGCATGCTGGCGGCCGGCTGGGGACGGATCATCAGCATCGCCTCCACCGGCGGCAAGCAGGGCGTCGCCCTGGCGGCGCCGTACTCCGCCTCCAAGCACGGGGTGATCGGCTTCACCAAGGCGGTCGGCATCGAGCTGGCCAAGAGCGGGATCACCGTGAACGCGGTCTGCCCCGGCTACGTCGAGACGCCGATGGCGCAGCGGGTCCGGCAGGGCTACGCCGGGCACTTCGGCGTCAGCGAGCAGGAGATCCAGGAGCGGTTCGAGGCGAAGATCCCGCTGGGCCGCTACTCCACCCCCGAGGAGGTGGCCGGCCTGGTCGGCTACCTGGCCACGGACACGGCCGCCTCGATCACCGCGCAGGCCCTCAACGTCTGCGGCGGGCTCGGCAACTACTGACCCGCCCGGAGAGACGGAGTTCCCCACCATGACGCACCCCGCCAACGCACTACTGGCCGAACCCGACATCGCCGCCTTCCGCTCGGCGATGGGCGCCTTCCCCACCGGGGTCACCCTGCTGACGCAGGGGAGCGGAGCCGACACCATCGTGATGACCCTGAACAGCCTGACGTCGGTGTCGCTCGACCCGCTGCTGCTGCTGGTCAGCGTCAAGGCGGACGGCCGGATGCGCCCGCGGATCGAGCGGGCCGGCAGCTTCGCGGTCAACGTCCTCGCCGAGGAGCACCAGGACTTCGCCACCGAGTTCGCCCGTCCGGACCGGCCCGAGGGCGTCGCGGCGATGCTGTCGCTGGGCGCGGTCGAGGGCCACACCGGCAACGCGCTGGTCCCGACCGCTGTCGCGGCGGTGGAGTGCAGGCTGCACTCCGAGTTCGAGGCCGGGGACCACGTGCTGCTGATCGGCCGGGTCGAGGCGATCCACCGCGGCTGCCCGGACGCCCGCCCGCTGCTGTTCCACCAGGGCGGCTACGCCCGGCTGCCGTACCCGGAGGGGCTGCGATGAGCCCGGTGGACGGTGCGATCCTGGCCGCGCCGCCGGTGCTGCGCCGGATCGCGGAAGGCGTGCACGTGTTCGAGCAGGCGCCCGGCGGCTGGTGCCTGAACAACGCCGGGCTGGTGATGGGGGCCGACGGGGCGGCGGTGGTGATCGACACCGCCGCGACCGAGGCCAGGGCCCGTCGGCTGCGCAGCGAGGTCGAGGAGCTGGCCCCGAGCGGCGCCGACTACGTGGTGAACACCCACTTCCACGGCGACCATGTCTTCGGCAACGCGGTCTTCGCGCCCCGCGCCACCATCGTGGCCGGGGCGGTCACCCGCTCCGACATGGCCGAGGCCGGCCTCGGCCTGCGCGGGATGTGGCCCGGCGTGGACTGGGGCGAGCTGGGGCTGGTGCTGCCCGACCTCACCTTCAGTGGCGAACTCACGCTGCTGAGCGGTGATCTGACGGTGGTGCTGCTCCAGGTCGGCCCGGCCCACACCGCCGACGACACGGTGGCCTGGGTGCCGGAGCGGCGGGTGCTGTTCACCGGCGACGTCGCCTGGTCCGGCGTCACCCCCTATGTGCTGATGGGCTCGATCGAGGGCTCGCTGACGGCGCTGGCCCGGCTGCGCGCGCTGGACCCGCTCACCGTGGTCCCCGGCCACGGACCGGTCGGCGGCCCCGAGGTGCTGGACGCCACCGAGGCCTACCTCCGCTGGATCAAGCAGCTGGCCGAGGAGGGTCTCCGGGACGGGCTCACCGCGCTGGAGGCCGCCCGCGCGGCCGACCTGGGGCCGTTCGCACACCTGATCGACTCCGAGCGCCTGGTGGGCAATCTGCACCGGGCCTACGCAGAACTCCAGGGGCTGGCGCCCGGCGCGCGGATCGACGTGGGCGGCTCGTTCCGGGAGATGATCGAATTCAACGGCGGGCTCCCCGCCTGCCACGCCTGACCGGAGAGGACGTACCCATGACCGTGACCGTGCTCGAACACCCGTACCGCGACATCCGGTTCGACCGCCTCGAACCCTGGCCCGTCCTCCGCTTCCCCGGCGAGGAGGACGAGGAGGACGGCGGCGAGACCCACATCTGCCGCGGGATCGACTAGTCGACAGACACCCGGAGAACAGGCACACGGAAAGGCGCCCGCCCCCACGGGGGCGGGCGCCTTCGTCGCGCCTGCGCCAGAAGCGCTTGCGTCAGAAGACCACCGGCAGGTCGCGGTGGATGATCCGCTCCGCGGTGAGCAGCCGGCCGTCCCGGCGCACCAGCACGTCCTCCACGGTGAAGGTCGGCTCGAAGGTGATCGCGCCCTGCGCGTCGACCAGGGTGACCAGGGAGTAGTAGGAGACCCGCAGGGTGTTCCCGCCGCTGTCCGGCTCCGGCTCGATCAGCAGGTGGTCGAACCAGTGCCGGACCGCCACGTCGCGGTAGCGCGGCAGGTTCTTGTACATCCCCGCGACCATCTGCGCCCGCCCCTCGGCGCGGGCCCCGTTGGCGTGCAGCACCACGCCGTCGTCGGTGAAGGTGTCCGCGAAGCCCTCGATGTCGAGGGAGTCCACCCGGCGCATCTGCCGGGCGTAGAAGGTCCGTACCTCCGCGTAGAGATCCCCGGAGACCTCCGTGCTCTCTGCTTGGACCGCCTGGGTCACAGCGACTCCTTGGTGAGGTGCGGCCGCCGGGATGGCGGCACGGCTGCGGTCCACCATGCAGCCGGAACGTGCAGCGGCACTGGAGCACTGCTCGGGCTCGCCGCCACCCGGTCCGACCGCCGGATTCAAGCGGCGCGCGAGTCGCGGCTTGCATCCTCGCCCCCTCTCCGGACGCGCGGTCCGGAAGGACAGGAGTGTGGCCATGACCAGTGCACGGCGCGTCGTCGACCTCGTGGTCCGACGCTGCCTCACCCCTGCGGTCCAGGCCCTGATGAGCCTCGGCGGCATCGACATCCACGTGGCCGTCAGGAACGAGCAGTGGGTGCCCTTCAAGACCAGCGAAGGAGGCAACTGATGACGGTCACCGAAATCACCGAGGCCGCCGCGGCCACCGAGGCCCTCGCGGAGGAGGCCCCGGTCGCGCTGTTCACCTGCGCGCCCGAGGACGAGGCCGCGCCGCCCGTCCCCGCCGCGCCGCTGCCCAGCGCCGCCGACCGGGCCGCGGAGCTGCGGACGCTGCGGGCCGAGGTGCTGGCCGGGCCGGGCCCGGCCACCGAGGCGCAGCACGCCAAGGGCAAGCTGACGGCCCGTGAGCGGATCGCCCTGCTGCTCGACGAGGGCAGCTTCACCGAGGTCGAGGGGCTGCGGCGGCACCGGGCCACCGGCTTCGGGCTGGAGCTCAAGCGTCCGCACACCGACGGTGTGGTCACCGGCTGGGGCACGGTCGAGGGCCGTCAGGTCTTCGTGTTCGCCCACGACTTCCGGATCTTCGGCGGCGCGCTGGGCGAGGCCCACGCCGAGAAGATCCAGAAGATCATGGACATGGCCGCGGCCACCGGACGCCCGCTGGTCGGCCTCTGCGACGGCGCGGGGGCCCGGATCCAGGAGGGCGTCACCGCGCTCACCGGCTACGGCGGCATCTTCCAGCGCAACGTCCGCAACTCCGGGGTGATCCCGCAGATCAGCGTGATGCTCGGGCCGTGCGCGGGCGGCGCGGCGTACTCGCCGGCGCTGACCGACTTCGTCTTCATGGTCCGCGGCATCTCCCAGATGTTCATCACCGGTCCCGACGTGGTCAAGGCGGTCACCGGCGAGAGCATCACCCAGAACGGCCTGGGCGGGGCCGACCTGCACTCCACCACCTCGGGGGTGGCCCACGCGGCCTACGACGACGAGGAGAGCTGCCTGCTCGACGTCCGCTTCCTGCTGTCGATGCTCCCGGCGAACAACCGCGAGCTGCCGCCCGCCGAACCGGTGAGCGACCCGGTGGACCGGCGCTGCGAGGCGCTGCTCGACCTGGTCCCGGCCGACCCCGGCCAGGCCTACGACATGCGCGGGGTGCTGCGCGAGATCGCCGACAACGGCGAGGTCTTCGAGGTGCACGAGCACTGGGCCGGCAACGTGCTCTGCGCGCTGGCCCGGCTCGGCGGACAGGTGGTCGGCATCGTCGCCAACCAGCCGTCGGTGCTGGCCGGGGTGCTGGACATCAGCGCCTCGGAGAAGGCCGCGCGCTTCGTCCAGCTCTGCGACGCCTTCAACATCCCGCTGGTCACCCTGGTGGACGTGCCGGGCTTCCTGCCCGGGGTGGAGCAGGAGCACGGCGGGGTGATCCGGCACGGCGCCAAGCTGCTGTTCGCCTACTGCAACGCCACCGTGCCGAGGATCTCGCTGATCCTGCGCAAGGCGTACGGCGGCGCCTACATCGTCATGGACTCCCGCTCGATCGGCGCGGACCTGGCCCTGGCCTGGCCCACCAACGAGATCGCGGTGATGGGCGCCGAGGGCGCGGCCAACGTGGTCTTCCGGCGCGAGATCAACGCGGCGGACGACCCGGACGCGACCAGGGAACGGCTCATCAAGCAGTACAAGGAGGAGCTCATGCACCCCTACTACGCCGCCGAACGCGGCCTGGTCGACGACGTCATCGACCCGGCCGAGACCCGCGCCCGGCTGATCGGGGCGCTGGCGATGCTGCGCACCAAGGCGACGGCGATGCCCAGCCGCAAGCACGGGAACCAGCCCCAGTGACCGGGAAGGCGGCAGAGCCGCTGTTCCGGGTGCTGTCGGGACGGCCCACGGCGGAGGAACTGGCGGCGCTGACCGTGGTGCTGCTGTCCTGCCTGGGCGCCGAGGAGGGCGCGCTGGGCTCCCGGCCGCGCGCCCCCTGGCCGCTGTCGGCGCTGCTCCCGGCCGGTTCCTGGAACTCCCCGGAGTCCTGGGGCGCCGCCGCCTAGCCGGCGGCCCAGACGGTGGGCCCCGCTCCAGCGGGGCTCCAGGGACGCACCAAGTCCTGCCCGCACAGTCCACACACATCGTCCGCCCCGATCCCCGGCTCGGGCTCCCGGAAGGAACCGCGTCATGACCTACGTCATCGCCCAGCCCTGCGTCGACATCAAGGACCGGGCCTGCATCGACGAGTGCCCGGTCGACTGCATCTACGAGGGGCCGCGCAAGCTCTACATCCACCCGGAGGAGTGCGTCGACTGCGGCGCCTGCGAGCCGGTGTGCCCGGTCGACGCGATCTTCTACGAGACCGACATCCCGGACGAGTGGACCGGCTACCTCGACGTCGAGACGGAGGTGTTCGCCCCGCTCGGCTCGCCCGGCGGCGCGAGCGGCTCCGGACCGCTGTCGCACGACCACCCCGTGGTCGAGGCGGCGCCCGCCGTCGTTACCACCTGACCAACCGTCACCACCTCACCACCACAAGGAGAACGAAGATGCTCGCTGACGTCAGAGACAAGGTGTCCCCCCACGTCCTCTCGCTGTTCCGGATCATCGTCGGCGCGTCCTTCGCGCTGCACGGCATCGCCGCCATCTGGGGCGTGCTCGGCGGCAACATGGGCATGGGCGGCACCGCTCCGGCGGGCGCCTGGCCGAGCTGGTACGCGGCACTGATCCAGGTCGTCGCCGGGAGCCTGGTCGCCCTCGGCCTCGGCACCCGCGCGGCGGCGCTGCTCTGCTCCGGCGCGATGGCGTTCGGCTACTTCACCCAGCACCAGCAGCACGGCCTGCTGCCGATCCAGAACTACGGCGAGCCGGCCGTGATGTTCAGCTGGACCTTCCTGGTCATCGCGATCGTCGGGCCCGGCATCTGGTCCCTGGACACCCTGATCGCCCGGCTCCGCCGCGGCTCGGCGCAGCCGGAGACCCTGCTGGCCGAGCACAGCACCGAACTGCCGGTCGAGCGGCCCCTCGGCGCCGTCGCCTGACCCGAACTCCCGCCCCCGGAACCCCCTGGGGAACCCCGCAGCCCCCGACCCGGCGCACCGTCGCCCCGGGCCGGGGGCTGCGGCGTGCCCGGGGCGCATCCACCGATCGGTTGATGCCGCGCCTCAACCGGCCGTCCGCCGCGGTCTGGCCGGTCGGGCGATCCGCCGGACCGGCCCCCGCGCCGAGACTGGGACCAGGGTCGGCGCAACCGCGTCGGACCCGGTGAGCCGCTTACCGCGGCCGGGAGTTGAGGGACGGGGTTCGGGTGCCGGTCATCGAGGTGGAGCAACTGCACAAGCGCTACGGGGAGCGGACGGCGGTGGCCGATGTGTCGTTCTCGGTGGAGGAGGGCGAGATCTTCGGCATCCTGGGGCCGAACGGGGCGGGCAAGACCACCACGGTCGAGTGCGTCAGCGGTCTGCGCCGGGCCGACGGCGGACGGCTCCGGGTGCTGGGGCTCGACCCGATCGAGGACCGCGCCCGGGTCGTCGCCGACCTCGGCGTCCAGCTCCAGCACAGCGCGCTGCCGCCGAACCTGCGGGTGGGCGAGGCGCTGCGGCTGTTCAGCTCCTTCTACGAACACCCCGCCGACTGGCGCGAACTGCTCGACGTGCTGGGCCTCGGCCCGCAGGCCGGGACCCGCTTCGGGAAGCTCTCCGGCGGCCAGCAGCAGCGGCTGTCGATCGCCCTGGCGCTGATCGGCAACCCCCGGGTGGCCATCCTCGACGAGCTGACCACCGGCCTGGACCCGGCCGCGCGCCGCGACACCTGGGAGCTGATCGAGTCGGTCCGCGCCCGCGGCGTGACCATCCTGCTGGTCACCCACTTCATGGCGGAGGCGGAACGGCTCTGCGACCGGGTCGCGGTGATCGACACCGGACGGGTGGTCGCCCTGGACACCCCGGGGGAGCTGACCGCGCGGCTGGAGGTGCAGCAGCGGATCCGCTTCGTCCCGTCCGCCCCGATCGAGGACGGCCTGCTGGCCGACCTGCCCGAGGTCGAGTCGGTGACCCGGCGCGGCGACGAGGTGCTGGTGGTCGGCGGCGCGGACGCGCTGGCCGCGGTCGCCGCCCGACTCGCTCGGGCCGGGGTGCTGGCACACCGGCTGCGGGTCGAGCAACCGAGCCTGGACGACGCGTTCCTGGCCATCACCGAACGAGCCGTCACCGAACGGGCCGTCACCCAGCGAGGAGAGAACCGATGACCACCGCCGTGTCCCCCGTGCCCAACGCCCCGGCCCCGGCCCCGGCCGTCCGCCGCAGCCCGTTCTGGCTGCTGGCCAGGACCGAGGGGGTGCTGTTCCTCCGCTCCGCGGGCGCGGTGCTGTGGACCGCGCTGCTCCCGGTCGTCGCGGTGGTGGTGCTCGGCGTCGTCCCCGCCACCCGGCATCCCAGCCAATCCTTCGGCGGGCTCAGCCCGCTGCAGGTGTACGAGCCGATCCTGATGATGTACGTGTTCCTGATGGCCGCGGTGAACATGCTCCCCGCGGTGCTCACCGGCTACCGGGCCAGCGGCGTGCTGCGGCGGCTGTCCACCACCCCGGTCCCGCCCGGCCGCCTGCTCGGCGCGCAGGGGCTGATCTACCTGGGGCTCGGCGTGGTCATCGACGTGGTGATCCTGGTGGTCGCCACCGCCTTCGGCGCGACCGCCCCGCACCAGTTCGCCGGATTCGTGGTGTCGCTGCTGCTGGTGGCCGCGGCCACGATGGGCATCGGGATGCTGATCACCGCGCTGGCGAAGAACGAGCGGATGGCCAACGCACTCGGCCTGGTCACCTTCTTCCCGCTGATGTTCTTCGCCGGGCTGTGGATTCCCCGGTCCACCATGAACACGCCGCTGCGGACGATCAGCGACTACAGCCCGCTGGGCGCCGGGGTGCGCGCGGTGCAGGCGTCCATCGCCGGACACTGGCCGCCGACCGCCGCGCTGCTGGTCCTGGCCGGGTACGCGATCCTCTGCGGGGCCGCCGCGGCCCGGCTGTTCCGCTGGGAGTGACATCATCGACGGCATGCGCACCAAGGGCGTCACCATCGAGGCCGTGAGCACCGAAGCTCTGAGTACTGAAGCTCTGAGCACCGAGGTCGTGAGTTCCGTCGCCGTGCCCGTCTCGTGGCGGACCCACGCCGACCGGCTGGCCCGGCTGGTGCTGCTGCCGCTGCTGGCCGTCGCCACCCTGCTGGTGCTGCTCGCCGAACCGGCCGGGCGGCAGTCCTGGGCCGCCGCGGGGCACGGCTCGGCCGGGCTGGCGGTGCTGGTCCCGGCTGCCTGCTGGTCGCTCGGGCTGGCCTGGTACCCGACCACCGGGGTGTCGTCCAACGCACGGACCCTGGTTTTCCTCGCGCACGCGGTCGTGGCCGGGGCCCTGGTCGCGGTCAACCCCTGGTACGGGGTGTTCGCGTTCAGCGGCTACTTCTTCGCCGACGAGCTGGATCCGGGGCGGCGCAGCGCCGGATTCGGCCTGATCGCCGCGGTGCTCGCGGCCTCGCAGACCGGCGGCTACCCGGACGGGTGGGACACCCACACCGTGGCCTACCTGGTGATGGTCGGCTTCAACATGATGGCGGTGCTGGTCATGGTGAGCCTGACCAACCAGGTGATGCGGCAGAACACCGAACGGGGGCGGATGGTCGACGAGTTGGGCGAGGCCAACCGCCGGTTGCAGGCGACGATGGCGGAGAACGCCGGGCTGCACGCCCAACTCCTGGTCCAGGCACGCGAAGCGGGCATCGTGGAGGAGCGGCAGCGGCTGGCCGGGGAGATCCACGACACCCTGGCGCAGGGGCTGACCGGCATCGTCGCCCAGGTCGAGGCGGCCCGGCAGGCGCGGCACGACGAGGCCGAGTGGGAGCGCCACCTCGACCTGGCGGCCTCGCTGGCCCGCGCCAACCTCACCGAGGCCCGCCGCTCGGTCCGGGCGCTGCGGCCGGAGCAGTTGGAGCAGGCCACCCTGCCGGAGGCGATCGGCGTGTTCGCCCGGGGCTGGTCCGAGCACGCGGCGATCCCGGCCGAGATCGAGACCACCGGGATCCCGGCCCCGGTCGGCCCGGACGTGGAGGCGGCGCTGTTCCGGGTCGCCCAGGAGGCGCTGGCCAACGTCGCCAAGCACGCACGGGCCTCGAAGGTGCATCTGACCCTCAGTTACCTGGACGACATGCTGCTGCTGGACGTCGCCGACGACGGGGTGGGGTTCGCGCCCGCCGACCGGACCGACGGCTACGGCCTGGCCGGGATGCGGCGCAGGCTGGAACGCCTGGCCGGGAGCCTTACCCTGGAGTCCGTCCCCGGCTACGGCACCACCGTCAACGCCGCCGTCCCGGTCCGGGGCGCGGCGCCGGCGGTGGCCCGATGAGCGCCCCGACAAGCGCCCCGACGGGTGCGGACGGCGGCCCGATCCGGCTGCTGATCGTGGACGACCACCCGGTGATGCGGGACGGCCTGCGCGGGGTCTTCGCCAACGACGCCGGGTTCGAGGTGGTCGGCGAGGCGGGCGACGGGGCAGAGGCGGTCCGGCAGTCCCAGCGGTCCGACATCGGCATCGACGTGATCCTGATGGACCTGCGGATGCCCGGCACCGGCGGTGTCGAGGCGATCACCCGGCTGCGCGAACTGCGGCACCCGGCCCGGGTGCTGGTGCTGACCACCTTCGACGCCGACCGGGACGTGCTGCCCGCGATCGAGGCCGGGGCCACCGGCTATCTGCTCAAGGACGCCCCGCGGGAGGAGCTGATCCGCGCGGTGCGGGCGGCCCACGCCGGGCAGTCGGTGCTCTCGCCGTCCGTCGCCGGGACCCTGATGGGCCGGGTCGGCGTGCGGGACCCGGGCAGCCTCAGTCCGCGTGAACTGGAGGTGCTCCGGCTGGTCGCCGCGGGCGCCACCAACCAGGCCGTCGGCCGTGAACTGCACGTCAGCGAGGCCACCATCAAGACCCATCTGATGCACATCTACGGCAAACTCGGCGTCCGCGACCGCGCCGCGGCGGTGGCCGCCGCCTACGAACGCGGGCTGCTCGGCCAGGACTAGGCCTCCCGGACTACCGGGCCAGTGCGTGGCCGCCGAAGCCGGTCGGCGCCACCTGCTGCTCCCACCAGGCCACCGTCCCCGCGCCGTCCATGGTGGACCAGTCCGGGGCCTGCTCCACCTGGGCCGCGCCGAGCCGGCGGCCCAGGGCGACCAGTTCCCGTCCGGCCGAGTCCCTGGCCGCGGCGTAGCCGGACAGCAGTTCCGGCCAGGACCCGGCAGCGCGCCAGGCCGCCTCCAGCGCTCCGGCGTCGTTCAGGGCGGTGGCCGCGCCGCTGGTGTTGTGCGGCCGGACCACGGTGGCCGCGTCCCCCGCGAGCAGCAGCCGTCCGGCCGTGCGGCGTGGGACGGCGAGGTCGTGGACCGGCTGGACCGAGGTCAGCTCCGGCGGGGTGAGTGCGATCACCCGGGCCCAGTAGGGCGGGAGGTGACGCTCCAGCAGCATCGCCAGGTGGTCCGCCAGGGGACCGGTGACCGAGCCGGTCGGGACGCTCGCCCGGTCCTCCGGCGGCAGCGCGCCGTCGGGCGGGGCGGCGTAGAGGACCCAGTTCAGCAGCGGCCCCCCGGACCCGGGTCCGGGGATCCGGTAGAGCACGCACTGCCCGCCGGTGAAGCAGACGGTGACGGCGTGCTCCGGCGCCCACCTCCTGGCCGCGCCGCCGAGCCGCTCCGCGGGAAGACTGCCGCGCCAGCAGACGTATCCGGCGTACCGCGGCCCGACCCCGGGACAGACCGCCTCGCGCACCGCGGAACGGTACCCGTCGGCGCCGATGACCAGGTCGTACTCCTCGAACCCGGGCGACGACCCGGACCGCACCGCGGCCCGGTCCGGCTCCACCGTCACCGCGGCCACCGGAGCCGCCGACCGGTACTCGACCGTGCCCGGCAGCCGCTCCCGCAGCGCCTGCCACAGCAGGCCCCAGTGGTAGGAGTGGAACGGGAAGGGCTGGTCCCACAGCGGCCGTCCCATCGGCTCGGCGCCGTCCCTGACCAGCCAGCGGCGCCGGGTGAGCCGGTGCCGGGGGACCCGGGCGTCCAGGAAGCCGGCCGCCTCCAGCTCCGCGAAGCGGGCGTCGTGCAGGCACAGGCCCACTCCGCGGTCCCGCAGCCGCCCCGGGCTGCGTTCGAGCACCACCACCCGGTCCGCGCCCTGCCGCGCCGCCACCGCGGCGCAGGCGCAGCCCGCGATGCTGCCGCCGACCACGGCCACCCTTCCGCCCCGCATGGTCACGTGCCTCCCCCGATCCCACCGCCGCCGCCCGGACCGCACGGATGGTGGCAGCAGGCCGTGGAGCCGGGCTCGACGCCAGGTCGGCGGGGCTGTCGGTGCGACCGCATAGGGTGGGGCGTGACTGCTACCTGTCTCCCATGGAAGGTCTCTCACTCATGGATCGTCGGTTGACGCTGATGGCCGTACACGCCCACCCGGACGACGAGGTGCTGTCCACCGGCGGGGTGCTGGCGGCGGCCACCGCCGAGGGGATCCGGACGGTGCTGGTCACCTGCACCAACGGGGAGCAGGGCGATGCCCCCGGCGGGATCAAGCCGGGCGAGCCAGGACACGACGAGGCGCAGGTCCGCGAGCTGCGGTTGGGCGAACTGCGCGAGTCGGTCGGGCTGCTGGGCATCACCGACGTGGAGCTGCTGGGCTACCACGACTCGGGCATGGTCGGCTGGGAGGCCAACGGGCGTTCGGAGGCCTTCGCCAACATCCCGCTGGACCAGGCGGCCGACCGGCTGGTCGCGCTGATGGAGCGCTACCGCCCCGACGTCGTGGTCACCTACGACGAGAACGGCGCCTACGGCCACCCGGACCACATCAAGGCCCACGACATCACCGTCGCGGCGATCGAGAAGTGCCGGATCCCGGCGAAGTTCTACCACACCGCGATCTCCAGGAACCGGATCGCCGAACTCTTCGACTACCTGCGCGAGTCCGGCGCCGAGGTCGGCGACTTCGAGCTGCCGGACGACTTCGGCACCCCGGAGGAGCTGATCACCACCGTGGTGGACGTCTCCCCGCACGTCGACCGCAAGCGCAAGGCGCTGGAGGCGCACGCCAGCCAGGGCGAGAACATCTTCTTCCTGCGGCTGCCCGACGAGGGCGTCCGGCGGGCGTTCGGCAGCGAGTCCTTCGTCCGCCAGTTCAGCACCGTGCCCGCGCCGGACCAGGAGGACGACCTCTTCGCCGGACTGCGCTGACCGGGCCGGACCGCGCCGGCCCGGCCGGACCGCGCCGACCCCGCCGATCGGATGGCGCCGGGCGCGGTCGCGCATGTCCCGGGCCCGCGCCGGGGAGGGGAGAGCCCATGACCAGCCTCCTCGGACTCCCCTCGGACGTGACCGCCTGCCTGTTCGATCTGGACGGTGTGCTGACCAGGACCGCGGTCGTGCACGCGGCGGCGTGGAAGGAGGCCTTCGACGGCTTCCTCCGCCGCCGCGACGGCGACGGCTTCCGGCCGTTCGACCCGGTCGCCGACTACGACACCTATGTCGACGGCCTGCCCCGCGCGGACGGCGTGCGGGCCTTCCTGGCCTCGCGCGGGGTGGAGCTGCCCGAGGGCGCGGCGGACGACCCGCCGGGCCGGGACACCGTGCACGGCCTCGGCAACCGCAAGAACGTGCTGCTGCTGGAGCTGATCCAGCGCGACGGCGTCCAGGCGTACCAGGGCTCGGTCCGCTATCTGGCGGCGGTGCGCCGGGCCGGTCTGGCCACCGCCGTGGTCTCGTCCAGCGCCAACTGCCGGGAGGTGCTCGCCGCGGTCGGCATCGAAGGGCAGTTCGACGTGCGGATCGACGGCGTGGTCGCCGCGGCGCGCGGGCTCCCCGGGAAGCCGCGCCCCGACACCTTCCTGGCAGCGGCCCAGGACCTCGGCGTCCGCCCGGACCAGGCTGCGGTGTTCGAGGACGCGCTGGCCGGGATGGACGCCGGGCGCTCCGGCCACTTCGGCTACGTGGTCGGCGTCGACCGGGCCGGCCAGGCCGACGAACTGCGCCGGCACGGCGCCGACACCGTGGTCAGCGACCTCGCCGAGCTGCTGGAGGACCAGGCGTGATCAGCAACTCCAGCTTCACCGTCGAGCCCTGGGCGGTGCGGGAGACCGGGCTGCGCAGCGAACTGCTCCCGCAGAGCGAGTCGGTGTTCGCCCTGTCCAACGGGCACGTCGGCTGGCGCGGCAACCTGGACGAGGGCGAGCCGCACGGCCTGCCCGGCTCCTACCTCAACGGCGTCTACGAGCTGCGCCCGCTGCCGTACGCGGAGGCCGGCTACGGCTACCCGGAATCCGGACAGACCGTCATCAACGTCACCAACGGCAAGCTGATCCGGCTGCTGGTGGACGACGAGCCGTTCGACCTGCGCTACGGGCAGCTGCGCTCGCACGAGCGGGTGCTCGACCTGCGCAGCGGCCAGCTGAACCGGACCTGCGAGTGGACCTCTCCGGCCGGGACCACGGTCCGGATCCGGTCCACCCGGCTGGTCTCGCTCACCCAGCGCTCCATCGCCGGCATCGCCTACGAGGTGGAGCCGCTGGACGCCGAGGTCCGGGTGGTGATCCAGTCGGAACTGGTCGCCAACGAGGAACTGCCCAGGGCCGCCGGCGACCCCCGGGTCGCGTCGGTGCTGGACTCCCCGCTGGAACCGGAGGAGCACTTCGCCCGGGACGCCCGGCTGCGGCTGATGCACCGCACCAGGAACAGCCGGCTGCTGGTGGCCGCGGCGGCGGACCACAGCGTGCAGGGCCCGGACAACATGCGCAGCTCCAGCGAGAGCGCCGACGACGTCGCCCGCTTCACCGTGACCGCCCGGCTCAGCCCCGGGCAGACGCTGCGGATGGAGAAGCTGGTCGCCTACGGCTGGTCCGCCGAGCGCTCGCTGCCCGCGGTCCGGGACCAGGTGGAGGCCGCCCTCGCCGGGGCCGGCAGCACCGGCTGGCAGGATCTGGTCCAGGAGCAGCGCGCCTACCTGGACGACTTCTGGGCCCGCGCGGACGTCGAGGTGGACGGGGACACCGAGATCCAGCAGGCGGTCCGGTTCGGCCTGTTCCACGTGCTGCAGGCGGGGGCCAGGGCCGAGCGGCGGGCGATCCCGGCCAAGGGGCTGACCGGCTCCGGCTACGACGGGCACTCGTTCTGGGACACCGAGACCTTCGTGCTGCCGCTGCTCACCTACACCTCGCCGGAGGCCGTGGCCGAGGCGCTGCGCTGGCGGCACTCGACGCTGCCCGCCGCCAGGGAGCGGGCCGAGCTGCTCGGGCTGCGCGGGGCGTCCTTCCCCTGGCGCACCATCGAGGGCTCCGAGTGCTCGGCCTACTGGCCCGCCGGGACCGGGGCGTTCCATGTGAACGCGGACATCGCCGCCGCCGTCGCGCTGTACACCGAGACCACGGGGGACCACGAGTTCGAGCGGCAGACCGGTCTGGAACTGCTGGTGGAGACGGCCCGGCTGTGGCACTCGCTGGGCCACCACGACCCGCACGGCCGGTTCCACATCGACGGGGTGACCGGACCCGACGAGTACAGCGCCATCGCCGACGACAACACCTACACCAACCTGATGGCCCAGGCGAACCTGCGGGCCGCCGCCGACGCGGTGGAGCGCCACGTGGACGACGGCCTCGCGCTCGGGGTGGACGAGGAGGAGACGGCCGGCTGGCGCGACGCGGCCGAGGCGATGACCATCCCCTACAACGACGCGCTGGGGGTGCACGAGCAGTCGGCCGGGTACACCCGGCACCAGCTGTGGAACTTCCGGGAGACCCCGCCCGAGGACTACCCGCTGATGCTGAACTACCCCTACTTCGACCTGTACCGGAAGCAGGTGGTGAAGCAGGCGGACCTGGTGCTGGCGATGTATCTCTGCCCGGACGCCTTCGACGCCGGCGACAAGGCCCGCAACTTCGCCTACTACGAGGCGCTGACGGTCCGTGACTCCTCGCTGTCGGCGAGCTGCCAGGCGGTGGCGGCGGCCGAGGTGGGGCATCTCCGGCTGGCCTACGACTACCTGGGCGAGGCGGCCCTGATGGACCTCAACGACCTGGAGAACAACACCAGGGACGGGCTGCACATCGCCTCGCTGGCCGGCGCCTGGACCGCGCTGGTCGCGGGCTTCGGCGGGATGCGCCGGCACAGCGGGACGCTGGACTTCACCCCGCGGCTGCCGGAGCGGATCAGCCGGCTGGCCTTCACCGTCCAGGTGCGCGGGCGGCGGCTGCGGGTCGAGGTGACCGACGCGCAGGCCTGCTACACCCTGCTGGAGGGCGAGCCGCTGGAGATCCGGCACGGCGGCGTGCCGCTGACGGTCACCGACAAGGCACCGCAGATCCGGCCGGTCCGGCCGGTCGAGCCGGGCCCGGAACCGGAGCAGCCGTGGGGCCGCCGCCCCAAGCACCGGAGCTGACGCCTGACGCCCGCCGCGCGGCCGTCAGCCGCCTGTCGTCAGCCGGAGACCAGATCGAGCCAGCGGGTGTGCGCGCCGTCGAACGGGCCGCCGCGCCCGGCGATGGCCGCAAGCAGCGCCTCGGCCGAGGCCTCGGCGGCGGCGACCACCTCGCCGGGGTAGCCGTACCTGACCTGGTGCTCGGCGAACTCGTCCTGGTCGACCAGGTACGGCGCGGTCTCGCCGCGGCGCAGCAGCACGTCCAGGTCCAGGTCGACCATGGTCACCTCGCCCGGGTGCGGCCACACCGGCGGGGTGCCGACGTCGCAGTAGACCGCGGTCCGGCGCGGCGCGGCGTTGAAGGTGACGGTGTGCCAGGCGCCGTCCGGGACCAGCAGCACATAGGGCTCGGCCTGGGCGACCGGCGGTCCGTCGCCCTTGCGGGAGAGCGAGTCGGCCTCGGCGCCGAGCCAGACGCCGTGCTCGTCCGCGCCGAGCCGGCGCAGCTCCATGTTCCAGTGCAGCGAGCCGTCGTACTTGCGGTACACCACGCGTACCTGTTCGTCCTCGGTCATGCGGACACGATAGGCCGTCAGACCGGGCCGGGTCCCGGGGGTCTGACGGTCCGCCGGGGCTGGAGCCGTCCGGTCCTGGGGCGGTCGATCATCACCGGGACGCCCTCGCGCTGGTTCCGCAGCCGGCGCCGGTCCGCGGCGCAGAACAGGCAGGCGCCGTCCGCGGTGGGATCGGTCGGCGCGCCGGGGTGGCGGTCGCAGCCGGAGGTGTTGCGCGGCCGGGACAGCTCCCTGGCCACGATGAAGGTGCGGTGCACCGCGTCCGCCAGCTCGGCGAACGCGGCGTCGGGGGAGCGCAGCGACAGCTCGTAGGACAGCTCGCTGGTCCGGCGCAGGTAGTCCTTCAGCAGGTCGAGCGTGTACGGGCCCTCGGGGACCGGGTAGCCGAGGCCGTTGGTCCTGGCGACGGCGGGGATGTCGGCGGTGGCGGTGCCGCGGCGGCGGGCCTCGTTGCAGAGGAGGCAGCGGGTCCAGCCGAGCGGCGCCTCGGGGTCGACCGCGCCGTTGGGGTGGCGCTCGCACCCGGTGTAGGTGCGGACCGGGGCCAGGCTGCGGGCGGTGTGGAACAGCAGGTAGGTCTCGTCGGCGACGGACTCCAGCTCCGCCGGGTGCGCCTCCTGGTAGAGCCCGCGCACGCCGGTCTCGATCGCGGCCAGCTTGGTCCGGAACTCGCCGAGCAGGAACGGCCGGCCCGTGGGGACGGTGTGGCGCTGGTTGCGCCGGGTGTCGCTCATGCCTCCAGGGTGGCACAGTGCCCGGCGGGCCGGAGCGGGGTGAAGTCCACCGAGCCGTCCGCCGCGACCTCGAAGGCGTGCACCGGCGGCTCCGGGAGGCTGTTGTAGTCGAAGTGGGTGGAGAAGTAGTACGCGCCGGTGTCCGGGACCACCACCAGGTCGCCCTCGGCGAGCAGCGGCAGCTCCCGGCCGCGGGCCAGCAGGTCGCCCGCGAAGCAGCACGGCCCGGCCACGTCCTGCACCGCGGGCGCGGCCGTGCTGGGACGCCCGTCGCGGTCGTAGGCGAGCACCCGCAGCGGCCAGGCGGCGGGGGCGAACACGGTACGGGTGGCGACCTGCGCACCGGCGTGGGTGAGCGCGATCGGGCGGCCCCCGGCCGTCTTGGTGTACTCCACCCGGGAGGCCAGGAAGCCGTTCTTGGCGAGCAGCGCGCGGCCGAACTCGGTGACGATCCGGTAGCGCCCGTCGAACAGGGCCGGGGCCGCCGCGCGCAGCGCCGCGACATGGTCGTCGAAGCCGGCCCGGTCGGCGTCCCCGTCGAAGTCGACGGCCAGGCCGCCGCCCACGTCGATGCCCTCGATCTGCCCCGGCCGGTTCCGGTCCACCTCCTGGGCGAAGGCGACCGCCGCGGCGACCCCGGCGGCGGTCAGCTCCAGCGGGCAGCCCTGCGAGCCGACGTGCACATGCACCCAGCGCAGCCAGGGCCGGTCGGCGTAGGCGGCGAGCAGCCGCTCTCGGCTGCCGGGGTCGGTCAGCGGGATGCCGAACTTGGTGCTCCGGCCCGCGGTGGACATGGCCTCGATGCTGCCGGTGCCGACCTGCGGATTGATCCTGACGCCGAGTCGGGAGCCGCCCTGCCCGGAGCCGCCGGGGCGGTCGGGCCTGAGCGCGTCGACCCGTTCCAGCTCCTGGAAGTTGTCGATGTTGACCGCGATGCCGAGGCCGAGCGCGCGGGCCAGCTCGGCCCTGGTCTTGACCGGGGAGTCGAGCACGATCCCGGCCGGGTCGAACCCCGCGGCCAGCGCCCGGTCCAGTTCCCCGGGGCTGGCCACCTCGCAGCCGAGGCCCTGCTCGCGCAGCAGCCGCAGCACCGGGACCATGCTGTTGGCCTTGGCCGCGAAGGCATGCAGCACCGGCAGCTCGGCGGGCCAGGCCCGGTGCAGTTCGCGGGCGGCGGCCCGGATTCCGGCCAGGTCGAGGAAGGCCGCCAGCGGGGCCCGGTCCGGGTCGAGCAGGCCGTCCTTCACCGCGGCCTGGACGGCCAGGTCCCGGCGGTGCGCGCGAGGGTGCTCGGGCAAGGGTCCGCTCCCGTTCGGTCGGATCGTCATGGTCGGCCGCACAGCAGTTCGGCGGCGGCTCGGGCGGAGACCCGGGCCGGACCGCGGGTGGCCAGGTGCACCGCGCCGGGACGGTCCCGGCCGGGCCACCCCAGCTCCACCACGATCGCATCCGCCCGCCGCCGCAGCAGCTCGTCCAGCGCCCGGCGGGCCCAGGCCAGCCGGGACGCGTCGCGGACCACCACGACCAGCGGACGGGTACGGTCCGCGGTGGCGCGGTCCAGTGCGGCGGGGGTCAGTCCGTCCCGGCCCAGTGCCAGGGCGGTGGTGCCGGGCCGCAGGTCCGCGAGCGGCCCGGCCACGCCCCAGGCGCTCGGACCGTCCAGCTCGGCGTGCGGCGGCGGGGCCAGGGTCAGCACCACCGGCGCGGCGCCCAACGGCAGCGCCTCCGGGTCCCGGACCGTCAGCTCCACCGCCCGCACCGCGGCCTCCCGTCCGAGCCGTGCGAACCCGTCGCCGAACGGCCCGGCCGCGCCGCCCTGTTCCTCGCCGCCCTGTTCCTCGCCGTCCCGCGCCGCGCGGGCCCGCGCTTCGCGTGACCACGCCGCCAGCCGCCGGACCCGTTCCGCCGCGTCGGCGAGGCGCTGCTCCGGCAGCGTGCCGTCGTGCACCGCGCTGACCAGGGCGTCGCGCAGGGCCAGCAGCGAGGCCTCGTCGATGGGGTTCGAGCCGAGGCAGACGGCGTCGGCGCCGGCCGCGACGGCCCGGACCGCCAGGGCCGGCAGGCTCGCCCCGCCGAGCGCCTTCATCTCCAGGGCGTCGGTCACGATCAGGCCCTCGAAGCCGAGCCGCTCCCGCAGCAGCCCGGTCAGCACCGCGTGGCTCAGCGAGGCCGGGTGCTCCGGGTCGAGGGCCGGGACCAGCAGGTGACCCGCCATCACCGAGCGGACCCCGGCCGTGATCGCGGCCCGGAACGGCAGCAGCTCGCGCGTCTCCAGCACGGTCCGGTCCAGCTCCAGCACCGGCAGGTCGTCGTGCGAGTCGAGGACGGTGTCGCCGTGCCCGGGGAAGTGCTTGGCGCAGCCGGCCACCCCGGCCGACTGCAGCCCGCGGACGAAGGCCGCGGTGTGCAGGGCGGTGACCGCCAGGTCCGCGCCGAACGACCGGACCCCGATCACCGGGTTCTCCGGGGCGCTGTTGATGTCGGCGGTGGGCGCGTAGTCCAGGGTGATCCCGGCGGCGGCCAGGAAGCGGCCCATCTCGGCGGCGACCCGCTCGGTCAGCTCGGGGTCGTCCAGGTGCCCCAGCGCGGCGTTGCCGGGCCAGGAGCTGCCGGTGGCCGCCTCGATCCTGGTGACCTGGCCGCCCTCCTCGTCGGCGGCGACCAGCAGGTCCGGGTTCTCGGCGCGCAGCGCCGCGGTGAGCGCGGCGGTGGTCTCGGCGTCGGGGGTGTTGCGGGCGAACAGCACCACGCCGCCGAGCCCCTCGGCGACCCGCCGCCGGAGCCAGTCCGGCGGGGTGGTGCCCGCGAACCCGGGCTGCAGCACGGTGTCCGCGAGCAGGCGCAGCCGCACCGACTCGGGGGAACGGGACGGGATGCTCATGACTGGGTCCGGCCTTCCGTGCGTGCGTGACGGGATGCTTCCCCGGGCTCCTTGGCGTAGAGCCAGAAGACCCGGCCGACGGCGGCGCCGACGGTCCGTGAGTAGAACCGCAACGGGCCGGTCCAGCCGATCTCGGCGCTGGTCAGGCCCGCCGCCCGCTGGTCGGCCAGGCAGCGGCGCAGCAGCACCGCGCCGACGCCCCGGCCGCGCAGCGACTCCTCGGTGCCCATCGGGCCGAACCAGGACCGGCGGTTGCTGCCCTGGCAGGCGAAGCCCAGGTACTCGGTCCCGCCGTCCGTCTCGCGCACCGCGACATGGACGCTGCCGGTGGGGCGGGCCAGCGCCAGCGCGGCTTCGGCCTGCCAGCTGCCGCCCCAGCCGCGCATCCACTCGCCGAACCCGGGCTGGTCCCGCCCGGTCAGCGGACGGATCGTCAGCCCCTGCGCGGTGAGCAGGCGTTCCTGCTCCGCGGTGTCCAGCGGGGCGGTGGCCAGGTCGACCGTCATATTGACGGCCTCGCGGGTCCGCTCATAGCCGGCCGCCTCGGCCAGGCAGACCGCGGCGGTGTAGCGCGGGTCGATGCCGGGCCAGGCGTAGGCCGGGGTGCTGCCGCGGACCACCAGGGTCTCCGCGCCGCTGTCCAGCAGCCGCCGTTCCAGGGCCGCCAGCAGGGCGCGCCCGTGGCCGCGGCCCTGCGCGGCGGGGGCCACCGCGATCAGGTTGACGTGCCCCCTGAGCCCGCCGCCGGTGCCCGCGGTGCTCAGCGAGCCGAGCGCGACGCCGACCACCTCGCCGTCCGACTCCGCGACCACCCGCAGCGGGGGAGCGGTGTCGGGGCCGTCCCAGAGCAGGTCGACCAGCTCGGCGCCGTCCTGGTCGAGGTGCAGCGCGGCAGCCGCGACCGAGCGCATCGCCGGGAGGTCCCCCGGCCGCGCCCCGCGCGGTTCCGACTTCGGTCGACTCTTCATCGGCACGGTACACCCCGTCCGTTATTTGCTAACATAAGCAAGTCGTAGATCGGCGGAAACTTACCACGGGAGGGTCGCGCATGGGGTGGTTGGATGCGGCGGACGTGCTGGAGCGGGCGGTGGCCGACGGAGCCGTGCCCGGCGCGGTACTGGTCGCCGGGGTCGGCGCGGGCGAGCCGAGGGGCATCCGCGCCTACGGCGGTACCGGTCGGCCCGACGGCGGACGGACGGTCACCGACACCGTCTTCGACCTGGCCTCGCTGACCAAGGTGGTGGCCACCCTGCCCAGCGTGCTGCGGCTGGTGGACGAGGGGGTGCTGGCGCTGGACGACAGCGTCCGCAAGCACCTGCCCGGGTTCGAGGGGGCAGGCAAGTACGAGGTGACGATCCGTCATCTGCTGGCGCACAGCGCGGGCCTGCCGGACCACCGGGAGTTCTACCTGCTCCCCGGCAGCCCGGCCGACCGGCTCGCCGCGGTGCTGGCGGAGCCGCTGGTGGACCCGCCCGGCACCGTGGTCCGCTACTCCGACCTGGGCTTCATCCTGCTGGGGGAGATCGTGGCCGGGGCCGCGGGCGCCACCCTGGACCGGGCCGCGGCCGAGCTGGTGTTCCAGCCGCTGGGGATGGCCTCCACCCGCTTCCTCCCGCCCGAGGACTGGCGGTCGCGGACCGCCGCGACCGAGGCCCTGCCCGGCGGCCCGGCCAAGCTGGGCGTGGTGCACGACGAGAACGCCGAGTCGCTCGGCGGCGTGGCCGGACACGCGGGCCTGTTCAGCACGGCCGCCGACGTCTCCCGCTACCTGCGCGGCTGCTGGCTGGACGAGGAGGGGCCGCTGCTGTCGCGGGCGGTCAGGGCCGAGGCGCTGCGCTGCCAGACCGAGCAGCCGAGGGACCGCCGCGGCCTCGGCTGGACCCTGCGCGGCGACCGCTGGGACCACATGTCGGTGGAGTGGCCGCGGACCGGCGCCGGGCACACCGGCTTCACCGGGACCAGCGTGGCCCTGGACCCGGTCAGCGGGCTGTGGGCGGTGCTGCTCACCAACGCCGTGCACCTGGGCCGGGAGCACCGCGGGATCATCCCGCTGCGCCGACAGGTTCACGACGCCCTCGCCCTCGGCACTCTGTAGTCTGACGTCCGATCCCATCGTAGGAGTTGTCCATGGAGGCACCCCAAGCCCTGCTGGTGCAGATCCGGGCGTTGATGCCGAGCCTGCCGCCGTCCGAGCGCAGGGTCGCCGCCGCCGCGGTCGCGGATCCGGCCGGGGTGGCCGGGAAGACCATCAGCGAACTGGCCCTGGCCTGTGACACTTCGGAGACGACGGTGGTCCGCTTCTGCCGGGCGGTGGGCCTGCGCGGCTACCCGGAGCTGCGGATCGGCCTGGCCGCCGCGGCCGGGAACGAGGACAGCGCCCCCGGCTGGTCCGGCATGGGCGGCGACATCGGCCCGCGCGACCCGCTCGCCGACGTGGTGAAGAAGCTGGGCTTCGCGGACTCCCGCGCGGTCGAGGACACCGTGGGCCAGCTCGACCTGGCCGTGCTCAAGCGGGTGATCGACGCGGTGGTCCAGGCCGACCGGGTGGACCTGTACGGGGTCGGCGCCAGCGCGCTGATCGCGCTGGACCTGCAGCAGAAGCTGCACCGGATCGGCCGTCCGGTGCACGCCTGGGCCGACCCGCACATCGCGCTCACCTCGGCCGCGCTGCTGAAGCGCGGCGACGTGGCGATCGCGGTCACCCACACCGGCGACACCAGGGACACCGTCCTGCCGCTGGCCGAGGCCCGCGACAACGGCGCGACGACGGTGGCCATCACCAACTTTCCGCGGTCGCGGATCTCCGAGGTGGCGGACCTGGTGCTGACCACCGCGGTGCGGGAGACCACCTTCCGCTCCGGCGCGATGGCCAGCCGGATCGCCGCGCTGACGGTGGTGGACTGCCTCTTCGTCGGCGTGGCCCAGCGCAACCACGCCCGCACCCTCAAGGCGCTGGAGCGGACCTACTCCGCGGTCCGCGACCGGCGGCAGTAGCCCCACCCGGAAGGCCCCCGGGCGTCCGCCGGGGGCCTTCCGGGTGCGGCTCAGCTCGGCCGGGCCACCGCCACCGCGGGGCGGACCCGGCCGCCGGAGGCCTCCAGGGCGGTCCGCGCGGCCGGCGGGAGGCAGCCGGACAGCAGGCAGACCAGCGCGGTCTTCAACTCGCCCCCGGCCGCCGCCAGCGCGTCCCGGCAGACCGCCTCGTCCAGCGCGGTGGCCTCGACCAGGATGGTCACCAGCCGCCCGCGGAGCTTGCCGTTCGCCGCCGTCACATCGACCATCAGATTCGAGTAGGTGTGCCCGAGCCGCACCATCACCGCCGTGGACATGCTGTTGAGCAGCATCTTCTGCGCCGTCGCGGCCTTCAGCCGGGTCGATCCGGCGATCGCCTCGGGACCGGTGTCGACTCCCAGGTGGATGTCCGCCAACTCGGCCAGCGGCGCCCCCGGATTGGCGCTGACCAGCACCGTGAACGCCCCGGCCGCGCGGGCCGCCCGCAGCGCGCCCTCGATGTAGGGGGTGCGTCCGCTCGCGGTGAGGCCGAGCGCGACGTCGCCGGGGCCGACCCCGGCCGCGTCCTCGGCGCCCAGCTCGACACTGTCCTCGGCGCCCTCCACCGGCTCGGTCAGCGCCGCGGCCCCGCCCGCGTGGTGGGCCACCACCACGTCGGGGGCCAACGAGAAGGTGGGGATCAGCTCGGCCGCGTCCATCACCGCGATCCGCCCCGAGGTGCCGGCGCCGAAGTAGTGCAGCCGCCCGCCCGCCTCCAGCCGTGCCGCGGTCTCGTCCACCACGGCGGCCAGCTTCGGGAGCACCGCGCCCACGGCGTCCGGCAGCAGGCGGTCCTCCTGGTGCAGCAGCCGCACGATCTCCGCGGTCGGTACCTGGTCGATGTCGAGGGTGCGCGGGTTGCGCCGCTCGGTGGGTGACTCCACTCGGGTGGAAGGCACGAAGCTCATCACGGGTGTCCTCTCGTTGGGGACATGGTGCTGGCCAGCAAGGTAAATTTGCAACCTCAGTGGCACATCCTACGTTGGTATCCAACTGACGCCGCCGGAAGGCGCGGTTCGATGTCAGCCGATGAGGCGTCAAGTTACAAGATAAATGCAGGATGCGTTGCTTATTGACTGAACCTCGGCCCGCCTCCTATGGTCTGCTCACTGCGCCCGCCTGCCCGGCTGATCCGATCGGAGACTTCAGGACCATGAACCGGCTCACCCAGCTGTCCGCGTCTATCGTCACCCTGGCGCTGCTCGGCGCCCTATCGGCGTGTTCCTCCGGCAGTTCGAGCGGGTCCGGCGGCGGTGCGGTGTTCACCACCATCGACGCCAACAACCCGATCACCGCCGGGGCGCCGATGAACCCGTTCAACGCTTCCACCAACACCTTCATCGGCTACGACACCATGCAGCTGGGCTTCAGCAAGAACAACGCGCTGGACGCGAACGACTTCTACCCCGGCCTGGCCAAGAGCTGGACGGTCAGCCCGACCGCGCTGACGATCCATCTGCAGCCGAACGCCAAGTGGTCCGACGGCACCCCGGTCACCCCGCAGGACATCAAGACCTCGATGGCCATCGCGCTCACCCAGGGCAGCGCCGTGGTCGGCGCCGCCGCGCTGAACCAGGGCCTGGACGTCGCCGCCGTGAAGACGATCGACCCGCACACGGTCGAGATCGACCAGGTGGCCGGGGCGGACAACCTCAGCTTCGTCCGGCTGGTGCTGGGCGAGACCATCGTCTCCGACAAGGTCTACGGCTCGCTGCTGCCCGCCGACGTCTGGCAGACCATCGCCGCCAGCCAGGGCACCGACGCCAAGAGCGCCCAGGCCGCGGTCGACAAGCTCAACACGCTCGGCAAGACCGTCTCCGCGTTCGCGCCCAAGCAGGACGTCTCGGCCGGACCGTTCACGGTGACCCGGGTCAACCCCGGCTCCGCGGTGCTGACCCGCAACAAGTACTTCTACGACGTCGCCAAGATCTCGCCCAAGGAGGTGGTGCTGCGGCACTTCTCCGGCAACGAGCAGATCTGGGGCTACATGACCGGCGGCGAGCTGGACTCCGCCCCCTACACCTCGATACCCAGCAACGTGCTCACCCGGATCAAGGGCGCGGGGTACAAGGAGGTGGACTCGACCAGCTACGTGGACGCCTCGATCGCCTTCAACGAGAGCATCGCCCCGTACAACAGCACCGCGGTCCGGCAGGCGCTGGCCTATGTGATCGACCGCCAGGCGGTGACCAAGGTCGGCGAACCGGTCGGCGGAACCGCTTCCAAGGCCACCACCGGCCTGGTCCAGGCCGCCGCCGACCAGTGGCTCACCGCGGACCAGAGCGCCGCGCTCAACCCCTACAACCCGGACCAGGCCAAGGCCACCGCGCTGCTGCAGGGGGCCGGCCTCACCAAGTCCGGCGGCACCTGGCGGCTGCCGAACGGCAAGCCGTGGACCATCACGCTGCAGACCGTCAACGGCTTCAGCGACTGGATCGCCGCCTCCACCGTGATCGCCAACGAGCTGACCAGTTTCGGCATCCCGACCAAGCCGGCCGTCACCGCTGACTTCGCCACTTACCAGACCGAGATGGCCGCCGGGAAGTACCCGGTCGGCTGGTGGCTCACCGCCCTCGGACCGCAGCCCAGCTCGGCCTACCAGCGCCTGTACGGGACCGGCGACGGCTACACCGCGATCGGCGCCACCACCACCCACGCCAGCGGCAGCGGCTCGGGGAACTGGTTGAACACCCCGACCAGCTACACCGTCAACGGCGCGAGCCTGGACCCGGGCTCGCTCACCGCCCAGCTCAGCACGCTGGAGCCGGCCGCGCAGAAGCCGGTGGTGCAGCAGCTCGCGATGGCCACCAACCAGGAGCTGCCGATGATCGAGATCTGGGACTACACCAACGTCCAGTTCACCACCGACAAGCGGTTCACCGACTTCCCGACGCAGGGTCAGGACGGGCTGCTCACCAACCCGCCCGGGGTGTGGATGATGCAGGGGTACGTCAAGTCCAAGTAGCGGTCCGGCAGCAGCAGACCAGCGGAACGAAAGGAGGTGGGAGCGCGTGAAGGGGTTCGGTCGAAGGCTGGCCGGGAAACTGGCCGCCGGGCTGGTCATGGTCTGGCTGGTCGCGACGTTCACGTTTTTCCTGGTGCACTCCCTCCCCGGCAACCCGGGCGATGTGAAGTACCAGCAGTACATCATGCAGGGCATGGCCCCCGACGTGGCCAGGAGCAAGGTCGCCGGCATCTACGGCTTCACCTCGCACGAGCCGCTGCTGCAGCAGTACGGCGGCTACCTCAAACTGCTGCTGCACGGCAACCTCGGAGTCTCCATCTCCTACTCCGGGGTGCCGGTCACCCATGTGATCTGGTCCGCGCTGCCCTGGACCGTGTTCCCGGTGCTGACCGCCCTGGTGATCAGCTTCCTGATCGGGATCACGGCCGGGGTGGTCGCCGCGGTGCGCCGCTCCTCGCGCTGGGGCGGGCTGCTGACGCTGTCCGGCTCGCTGGTCGCCGGGGTGCCCTCGTTCGTGCTGGCGCTGCTGCTGGTCTTCCTGTTCCACACGCTCTGGGGCGTCCTGCCGTACGGGGACACCAGCGACGTCACGCTCACCCCCGGATTCAACGGCCCCTACATCGCCTCGCTGGCCACCCACGCGGTGCTGCCGGTGGCGACCTACGTCCTGCTCAGCTACGGCGGCTGGATGCTGGCGATGAAGTCCAGCGTGGTGTCGGTGCTGGGCGACGACTTCATCCTGGCCGCCGAACTGCGCGGGATCACCCCGGTGACCCGGATGCGCTACATCGCCCGCAACGCGATCCTGCCGCTGTTCACCGTGCTGGCGCTGTCGCTGGGCTTCATGTTCGCCGGGTCCATCCTGGTCGAGGACATCTTCGACTACCCCGGGCTCGGCAACCTGCTGCTGCAGAGCATCGGCAACCGCGACTACCCGCTGATGAGCGGGGCGTTCCTGCTGATCACGGTAGCGATCGTGGTGGCGAACATCTTCGCCGAACTGATGTACTCGGTGATCGACCCCCGTGTGAGGCGCTGACAGATGACCGCATCCACCCTGGCCGCGGCGCCGGCCGCGCCACGGCCGAGCCGCACCTTCCTGGCCTCCGCCCGGCGCGTGGTGCTGCGCCGGCCCGGCCGCGTGATCGGCCTGGCCATCCTGCTGTTCTTCGCGCTGATGGGGATCGTCGGCCCGTACCTCTACCCGGGCCAACTCGCGGTCGACCCCAACGCCATCTACGCCGCGCCCAGTTCCGCGCACTGGCTGGGCACCGACTTCGCCGGCTCCGACGTGCTCCAGGAGGTGGTCGTCGGCGCCCGCTACGTGCTGCTCACCGCGGCCTTCGCGGCGCTGATCACCGTGGTCATCGGCACCGGCGCCGGGCTGATCGCCGGCTACCACCGCGGCCTGACCGACTCCGCGCTGATGCGGGCCACCGACTTCGTGCTGACCATCCCCGGCTTCCCGCTGCTGATCGTGCTGTCGACCATCTGGAGCTTCGGCAACCCGCTGGAGATGGGCCTGGTGCTGGGGATCACCGGCTGGGGCGGGGTGTCCAGGGCGGTGCGCTCGCAGACCCTGTCGCTGCGCGAACGCGGCTTCCTGGAGGCCGCCCGCGGACTCGGCCTCTCCAACCGCCACATCATCGTCAAGGAGCTGCTGCCCAACATCGCGCCGTTCGTGGCGATGAACCTGCTGCTCTCGGTGATCGGCTTCATCGGGGCCGAGGTCGGCCTGTTCTTCCTCGGGGTGGTGCCCTTCTCCAGCAGCAACTGGGGGGTGATGCTGAACGAGGCGGTCTTCTCCGGCGGCGCCATCAACAGCCCGGACGCGCTCTGCTACCTGCTCGCGCCGCTGGTGTGCATCCTGCTGCTGACCCTCGGCATCGTGCTCTTCCTCGACGCCGTCGACGAACTCTTCAACCCCCGGCTCCGGGAGCGGTCATGACGGACACCCTGACCACGGCGGCCGAGGTCAGCGTCAGCGGCCTGACCGTCCTCTACAGCACCGACCAGGGCGAGCTGCCCGCGGTCTCCCGGGCCTCGGTCGACCTGCCGACCGGGAAGATAACCGGCCTGGTCGGCGAGTCCGGGTCGGGCAAGTCCACACTGGCGCTGTCGATGATGAACGCGGTCCCCGCACCCGGCCGGATCAGCGAGGGCAGCATCGAGGTCAACGGCGTCGGCGATGTCACCAAGCTGGAGGGCAAGGCGCTGCGCCGGGTCCGCGGCGGCGCCCTCGGCTACGTCTTCCAGGCCTCGCAGAACTCGCTCAACCCGCTGAAGACGATCGGCAAGCAGCTGCTCGACCTGGGCCGCGCCCATGACGTCAAGGACCTGCGGGAGCTGGTGCACCGGGCCAAGGAGCTGGCCGACCGGATGGGCCTGGACGGCGACCGGGTGCTCGACTCCTACCAGCACGAGCTGTCCGGCGGGATGCGGCAGCGGGTCGGCATCGTGCTGGCCCTGGTCCTCAACGCCAAGGTGCTGGTGCTGGACGAGCCCACCACCGCGCTCGACATGCTGTCCCAGTCGGCGGTGCTGGACATCGTCCGCACCGTGCACCGGGAACGGGGGCTGACCACGCTGGTGGTCACCCACGACATGGGCGTGGTCTCCGAACTCGCGGACCGGCTGGTGGTGATGTACGGCGGCCGGATCGTCGAGGACGGCCCCACCACCGAGCTGCTGCAGCACCCCGCGCACCCCTACACCCGGGCGCTGATCACTGCGACCGCCCGGATCACCGGCGACACCGCCACCGCCCGCGCCCTGCCCGGACGGCCGCCGGACCTGACCACCGTGCCCAGGACCGGCTGCGTCTTCCGCGAGCGCTGCGCGCTGGCGATGGACGTCTGCGCGGAGACCGAGCCGGAGCTGCTCGCCTGGGCGCCCGACCGGCGCCGGGCATGCCACGCCGAACCGACGGGAGCCGAGGCGTGATCGAGGCCAGGAACATCACCCGCACCTACCGCAGCCGCGGCTCGTTCGGCGGCGACCGCACCGTGCGGGCGCTGCGCGGGGTGGACTTCACCCTGCCCAAGGGCGGGGCGGTCTCCTTCATCGGGGAGTCCGGCTGCGGCAAGACCACCCTCGGCAAGATCCTCACCGGCCTGGAGACCTTCGACGGCGGCGAGCTGGTGATCGACGGCGTCGAGCTGTCCGGGCTCTCGCAGCGGCGCCGGGCGCCGTACTTCCGACGGATCCAGATGATCCATCAGGACCCGTACTCGGCGCTCAACCCGACCAGGACCGTGGCACAGACCCTCGGCGACCCGCTGCGGATGCGGGCCGGCGAGACCGGCCGCGACGGCGGCTCCGCGGCGGTGCGGGCGCGGGCGGCGGAGCTGCTGCAACTGGTCGGCCTGGACCCGGGCGGCGTGCTGCCGAAGTACCCGCACCAGCTCTCCGGCGGCCAGCGCCAGCGGGTGGTGATCGCCCGCGCGCTGACGGTGGACCCGGAGGTGCTGATCGCCGACGAGGCGGTGTCGATGATCGACGTCTCGATGCGGCTCGGCATCCTCTCCCTGCTCCGCGACCTGCGTGCCGACCTCGGCATCTCGCTGCTGTTCATCACCCACGACGTGGCCACCGCCCGGTATGTCGGCGAGGGCGGCGAACTGCACGTCATCTACCGTGGCGAGGTGGTCGAACGGGGCGCCACCGACAGCGTCGTCCAGGCACCGGTGCACCCCTACACCCAGTGCCTGCTCTCGGCGATCCCGGTGCTGCGCGGGCTGGAACTGCCGGGACCCGAGCGGCTGGTGCCGCTGGCCGCGCTGGACGAGCGGACCGAGCCCCCCGGCTGCCTGTTCGCCCCGCGCTGCCCCTTCGCCGACGACGCCTGCACGGCGGCCCGGCCGACCCTGGGCCGGACCTCCGGCGTCGAGCAGGAGCACGCCTGCGTGCACCCGACCCCGCGCCGAGTGGTCGCGGTCGAGCTGTCGGAGCGGGTGTGACCGGAGCAGCCGCCGGCCCGGCGCTGGTGCTGGGCCTGGACGCCGGGGGCACCGGCAGCAGGGCGCTGGCCGCCACGGCGCAGGGAGAGGTGCTCGGCCGGGGGAGCGGCGCGGGCGCCAACCAGCACTCCGCGCCGGACCCGGCCGCCGCGCTCACCGAGGCGCTGTGCGGAGCCCTGGCGGGCCTGGACCCCGGCCGGGTCACCGCCGGGGTGCTCGGCCTGGCCGGAGCCGGCCCGGCCGGGCGGGCCGAGGCCGAGCGACTGGCCGGGACGGCCTGGGCGCGGGCCGGTCTGACCGGCCGTCCGGCCGTGGTCACCGACCTCGCCGTCGCCTTCGCCGCGGCGACCGTCCGCCCGGACGGAGCGCTGCTGCTGGCCGGGACCGGCGCGGTCTCCGCGCTGTTCCGGGAGCGCGTCGCGGTCCGCCGCTGCGACGGCTACGGCTGGCTGCTCGGTGACGAGGGCTCGGGCGTCTGGCTCGGCCGCGAGGCGGTCAGGGCGGCCCTGTCCGCCCTGGACGGCCGCGCGGAGCCGACCGCGCTGGTACCGGCGGTGGCCAGGGCGCTGCTGGGCGACGACGGCGCCGGGGCGGCGTCGGACGACCTGCCGCAGGCGCTGCTCGGCGCGGTCTACGCCGCGGCCCCGGCCCGGCTCGCCGGGCTGGCCCCGGTGCTGGACGCCGCCGCGCGGGCGGGCGACGCGGTCGCGCTGCGGATCGTGGCCGAGGCCGCGGAGCGGCTGCTCCGCTCCGCGCTGGCGCTCGGGCCGGTGGACCCCGACGCGCCGTTCGTGCTGGCCGGGTCGCTGCTCACCCGCCCCACCCTGCTCGCCGCCCGGGTCAGGTCCGGCCTCGCCGCCGAGGGCCTGGCCGCCCCGCTGGCCGCCGAGGACGGCGCGGCCGGCGCCGCCGCGCTGGCGCTGCGCGGCCTGGGCGCGGACGATGCGGTGCACGTCCGACTGCTGCTGGGCTGACGGACGGTCAGCCGGAGGTCGCCGGGCCCCGGCTGACCGTCCGCCAGGTCAGGTCGATTGCGGGCCCGCTGTCACAGCGTCAGCAGAAAGCGGGTGGCCGGGGTCTGGGCGGTGAGCCGGTGCGGGGTGTCGCTGGCGAAGTGCAGCGACTCCCCGGTCTGGAGCAGGCAGGGACGGCCGCCGAGCTCCACCCGCAGCGCGCCGCTGACGACGTAGCAGAACTCCTCGCCGGGGTGCGAGACCATCCGCTCGTGGTGCGTCGGGGTGCCGTCGCACATCACCACCTCGTACCGCCGGGCCTCCGGCCCGGTCAGCGGGTACGAGCGGCCCGAGCCGACCGGCAGCGGCCGGGCCGGGCGGGCCGGACGGCGGGTGGTGGCGGGCGGCGCGGGCAGCGGCCCGGCCGGGGCGTCGCCGTCGGGGGCTCCCAGCAGGGAGGCGGGGCTGCTGCCGAGGGCGGCGGCGATCCGGGTCAGGGTGTCCAGGGTGGGGTTGGTCCGCCCCGACTCCAGCTGGCTGAGGAAGCTCTTGGACAGCCGGGTGCGCCGCCCCACCGACTCCAGGGTGAGGCCGAGGCCGCGCCTGCGGCGGCGCACGGCGAGGCCCAGCAGCTCGGTGGCGCTCGGCCCGGCCGGTCGAACCGCCGACGCCGTCTCCGTCTCCCGCACAAGGACCTCCCGGTCGTCCCCGTCGTGGTGTTCAGTTAAATTCCTACACCACCGAGCAGCCCATGCGGAAGATTCCCACAACGGATCAGCCGTAGCAGTTCTCCACGGCGGAGGTCGCCACCCGGGTCACCGCGCGGAAGCAGCGGATCGCCTCGTACATGGTCGGCAGGGTGTAACGCACCGTCAGCGGGTCGATCTGGTCCACGCCCGGGATGTAGCTCGCGGCCGGGGCCAGGTGCGCGGCGTCGAAGGACACCTGGTAGGTGTAGCCGCCGGGCGGCGGGGCGGTCGGACCCGCCGTGGCCCCGACGGCCGCGCGCCCGGCCAGCGCGGTCAGCCCGTCCCGGGCCGCCGCGGTGATCAGCCCGGCGCTGCGGGACGGCGGCAGGCAGACCGCCGAGTAGCGGTCGACGCAGGTCTTCACCGCGGCGGTGGCCGCGTGCGGGGCCCAGTCGGCCGCGTCCTGGCAGCACAGGTCGTCGCCGGTGACCAGCACCACCGGGACCCCGTACTCGTCCGCGAGCAGTGCGTTCATCCGGCCCTCGGAGGCCGGGCGGCCGTCGATCCTGACCTCGGTGACGGTGTTGGGCAGATAGGTGTGCGCGAGTACCCCCGGCTGCCCGGCGCCGGTGTGGTAGCCGATGAAGGCCACCGCGTCCGGCGAGCGGTCGATCCCCTCCATCATGCCGAGCGGCTTGTGCGTGCCGATCAGCAGCGAGGCCCGGTCGTCCAGCTGGTCCAGCAGCAGGTTCCGCTGGTCCGCGTGGGCCTCGTTGACCAGGATCTCGGTGGCCCCGGCCGCGGCGAAGCCGGCCACGGCCGCGTTGACGTCACCGGTCAGCAGCCGCCGGTTGTACTCCCAGCGGGCGTGCCCGGGAGCGCAGTCGTCGGGGCAGGTGACGCCGGTGGCGCCCTCCATGTCGGCGGAGATCAGGACCTTCACGGGTTCCTCCTCGGGGCGGCGGACGGATGCTCCGCACCCTAGACGCCGCCGCGGCGCTCCGCGGCGGCGGCCACAGGAGGTGCACTGGCAGTGAACCCGCCGCCACGAGGTTGCCGCAGCCGGGGACCGCGGACTAGCGTCGGCGGCAGGTGTGCGTGGCGGTACCGGCGGACACGGGCGAAGACGGACGAAGGAGCAGGTGTGGCGCAGGTCCGGTCCTACGGCGAGTGGCCCTCCCCGATCACCGCCGAGGCGGCGGCCGCGCAGTCCGGCGGCCGGAACTGGCCCGCCGTGGTCGGCCCGGAGACCTGGTGGTGCGGGGCCGACCCGGCGTCAGCGACCGTGCGGCTGCTGCGCTCGGTGGACGGCGCGGCCGAGCCAGTCCCGGTCCTGGGCGCCGGCTGGTCGGTGCGCAACCTGGTGCAGGGCTACGGCGGACGCCCGTACCTGGTCGTGCCCGGTCGGCAGCGGCACACCCTGGTCTTCACCGAGCACCGGGACCAGCGGCTCTACCGCGCCTCGGTGCTCCCCCTCGGCGCGACGGAGGCGGCTGACGCCGGGGACGGCGCGTCCGCGCGGCCCGAACCGGCCCCGCTCACCCCGGTCGCCGACGGCACCTGGTACGCCGACCCGGTGCTCGGCCCGGACGGCACCGAGGTCTGGTGCGTCCGCGAGACCACCCGCTCGGCCACCGGGCCCGACGACGCCGACCCGGCCGGCCGGACCAGCCGGGACCTGGTCGCCGTGCCGCTGGACGGCTCGGCCGCCGAGGACGGCTCGCGGCTGCGGACCGTGGCCCGGTCGCACCACTTCCTCTCCGGGGTCCGGCCGAGCCCGGACGGGCGCAGGCTCGCCTGGATCGGCTGGGACCACCCGCGGATGCCCTGGGAGACCACCGACCTGATGGTCGCCGACCTGGTCGACGGCGTCGCGGTGGACCCGCGCCGGGTACTCGGCGGCGGCGACGTCTCGGTGCCGCAGGCCGAGTGGGCCGACGACGGCGCCCTCTACGCCATGGCCGACCCGGACGGCTGGTGGAACCTGCACCGGATCACCTTCGGCAGCGGCGCTGACGCTGACGGCGGCACCGGCGGCGGCGCGGACAAGCCGGAGTGCGTGCTGCCGATGCCGCGCGAGTGCGCCGGACCGCTGTGGCAGGTCGGCGGGCGCTGGTTCGCGCCGACCCGGCACGGGGTCGTGCTGCGGCACGGCGTCGGCGAGCAGCGGTTGGAACTGTGGGACGGGTCGCAGCTGCGCGGACTGGCCGAGGGCTGGACCGAGTTCGGCGACGTCTCGGCGGAGGGGGACCACGTGGTGCTGATCGCCGGGTCGCCCACCCGAGGCCGCACCGTGCTGCGGATCCCGCTCACCGGCCCCGACCCAGACGCCGACGCCGACTCGGACACCACCCCCGGCGCCCCGGTGGAGTGCGATCCCGCGCCCGCCGACCCCTTCGCGGCCTGGCGGTCCACCCCGGAGCGGCGGATCGCCCCCGGCCCGCACGGCCGCGAGGTGCACTACGTCTACTACCCGCCGGCCCACCTCGACTGCGCCGCCCCCGAGGGCGAGCGCCCGCCGCTGCTGGTGCACGTCCACGGCGGCCCGACCAGCGCCACCAGCGCGACCCCGAACCTGGAGTTCTCGCTGTTCTGCAGCCGCGGCTTCGCCGTCGCCAGCGTCGACTACGGCGGCTCCACCGGGTACGGGCGCGAGTACCGCGAACGGCTGCACCACACCTGGGGCGTGGTGGACGTCGAGGACAGCGTGGCGGTGGCCGCCGACCTGGCCGCCCTCGGCCTGGCCGACCCGGCGCGCACCGCGATCCGCGGCGGCTCGGCCGGAGGCTGGACCACCCTCGCCGCGCTGACCTCCGTCGACGCCTTCTGCGCCGGTGCGGTCTACTACCCGATCAGCTCCCCCGAGGAGTGGACCTACGACCAGACCCACGACTTCGAGTCGCGCTACCTGGACAGCCTGATCGGCGAACTGCCGCGCGACCTGGAGCGCTACCGCAGCGTCTCCCCGCTCGGCCACGCCGACCGGATCAGCAGTCCGATGGTGGTGCTGCAGGGCGCGGACGACTTCATCTGCCGCCCCGACCAGGCCGAGCGGATCGTCGCGGTGGTGGCCGAGCGCGGGCTGTGGCACCGCTACCTGCTGTTCGCGGGCGAGGGCCACGGGTTCCGGATGAGCGAGAGCGTCTCCCGCTCGCTGCGGGCCGAGGCGGAGCTCTACTCCCACACCATGGGGATCACGGTCACCCTGGACTGACCGGCCGGACGCCGACCCGGAACAGCACCGCGCCGTCCGACACCACCCGGCTGCGGGCCGCCGCCGCGGGCAGGTAGGCGGACTGACCCCGGGTCAGCCGCAGCCGTCCGCCGTCGGCAGCCAGCAGGTCCGCCTCGCCCGAGACGCAGAGCAGGATCTGCGGGCCCCGGTCGCCCACCCCCTGCGAGGTGACGCCGTCCGGGTCGGCGTCGGTGAGGGTGTGCCGGGTGAGCGTGAACTCGTCCACCGGGGCCGGGTAGGCCTCCTCGCCGACCGCGCCGGGGACCGGCCGGGGGTCGATCAGATCCGGCGCGGTGGACCGGAAGCCGACCACCCGCAGCAGCTCCGGCACATCGACGTGCTTGGGGGTCAGGCCGCAGCGCAGCACGTTGTCCGAGTTGGCCATCACCTCCACGCCGAGCCCGCCGAGGTAGGCGTGCGGGACGCCCGCGCCCAGGTACAGCGCCTGCCCCGGCCGCAGCCGGACGTGGTTGAGCAGCAGTGCGGCGATGATCCCGGGGTCGCCGGGGTAGTCGCTCGCCACTGCCGCACAGGCGGCCAGCGCCGCGTGGTGCGGGCTGCCCGCCGCCGCGGCGGCGGACGCGGCCCCGGGCAGCGCGGCGGCGACGGCGCGGGTGGTCCCGCCGCCGTGCCCGTCCGCCAGCGCCTCGGCCAGCACGGTCCGCAGCGCCTCCGGCTCGGGCGCGGTGCGCAGCGTCCTCACCCAGCGGTCGAGCGCGGGCACGCCCAGCGCGTCCAGCAGCTCCGCGGTCTCGGTGCAGGGGCGGAACCCGCACAGGGCGTCGAAGTCGTCGAGCGCGCAGACCATCTCCGGCTTGTGGTTGCGGTCCCGGTAGTTGCGGTCGGGCGCGTCCAGCGGGACGCCGCGGGCCTCCTCCTCGGCGAAGCCGGCTTCGGCCTGCTCGGTGCTGGGGTGCACCTGCACCGACAGCGCCCGGCCCACGGCCAGCACCTTGGCCAGGAACGGCAGCTGCGGACCGAACCGGGCCAGCACGGACGGGCCCAGCTCGGGCAGCGGGTCGGCGGCGATCAGCCGGTCCAGCGGCTGCGGCCCGGCGCCCCGGTCGACCAGCGAGGGCGATCCCGGGTGGGCGCCCATCCACAGCTCGGCCTGCGGTTCGCCGGTCGGCTCCGCGCCGAGGAATCCGGCCAGGGCCCGGGTGGACCCCCAGGCGTAGCGGCGGACCGGGTTGACCAGTATCTCGGGCGGCATGGCAGTACCTCGGGAGTCGGTGGATCGGCGCGGCGTGGGATAACGTTGTCAGCCCTAAACTAGACAACGTTGTCAGTGAACGGCAAACTCGATCCCATCATCTGAGCCCCGGAGGCACCCCTGTGCATGCGTCGTCGGCCCTGACAACCCCGAACCGGGCGGCCTCCGCCGAGCGGCTGTACGCGGCGGTGGACGTCGGCGGCACGAAGATCGCCGGGGGCCTGGTCGACCGGGACGGCGCGCTGGTGTTCCAGGTCACCAGGGCCACCCCGCCGAACGGGACGGCGGAGGCCGTGCTCGGCGCGGCGCACCAGGTGGTCGACCTGCTCGCGGCCGACCCGCGCTGGGGCCGGGTGGCCGCGCTGGGCGTGGGCAGCGCGGGCCCGGTGGACACCGCCCGGGGGACGGTCAGCCCGGTGAACATCCCCGGCTGGCGCGACTTCCCGCTGGTCCGCTCGCTGGCCGGGCACCCGGCGGTGGGCGCGCTGCCGGTGGTGCTGGGCGGCGACGCGGTGGCGATGACCGCGGCCGAGCACTGGCGCGGGGCGGCCCGCGGCCACGCCAACGCCCTGTGCCTGGTGGTCTCCACCGGCGTCGGCGGGGGCCTGGTGCTGGGCGGCGCGCTGCACCCCGGGCCGACCGGCAACGCCGGGCACCTGGGCCACATCAGCGTCGACCTGGACGGGGAGCCGTGCCCGTGCGGCTCGCGCGGCTGCGTCGAGCTCATCGCCAGCGGCACGGCCATCGCCCGGCACGCCCTGCGCAACGGCTGGCGGCCCGCCGGGGCGGATCGCTCGGCCGGTGCGGTGGCCGCCTCCGCCCGGGACGGCGACCCGGTCGCGCTGGCCGCCTTCGACCGGGCCGCGCAGGCGCTGGCTGCCGGGATCGCCGCCACCGCGACCCTGGTCGAGATCGACCTCGCGGTCATCGGCGGCGGCGTGGCGCAGGCCGGGGAGACGCTGTTCGCGCCGCTGCGCCGGCACCTGGCCGGGTACGCCACCCTCTCCTTCGTCTCCGGCCTCCGGGTCGTCCCGGCGGCCCTGGGCACGGACGCCGGCCTGGTCGGCGCCGCGGCCCTGGCCGTCGCCCGGTTCGGCCCCGAGGCCAAGCTCCGCTCCTGAGCCGCCCGCGGCACCGGCTGACGCCGGATCAGGCGCGACCCCGTACCCGTCCTGGGCGGACGCCATGCCGCGGCCGGTGCGATGCCACGGTTTCTCCTCACAAGTCACACATTGATCATCTGTTCGATCGCGATTCGTCTGATCTAGGCTGCGAGGGACGCCTCTGGCGGCAGCATTCCCAGCAATCTGCACGGAAGTCCGGATGAACTACTGCACGACCTGTCGGCGCCATCTCAATGGCGCCTTGTCATGTCCTGGATGCGGGCGGCCCGCCGAGCTGGCCGCCGCCGGTGCGACGGGACCGCAGCAGCCGACGGCCGCCGAGGGTCCCGGCCCGGACCCGGACCCCGGCAGTGCGCTCCCGCCGACCGCCTCGCCCCGCCCGTCCGGCCGCGGCCGGCGGCGCCGACGGCGCGGCGGATCCCGGCGCACCTGGACGCTGGCACTGGCCGCGGCCGGGGTGGTCGCGGTCGGCTGCGTCGGCGCGGTCGCCTTCACCTCCTCCGGGGCCCCGGCGGCGGGCCCCCGGGCCGGGCAGACCGGCGGCCCGGCCGGGGCGAGCGGTTCCGCCACCGCGTCACCGGGCGTCAGCGGCGTGGCGATCTCGACCGAGGCGGTGGCCGACGGCGCCCCCTCCGCCACGCACGCGCCCTCGGCGACCCCCGCCACCGCGTCCTCCTCGGCCACCCCGACCGCTGCCCGCAGCGCCTCGGCCCCGGCGTCCGTCCGGCCGACGGCCACCCGTCCGCCGTCCGCGTCGCCCTCGCCGACCCGCTCGCCGAGGCCTACCCCCTCCGCCTCGCCGAGCTGCACGCCGGTGCTGTGGTGGTGCGGCTGAGCGCAGGCAGGACGCCGCCCGCCGCCGAGGACCTCGATGTCCTCGGCGGC